>CAZHLV010000037.1:0-13048 GCA_964533415.1 uncultured Hyphomicrobiales bacterium
AAAACAGAAAACCACCGGAATGGTTTCAGGAAATGCGCTTAGTGATACGATGCATGAGATCTGGCAGCATCGTGAAAAGATGTTCAAAGAGTTTCTTAAACTTGTTCCGAGACTGGCGGAAGAATTTCCAGATAACAACATTATCGTGCGGCCCCATCCATCCGAGGATCATGAGGTATGGAATAAACTGGCGGAAAACTTGCAGAATGTTCATGTCCTGCACGAAGCCAATGTCATCGCCTGGCTGCTTGCGGCAAAGGCCATGGTCCATAACAGTTGCTCAACAGGCGTGGAGGCCTTTTTACTGAACCGGCAATCCATATCCTACCAGCCTGTTTCTTCGGATAAGGGGGAGGTTAAGCTATCGAATATGCTTAGTCTTGCCGCGAAATCTGATACTGAGCTTATTGCGCTTTTAAAAACGAGACTTTGTACATCCCAAACCATTCCCCGCAATCAGAAGCAACTGGATGTCGCTGGGCAATTTGCGCATGTAAGGACGGATGAGTTTGCATCGGATCGCATAGCGGCGCATGTATTCGATCATCTTGCCACAGATGAAGATAGGCGGGCACCTTTACCGGGTAAAAAGCTGTGCGGCGGTCTCAGGTCCAGATGGAGAAAGCTTAACAAGTGGACCGGAGCTTATATTCCGGGGAGTAAAACGGGAAATAAGCATAATCAGCACAGATTCCCGCATCTTGCGTTGCATGAAGTTAACGGGAAGATCAGAACCTTAGCGAACTGCCTGAATCGGTTTGAAAATGTGACCGCAGAAGAAATTCGCCAAAATGTATTTCTTGTCCATATGACCGATTCCGATAACAAATAAAAAGGCTATAAATACTAGCCAGAAGATATGTGATATTCAGCTCTTCTGCCGCCCTGTTCATTTGAGTCTCGCCAGTTCAAACCTTATGATGGAAGCCGGGTAAACATAGCCTCACTCTTATTTCCCCAGGCTTCTGAAATCCCGCTTCTCGGCGGGGTTTTATTTTTCATAAACGATCAATCTTGATGCAAAAGCAGGACAAAATTGTATGATATCCAGTTGGAAAAATACGATAGACAATCAATTTTCCGATTGAATTGATGTGATAAATGTTGAATTATTTTTCAGCAAGGGGACACTGCCAATATTTCCTGCTGAGCACCACTTTTGCATATGGAAATTTTTTTAGGCAAAGCCCGACCTCACGCGCAAACAGTGATATTGCACAAATCAGCACGACTCATAACCGATTGTTATTATTTGGGTTTATTGTTTCTGATTTTTCCGACTTCCCTTGACATCGTAGGGGTCGCTGGTTCAATCCCAGCCGCACCCACCATCACCTCCCGTTCAGAAGAACACCAACCGTCAATCCAAAAAGCGGTCAAGTTCGAGCCAGAAGACGCTGAATACCGCCAGGAACAGGATAAATTCTGCCACCGTCACCATGATTAACATGGCGCAGATACGCCGCGTGGAAGGTTTCAAGGGTTGCCAGAAACGGCGCATATACCAGTGGTAACCGGGCAAAAAGGCATACCGCTTCCAGTTCTTCAGATACCGGTGCAGATCATGCCCCCATTGAACAAGGCTTTTATCCACCTCGTCAAGCCGTGCTTCACGCTCTTTGCGCGAAACGGCGCTGTAATCATCCCGGATGGTGAAACTACCCGGTTCTGGATCAAGAGTTACACGGGTCGAGGTTTTCAAGCCCTCCGCGTAATAAACGACAATGCCGCCCGGAACCTGTTCAACGGTAATCGTCATGTCAAAAGGCTTGCCATTGCTTAAATTCTTCCCGGCAATCTGGTATTGCCCTGCCCCTGATTTTCCCCAGCGGGAAAATTCCATGAGGGAATTGATGCGAAAGACGCGTTCCACATCGGCAATAAACGCTTCCATCCAGTCCCGCGGCAAGGGGGTCTGTATGGTTACCCAGGCCTCATCTGCGGCCTCTTCACGGTTTTCCCTCGAACTCATGTTTCAGGATAGGGGATAATCAACAGGCGCGTTTTCAGGGCCCGCAGCAGGGGGTCAAGTTTCATCCGCGATGAAAACCCTGCCGTTCCCTTGGGGCGCGGCGCGCCGATCACCGCCAGATCATACTCACCTTCAGCACAGGCCTCGATCAGGCAAATCTCCGGTTTGCCAAGAGTAATGATATGGCTGTACTCGATCCCACGCGCCCCGGCTTCGTTTTCCACCCGGAAAATCTCTTCTGCCGTTTCACTGGCAATCTGGTTTTCGACATACTGGCCAAAACGAATCTGGGTGACGGCATTGTTAAGCCAGTCATCTCCCATCATGCCTTTCCAGAAATCGGGAACCACCAGCAAATGATGCAGGCTGGCGGCATTTTCAGCCGCCAGTTCAAGCGCCGCATTTTCAGCCGCAACAGCGCCAACAGTGCCATGAGAGGCCAGGATGATATGTTTTACTTGCATGAGAATGTTGTATTTCAAAGGTCGGTAGTTTGAAAAGAACAAAATAAACCCGGCGTTCGGCTTTGCGCAAACGCCGGGTCCTGTTTTGCGATTATGCCTGACCCCTAAGGAATAAGGACATAGACACCAAGAGCGATCAGCATGGCAAAGAACAGGGCAAGGAAATCCTCACGCCGGTCAGAGCCAAAAATCGACAGGGCCGAACCCCGGTGAAACTTAGCGCCGGCTTCTTCTTGCAGGTCGATATCCTGCGAGTCATGTTTACTCATTTCGTGATCTCCCCTAGATGGATTCGTGCACGAACAGCACGATGACAACGAGTGAAAGGACAGCTTTCAGGGTCCCGACGATACCGCCGATAACCAGCGGCTGCCCGCCCGCCTGCTTGATGGCGGAGAAGGTAATCTGCATCCCCAGCCCGGTGAGGCCAAAAGCAAACAGCAAGGTAATCCACTGGCGGAACTTTTTCACCTTCTTGGCGGTATGACGCACCGCCTTGTGGGCCGCTTTCAGGATCTTGTTATTGCCTTTTGACATGATCTTGGAGTTCACCAGCCCGCGGATCACCGCATCATCTTCAAGGCTCATGATCTTGCGGTTTTCCATCAACCTGGCCAAGGCCGCCTTGCGGTCAGCACGTTGCAGCTTGCCTGCTTCGGCTTTCAGCTTGGCGATTTGCTCATCTTTAAGCATCTTGGAAGCCTTGACATTGGTGTTGTCAAAATACTTGCCCTTGTAATGGTTCGGCGGCGCAAAGGCGCCCGTAGAGGACAGGGCAAACATCAAGATGAAACCAAGCACGAAAACCGGGAATTTCTCGAAAACCACCTTGCCGACATTGACCTTGCCGCCCGAACTCTCGCCTTCGCGCTTGACATACCAGACGGCCAGCCACAACACGATGATGGGCAAGAACAGCACCCGGGTAATGTTGAAAATTTCAGCAACTTTCAGGGTTTCGATACCATCAGGCTGATAGGCCAGCGCCGCGCCCGCCACCTGGGCGGAGTTCAAAATGCCAGTCCCGGCCCAGGCGCCAAACTGGATATGCCCCAGGTCAAGCATGTTGCCGATAACCGGGAACAGGAACATGCAGCCCACGCCCCAGAGCAAGATGGTGCCAATCGTATAGGCAATCTCGACCGACTTGGCCTGCACTACCGGCGCCGAGGCCACCGTGGCGGAGACCCCGCAGACCCCCATTCCGGCGGAAAGCACCCCGCCCATGGAATTGGGAATATTGCGCATGCGCCCCAGCATCAGCACCAGACCAACCGAGCCCAGAACAAAGAAACCGACCATGATAACGGAAAGCTTGCCAAGCTGCTGCAACTCGGCAAAGCTGTACAATGTTCCCAGCAAGATCACGCCGGTCTTCAGCCCCAGCCGCGAAAGCCGGACCCCGTTCTCGGCCCATTCGGGAACCTTGAAAACATTCACCACGACAATCCCGGCCAGAATGCCCAGGACCACATAGTTAAGCCCCAAAACCTTGTGTATGGGTTTATCTCCCATAACCGGCCCAAAAGACTTGCTGATTACAGCCACCAGCGGCGCCGCATACCAGCGAATCAACATGGCAATCAACAAGATGAACAACGCCCCGGCAATGGTGGATAGGTAATAGTCAAGGTTACCCTCTTCATGCCGCCCCCACAAATGCCAGGCCCCGACAAGAATGCCGATACCGCCAAATGCGTACCCCATCCCGACAACTTCGCCGAGATATTTCTTGTTGTGAATATAATGATTCCAGGCATCCAGATAGCCATTTGCCGTCAAAAACGCCAAAGCCAGAAAGATGACGCCGATTATCAACAGCGCCGGGTGTTTTTTAGTATAAACCATTTGTTTATGCCCCCATTATTGAAGAGCATGTATTTAACACGTGGATTTCAGTGAATCAAGTCAATGATTGTTATTAGATATTACTAATATATAGTATATCTTACCTGGAATTGTTATGAGAACACTCAGGCCAGCACGCAACCGGAGCAGTTCCTGGTGCAGGTCATATCAAATTCTGAACACGCTTCGGCGCCGTTCCGGCCCCTTGTAATTATTACCCAAAGAGCGACGGCGATCCGGACCAAAATAGCTCGATGAGCGAATGAACTCGCGAGGATGATCGAGCGTCTCGATAATCCGCAAATACAGGTCCTTGGCGCAGACCGGTTTGCCCAGAAACTCCGTTATGCCAGCATCACGCGCCTGCACAACCGTTTCGCGCTTGGTATGGGCCGTGAGCATGACAATCGGGATAAAGGGATTGGGGCTATCCCCGGCCGTGCGCACAAGGCGGACAAATTCATGACCATCAAGCGGTTCCATTTGCTGATCGACAATGACAAAATCCACGGAATTGGTTTTCAGAAGCTCCAGGGCCTCAATCGCGTCAGAAGCCTCTATCACTTTCCTGACGCCAAACCGGGACAGCATCGCCCTGACAATCAAGCGCATATGCTTGCAATCATCGATAACCAAGAATGAAATATCGGAAATATTATATTCTTTGGACAAATAATTTCTCAAATTTACCAGCGTCTTGCACGTTCTGCGCAATTTCTTGAAGTTCACTATATAAAAATGGTGCTAAACGAGACTTAAGTGAGATGGTAAATATTCCCGTAATTTCCCTGCCTTGTCTAAAATCGTCCCATGCGCCCCATATAGGGCGTTCCGGTCAGCAGCGAAACCAAGTGCGCCAGCCCCATGATAAGGATCAAAACACACAGGAAAAGCACCGGTGTGAGTGGAACAAGGCGGGTTCGGCCAATTTCGACAGGGCGTTTTTCAAGCCAGGTCAGATATATAACAAGTCCCATGGCAACAGCTATCACGGAAACGGTAATGGCAAGTTCCATAAAAATCTCTTTTCCTGAACCGGGAAAACCTGTATCAATCACACCATCAGGGCCGTATGAATACCATGTTTTTCCATGCTGTCCACAGTTGACACCGAGGCGCGGAGCGCGTATGTTCCGCCGCGTTTTTACATGTACAAATGCCGTTAACCGGTTGGCTGGATCGCCTGCCCCGGGCAGGTGAAGGAGTTAGCTATGAAGATCCGTAATTCAATCAGGTCGCTGCGTGGGCGGCATCGTGACAACCGTGTTGTGCGTCGCCGTGGCCGCCTTTACGTTATCAACAAGACCAATCCCCGTTTCAAGGCGCGCCAGGGTTAAGAACCTGACCTGCCAGGGGTGAGATGGTTTTGCCTGATCTTGTATTTCGCAAATTCCCCGTTTGACGCTATGCTGGCGTGATGCTGCATGCGAGTATGATTTTGTTGTCCCTTGTGCAACCGGAGATCTTGATGGATTCCGGCACGGATATGTCCGTGCTGCAACCTGGATACCTCCAGTTCAAGCTGGACAAGCAAAAAGCATCCGAGCGCGACACCTTGCTCAAGGCGCTGTCTGCACGCCTGAAAGCGGCGCAAAACGTCAATACGGCCCGGGTTCTGGCCGATGCCATGCGCAATTTATGGCGAGCATCTCCCAGCCCGACCATCAACCTGCTCATGACGCGCGCAAACACCCTCACCAAGGCCAAGGACTACGAGACTGCCATTGATATTCTTGGCGCCGTCTCGGAAATCGCACCCGATTACGCGCAAGGCTGGTACTGGCGGGCCAGTGCTTTATTGCAGATGGGTGAATATGGCCGCGCCCTGCATGATGTCGGCAAGGTGCTGGAGATTGAACCGGGGCATTTTGATGCTCTCTCGCAATTGGGAATCATCCTGAAAGAACTGGGAGACGAAAGCGGAGCCCTCAACGCCTTCAAAAAGGCCTATGCGCTCTACCCGCAGCTCCCGGGACTCAAGCAGATCATCGAGGATCTGAACCAGAAGGTTAACGGTCAGGCCATCTGAAATTACCCGGCCAGATCAACCCCGTTTTGACCGACGAAGGCAATGCGCAGCATGTTTGTCGCGCCGGGCGAGCCCAGCGGCACACCGGCGGTAATGATGATTCGCGAACCCGTGGTGGCAAAATTTTCCTGGTAGCTCAAGCGGCAAGCCCGCTTGACCATGTCATCAAGGGTTTCAGGATCACCGGTCAGCACGCAGTGAAGCCCCCAGACAATGGCCAACCGCCGGCCGGTCTCGATAATCGGGGTCAGCGCCAGAATGGGAATTTGCGGACGCTCGCGCGACACCCGCAAGGCGGTTGAGCCTGACGAGGTATAGCAGATGATCCCCGCCAGGTTGAGCGTTTCGGCAATCATCCGCACCGCGGCGCTGATCGCATCGGCGCTGGTGGCTTCCGGTTCGGCCCGCTGGGCATGAACGATACCATCAAAATTGGGATCGGATTCAACCGAACGGGCAATCTTGTCCATCATTGCAATGCTTTTGACCGGATATTCACCAACAGCAGATTCTGCCGACAGCATGATCGCATCGGCCCCTTCAAAAACCGCCGTGGCCACGTCCGAAACTTCCGCCCGCGTCGGCACCGGCGCTGAAATCATCGATTCCAGCATCTGGGTAGCCACCACCACCGGCTTGCCCGCCCGGCGCGCCAGGCGGGTAATCTGTTTTTGAATCCCCGGCACTTCCTCCAGCGGCATCTCCACGCCAAGATCACCGCGCGCCACCATAAGCCCGTCGGAAAGCTCCAGGATCTCCTCCAGATGCGAAAGCGCGGAAGGTTTTTCAATCTTCGCCATGATCGCCGCGCGCCCCTGCGCCAGCTTGCGCGCCTGCGCTACATCGGCTGATTGCTGGATAAACGAAAGCGCAATCCAGTCGACGCCGATATCAACGGCAAATTCCAGGTCAATCCGGTCTTTTTCCGTCATGGCGCTGAGCGGCAGCATGGTGTCGGGCAGCGAAACCCCCTTGCGATCGGAGATTTTCCCCCCAACAACAACTTCCGTTACAATCTCGTCCGGCTTGCTGGCGATAACCTTCAGTTCCACCTTGCCATCATCCACAAGCAGCCGGTGCCCCGGCTCAACCGCCCGGAAGATTTCCGGATGCGGCAGGCGCACCCGGGTTTCATCGCCCTTGACCATGGATTTATCGAGCGTGAAACGCGCCCCCTTGCGCAATTTCACACGTCCCTTCTCAAAGGCGCTGATTCGCAGCTTTGGCCCCTGCAAATCGACTAAAACAGCTATAGGCCGTCCTTTGCGGGTTTCCACATCGCGAATCATGCGGTGATAGGCCCGGAGCTGATCGTGCGGCGTATGGCTCATATTGATCCGGAACGCATCCGCACCCGCATCAAACATCTGCTCGATAACTTCCCGCGACGAAGAGGCAGGCCCCAGCGTCGCTATAATCCGAACGCATCTTGAGCGTTTCATTCTCACTTGGCCTCTTCGTTTTCACTCCCCGTCAAATTGACGGTCCAGTCCGATTCATTGCCCGTATCCACTTCAAAAAACCCTGTCCGCCGATAGCCGCGTTTGGCGCAATCTTTTGTTCCCGTAATGGTGAACAGCGTATCACGCGTGCATAAAAACGCCTTGCCGCTCCATGATCCGCCCTGATCGTAATCAACGGCATGGATATAATAAAAGCGGCCATTAAGCTCGCCTTTCAGGATTTTATCACATTTGCCCGGTTTCAGATTCCACCACCCCTCGCTTGTCCATTTGGTGGAGGACTTGTAACCGATAGCAATGCCGACCCGGCTTTTGGTCTGGTTGCAAACTTTCAGATCAGCCAAGGCTGGCTCTGGCATAAGCATAAAGTATGACAAACACAATACACTCGCCGCCAAAAATGAGCGCTGGAAGACCAAAGATGAGATATTTAAGCGATTCATCGCATATAAATAGCACTCTGAGCCAGACAAACCAGCCCCTTTTGAAGGGCAGTCGCATGAAATAAACCGCGAAATTCCGTAGTTTTCGGTCGTCATTCCTGCGAAGGCAGGAATGACGAATTTGTTTTTTTCACATGTATTTGAATATATTATAGCATTTCATGTTTTGGGGTGAAAATGCTGTTGAAATGCTTCCCCAAATATCATGCGATTGCCCTTGCCCCTTTTGCCTCAGGGGCGGCGCAAGATGGCGCGAAAATCATTCACATTTGTCAATGTCGGGCCAATCTGCACGAGATCTCCAAGAGCAACAAAAAATCCGCCCGAATCATTATTTGCCAGACAGGCAACAGGGTCAAGCCCCGCCTCAACCGCCCGCAAAAGGGTTGATGGGCTGATGATCGCCCCGGCCGGATCATCCGCCCGCCCCCGACCGCCATCATTGCCATCGGTATCACAGGCCAGCGCATGAATCCCATCCGCCCCCTCAAGCGCCAAAGCCAGCGCCAGTGCATATTCCTGGTTGGGTCCGCCTCTCCCTGTTCCTGTCAACGTCACGGTTACCTCCCCGCCAGAGAGCAAAACCACACCCTTTTGCCCCGGATTTTCCCCAAGGATTTCCGCCGCATGAGCGCGCGCCAGCTCCACAGCATTCCCCTCAAGCGCATCACCCTGAATACGGACCTGCCAGCCACGCGCACGCGCCAATGCCGCCGCCGCCTCAAGCGCCTGAACGGGGCGGGCAACAAGCACATATTCGGCATGGGAAAATGCCGCCCGACCGGGTTTTGATTCGCTTTCAAGCAAAAACCCAAGCTGGCGGCACGCCACAATCTCGTATTTTTGCAAGATCTCATAAGCCTGCCGGGCCGTGGTCTCGTCATAAACGCTGGGCCCCGAGGCAATCACCCCCGGATCATCTCCCGCCACATCGGAAATCGCCAGCGTGAGAATCCGCGCCGGGGCCGCCGCCAGCGCCAGCTTGCCGCCCTTGATATCCGAAAGATGCTTGCGCACGCAGTTCATCTCGGCAATGCCCGCCCCCTTGCGCATCAGATCACCGATCACCCGCTGTTTCATCTCAAGGCTCACCCCCCGGCGCGGCATGGTCAAAAGCGCCGAACCACCGCCCGAGAGCAAAAACAGCACCAGGTCATGTTTCCCGGCCCCGGCTGCAAGGCCAAACAACCGTTTTGCAGCCTTCAGCCCCGCCATATCCGGGACCGGATGCCCCGCCTCCACAACCTCGATGCACGATGTGGGAGCGCCGTGCCCATAACGGGTAATGACAAGACCACAGACCTGCTCCGCAACCTCCTCGCCAAGCTCGGCCCGGTAATACGCCTCGGCCACCGCCGCCATATCCGCCGCCGCCTTGCCCGCTCCCAGAACAATCAACCGGCCACCGCGCGGGATGGGCGGCAAATGGGGCGGCAGGCAATTTCCCGCCTTGACCACCCGAACCGCTTCAAGAAACAGGTCCAGCAAAAAAGAACGCATTTCCTCATTCATGTTCAAATTGTTCCTTTTTCACCTCTTCACAGTGGAATCCTTCATCGAGACTGGTATATTAGCGCCATGTTTGAATCCGTTCATCCTTCAAATGAAACCTTGCCAACCCCGCCCGCCGGCAAAGCCGAAGATATGCCCTACGAGTATATCACGGGGGATTTGGGCAAGGGACTGGTGATCCTGTGCGACCATGCCAGCAACAAGATCCCGGAACATTATAACCATCTTGGGCTCCCCCCCGAGCAGTTCGAACGTCATATCGCCTATGATATCGGCGCCGCCAAAGTGGTTCGCCAGCTTGCCGGAATACTGGGGGTTCCAGCGCTTCTTGGCCGCTATTCACGCCTCCTGATCGATCTTAACCGCGGCGCCGATGACCCCACCATGATTATGAAATTGTCAGATGGAGCGGTCATTCCCGGCAATCGCAATATTGACCAGAACGAAACCCGCATCCGCATAGCCCGGTATTACCGCCCTTATCACGAGAAGATCGATGAAATTCTTGACCGGGGAATCGCCATGGGCAAACCGCCGGCCATATTATCGGTGCACTCCTTTACCCCGTTCTGGAAAGATGTCCCGCGCCCCTGGCATGCCACGATTTTATGGGACAAGGATGCCCGGCTTCCCGAGCCGATGCTCCGCGCCCTGCGCGCCCAAACCGGCATTATCACCGATGATAATGTCCCCTATTCCGGCGAACTTGAAGGAGACTGCATGAACCAGCACGGCACACGGCGCGGACTGGCCCATTCCCTGATCGAAATCCGGCAGGATCAGATCAATACAGCCGAAGGGGTTCATAAATGGGCGCAGCGCCTTGGCGTGATGATGCAGGATATCCTGAAAACCCCCGGACTGAACCAGATTCGCCATTCCGGCTGATATTTACAAAACCACTGATGAGAACGAGAAGGACCTGAAAATGAATGATTTGGGCGCGGCCAAGGACCAGTTACGCAGCATTGTTGCAAGGATTGAGCGGCTTGAAGAGGAAAAAGCCGCACTGGCAGCCGATATCCGCGAAGTTTATGCCGAGGCCAAGGGCAATGGCTTTGATGTCAAGGCCCTGCGCAAGCTGATCGGAATTCGCAAGATTGAACAAAGCGAGCGCCAGGAGCAAGAAGCCATTCTCGATCTTTACATGCATGCCCTGGGCATGCTGGAATAGCAAGACAAGGGAGGCGCCATTGTTTCCCCCGGAAAATTTCAACAACCCGGCGCACCCAGCCAAATCGGGCAACCCCTTCCGCCTCACCGACACCGCGTTTTTCAAGAACGGCCATTATGGAACCAGGGTCCTGTTGAAAAGCATTGAAAAACTCACTGGTCTGGGCGGCATGGCACGGACCTATGCCAACTTGCCACCATCCGATACGCCAGAGGCTTTTGCGGCCAATGTCCTGGCCCATTATGATATCTCGCACCAGCTCATGGGCGGGAGCCTCCCGGACATCCCCGCAACCGGCCCGCTTCTGATTCTGGCCAATCACCCCTTTGGCGGCGTTGAGGGATTGGTGCTGCTCCACCTGCTGCGCCAGCGCCGCAAGGATGTAAAGGTGGTAGCCAACGCCTTGCTGGCGCGTATCCCCGAGCTTTCATCCAGCTTCATCAGCGTTAATCCCTATCCCTCGCAAACCGCCACGCGGTACAACGCCCGGACCATGCGCGAGGCGTTGGACTGGCTGAAAAACCAAGGAGCATTGATTATTTTCCCCGCTGGCGACGTTGCCGCCTTCCAGCCCGGAACCTTGCGCATAACCGAGGGCAAATGGGATAAAAGCATTGCAAGGCTGATCCGCCTGAGCAAGGCTGCAACCGTTCCGGTTTTCATTGATGGGCGCAACAGCCTGCTTTTTCATGCATTGGGAAAACTTCACCCACGCCTGCGCACCGCCCTTTACCCCCGCGAGGTACTCAACAAGGCGGGACGTAAAATTCACCTGTGGATCGGCCCACCCCTGGCAAGCCCCCGCCTTCTCAAAATCGGCAATGACAACGAAATTGCAAAATATCTGCGGCTTCGGTCCCACATGCTCAAGAGCCGGAGAACAAGACGGTGCGGCAACACGAAACCAGCTTCTCTTTCAGGCGATGTAACCTGCCTCATCGCGCCCCGGCCCAAATCCCTCCTGATTGATGAAATTCACCATCTCTCCCCCGCCTGCAAGCTGGCCAGCAGCACAAATCTGGATGTTTATATCGCCCATGCAAGCCAGATTCCGAATACCCTGAAGGAAATTGGCCGGTTGCGCGAATTGACCTTCCGCGCCAATGGCGAGGGCACGGGAAAATCTGTTGACCTTGACCTTTTCGATCGCTGGTACCGTCATCTTTTTTTATGGAACCGCGAAACACACGAAATAGCCGGGGCCTACCGGCTCGGACTGGGTGATGAAATCATGCGCCTGCATGGCCGCAAGGGCTTTTACAGCCAGTCCTTGTTCCGCTTCAAAAGCAGCTTCCCGCAGGCGCTCAACCCGGAAATTGAACTTGGTCGCTCATTTGTCTGCACGAACTACCAGAAAAGCATGACCCCCATGATGTTGCTGTGGAAGGGGATCGGCGCATTCATGGTGCAAAACCCGCAATACGCGGTTCTGTTCGGCCCGGTAAGCATCAGCAACGCCTATACATCCCTATCGCAACAACTCCTGATCGATTTTCTCCGCTGCAATCATTTCGATGACCCCCTGCGCAAGCACATCAAGCCCCGCAAACCCTTTCGCAGCCATCAATCCCCGCTCTGGCGCAAATCCGACCTCACCGGGCTGGGCTCGATCAGCGGCATATCGGAACTCGTCTCCTGCCTTGAAAAGGATGGCAAGGGCGCCCCGGTGCTGATACGCCATTATCTTAATATCGGCGGGCGTATGCTGGGCTTCAACGTGGACCGCAATTTCGGCAATTGCATAGACGCCATGGTCGTGGTGGATCTGCGCAAGGCCCATAAGCGCATTCTCAACCGCTATATGGGACAAGAAGGCGCGGCCCGTTTCCTCGCCTATCATGCCCGCAAGCTTCCCCTTGCCTCCTGACCTCACAGGCGCAAGTTCAAGCCGATTGTCGCGGTATGCTCGGTATAATCGGCGCCAGCCCGTGTACTCTTCTGACCGCGCCGGACCAGGTGAGCCGTCAAGGACGCCTTGCGGTTAAGACGGTAATCCGCGCTCAAATCAAGCGCATAAGCCACATCGCGCGCCGAACTCCCCACCGTCCGCGTATCGGTAAGCGTAAATTCAGCACCGATAATGAGATTTTGCAGCAATTCATGATCCACCCCGAACAAAACCTCGCGCACGACATTGGCCGAA
>CAZHLV010000038.1:0-24361 GCA_964533415.1 uncultured Hyphomicrobiales bacterium
TCGCGCACCCGGTGCACCCAGCCGGAAAGCCGGACTTGTGTACCGACATCGCTCTTGCGCAAGGCGCCGCAATTATGTGTTCTGTATGTGTGCGTCATGATCCGTTCCAGCAGTTTATGGGGTTTTTCCAGTTTGCGCGAAAAACGCACGGGCGAAGCGATTTGTCAAGCCAATCCGGGCGCATGAAACCGGCAAAGATGTGATTTTCTCATCCGGTTTGCATGGAAATGCACGACATGACGCGGCAAGTGGAGTATAACCTCCCCCATGAAGATCATCACACGAACCAGCGAGCTTGAAGCGCTCTGTGACAAATTGCGGAAAAGCGCATTTATTACCGTGGATACGGAGTTCATGCGCGAGCGAACCTATTGGCCCAGGCTGTGCCTTATCCAGGTGGCGGGCGACGGGGCCGAGGCGATCATTGACCCGCTCTCGGACCAGATCAACCTTACCGCGTTTTATGACCTGATGGGCAATTCGAATGTCCTGAAAGTTTTTCATGCGGCCCGGCAGGATATCGAGATCTTCTTTCAGGCCAGCCAGCGGATTCCCCACCCGCTGTTTGACAGCCAGGTGGCGGCCATGGTGTGCGGATTTGGCGACCAGGTGGGCTATGAAGCGCTCATCAAGCGCCTGACCGGCGGACGGGTGGACAAGGGCTCGCGCTTTACCGACTGGGCGCGCCGTCCCTTGAGCGACAAGCAGCTAACCTATGCCCTGGCCGATGTCACGCATTTGCGCGATGCTTACCCGATCCTGCGCAAGCATCTGAAGAACAATGGCCGCGAGCACTGGCTGGCGGAAGAGATGGCGGTGCTGGAATCGGCCAGCACCTATGAGCTTCATCCCGAGGACGCGTGGCGGCGGCTGAAACTGCGCAATCCGGGCAAGCGGGCGCTGGCGATCCTGATCGAGCTGGCGGCATGGCGCGAGCGGGCGGCGCAGCGACGTGACCTGCCCCGGCGGCATGTTCTTAAAGACGAGGTCCTGCACGCCATTGCCGCCTCACCGCCCGACAGCGTGGAAGACCTGGAGAGCATTCGCGGCCTTTCACGCGGCTTTTCGCGCTCATCCATGGCCAAGGGGGTCATCGAGGCGGTGGTGGCCGGCAAGGCGCGTAACCTGGATACCCTGCCTGTTCTGGGCAAGGCCAAACCGGCCCAGCCTGCCCCGGGCGCCATTACCGAAATGCTTAAAGTGGTGCTCAAGATCACCTGCGAGCAACACGGGGTTGCCCCCAAGCTGATAGCCAGCGCGGCGGACCTGGAGCGCATCGCGGCAGACGACAACGCCAATGTCCCGGCGCTGACCGGCTGGCGGCGCGAGCTTTTCGGCGAGGATGCGCTGGCGGTAAAACGCGGCCAGAAATGTCTCGTGCTGGAAAACGCCAGGCCGGTGCTGGTTGACAGGCCGTGATCTTGCGCGCTTGTTCGAGGCGGTGCGGGGTTACAACAGGTTTGCGAGCTTGCAAAAATCGGCGATCTGGAGCTGTTCGGCGCGAAGTGTTGGGTTGATGCCGGTTTCGTGCAGGGTTTTTTCGGCTTCCGGGAAGATCGATTTCAGGCTTGACCTGAGCATTTTCCGGCGCTGGCCGAAGGCGGCGGCGGTGATCTTTTCAAGCGCCGGGGCGCGGCAGGGCAAAGGCGTTTTGCGCGGGATGAGTTGTACGATCGAGGATGTCACCTTGGGCGGCGGGGTGAAGGCCCCGGGGTTTACATCAAACAGGATCGATGTCTCCATGCGCCAGCCCGCCATGACCGAAAGGCGGCCATAGGCTTTCTCGCCCGGCCTTGCGGTGATGCGCCGGGCGACCTCGCGCTGGAACATGGCGGTGATCTGGCTGAACCACGGGGGCCAGGGCTCGGTTTGCAGCCAGCCGATCAGCAGCGGCGTGGCGATATTATAGGGCAGATTGGCGGCAATTTTCACCGGGGCGGTGAGATGCGGGCGCGGATCAAGGCTCAAGGCATCGGCGGGAATAACCTCAAGGCGCCCCGGATAGGCCCCTGCAATTTCCGCCAGCGCCGCCAGGCAGCGCTCATCGCGCTCGATCGCCACCACGCGGCGCGCCCCTTCCGTGAGCAGGGCGCGGGTCAACCCGCCCGGACCGGGACCGATTTCCAGCACATCCGAGCTGCCAAGATCACCTGCGGCGCGGGCAATGCGCCCGGTCAGGTTGAGATCAAGCAGGAAATTCTGGCCCAGGGCTTTGCGCGCCGTGAGTTTATGCTTGCGGATAACCTCGCGCAGGGGGGGAAGGGTATCACTCACATCACGGCCTTTCGCGCCATGTCCAAGGCGGCGATCAGCGAGGCGGGGTTTGCCTTGCCCGTCCCGGCCAGGTCCAGCGCCGTGCCGTGATCTGGCGATGTGCGCAGGAACGGCAGGCCGAGAGTGACATTGACACCGTGATGAAAATCAAGGGTTTTAAGCGGTATCAGGGCCTGGTCGTGATACATGCACAGCACCGCGTCATAAGTCTGGCGCGCTTCTTCATGGAACAGGGTATCAGGCGGACAGGGGCCGAAAGCCTTGATTCCCATGGCCTGCAAATCCGCCACGGCCGGGGCGATGATGGTGTCTTCCTCGTGTCCCATGCCGCCCCCCTCCCCGGCATGGGGGTTCAGGCCCGCTATCGCCAGGCGCGGGGTTTTTATGCCAAAAATGTTCTTCAGATCATGATCCGTAATTCTTGCCGTCTCAACAATCAGTTCACGGGTCAGGGTCGGGGCAACCTGCGCCAGGGCGATATGAACCGTGACCGGCACCACGCGCAAGGCAGGGCAAGCGAGCATCATGACAGGCCGCGGCGTCTTGCCTTCACCAGCGGCCAGCGCCGCCAGGAATTCGGTGTGGCCGGGAAATTCAAAACCTGAATCGTAAAGGTTTTTCTTGTGGATCGGGTTTGTCACCAGGGCCTGCACCTGCCCGGAGCGGACAAGATCTACCGCCATTTCAATGGCGCGGATCACGGTGGGGGCATTTGCCGGGTCAAGCTGCCCGGCATGGACCTTTCCGGGCAGGGCAATATCCAGAACTGGCAAGGCGCCGGTAAATTCAAAAATGGCATCTTTGGCCCGGTTTACAGTGATTATGGGCACATCAAGGCCCAATTCCAGCGCCCGCGCCGCCAGCGCCGCCGCATTGCCGATATACACGAAAGGCCGATCCGCCCGACGGCCTTCCCAGGCGGCGAGAGTGATATCCGGGCCGATCCCGGCCGGTTCACCCATGGTCAGAGCCAAAAGAGAAGGCTGGTGCGTCATCAGAACTGGGAGGGTTTGAATTTCAGGGATTTCTTGCCGTTACGGCCTGGAAACTCGATAACCGCATCACGGCGCAAATCGCGTATATAACGCTGGGAATACTGGTTGAATTGCTGATTCTTCAACTGGTTTTCAACCGTTTTGCGCCGGTTGTCGGCAACGGAAACATCCTTGCGATTACAAACAGCAACAATTTCAATTCCCATGGTTCCGATGGTTGCCGGGGTGACCTGTCCCGGTTCGGTCTTGAGCAGGATTGACTTGAGAGGATCTTTCAGATCATCGGCCTTTATGGCCTGAATATGCTTGTGCTTGATATTGCGGTACTTTCGCGCTTCGCCCTTCCAGCGACGGCAGGTCTTGAAGGCGGCGCGAAGTTTTTCGGCATCAATCATCCGCTTGTGAACCTCCTTGTCGGTTCGGCCACGGGTAAACAATACGGTAAGCCTGGTCAGTTCAAAAACCACCTGCTTATCCTTCTTGGCCTCGCCAGCGGCCTTTTTTTCCTTTTTGGAAAGTTCCAGTTCCACATCGGATGAACCAATGGAGATCAGGGATCTGAATTTACGGCGAATAACCTCGCCCCAGGCCAGTTCCGCGCGAATTTTTTCCTCCAGGGTTTTGGCCCCGACTCCGCGACTGGATAAAAAACGTTTCAGTTTTTTATAGGTGAGCTTGTTGCGCTTCGCGATGGTGTTGAGAGATTCCCTGACCTGCCCGTCGGTGATGTCAATTCCCTCGTTTTTTGCCGCCTGAAGTTTCAGCTTTTCATCGATGAGCTGTTTCATGACAAGGCTGGTGAGCGCCCTGGAGCGCCGGGAGCGTGAAGTTGCCACCGCAAAACCGATACGCTGCTTGAGATCATAAATGGTGATTGGCTCGTCATTCACGGTGGCCACGACCCGCTGTACCGACTGGGCCCGGGCGGGAGCTGAAAAGAGGCTCGAAACACCAAGCAGGAAAAGGCCCAGCAAACGCAGGTGAAAGCTAAACATATTCGGGAATATCATGACCAACTTTTTCTATAAAGATTATAACGCTTCAGGTTATCTTACCGCCCTGTTGGCGGTTGTACTCACGCTGGATCCGCCGAGCGTTTTCAATACGAATGAAAGCGAAACCTTGAAATCCCTCTTGATATCCCGGTCACGGGTAAACTTGTTTTCAACCGACAACGTGGCATTGAAACACTCATCATCGTAGTTAATTCCAAAACTTTCCTCAATGATATCCCTGTTCTGGATATCATAACGGGCTCTGGCAAGCACTTTCCAGTTATCCGTAACATTAAAGCTGAAATTGGCATCAATCTCTTCACGGTCAAGGGGCAGGCCCAATGCCGGCTGGGCCTTGAGTTTTGTATAGAGCGCCTTGCCCCAAAGCCGTCCATAGCGCCCTTCCATGTCCAATTCATGGCGCCGGATGGCGAATGTGTTTTTATCAAGACGCAGGCGGCTGCCCAGAGCAAATCCCTCGAAGGGCTGGAACTGCAAGCCGCCGACAAAATCGGAACGATCCGATTGCAAACCGGTATCGGCGCCGAAACTGTTTCGCCCGGCCAGATGAAACGATTCTCCAAAGGTGAAAGCCGCGTAACCGCCCGAGACATGTTCAACCCGGTAGTTAAAGCCCAGATTGGCCCTGACCCCGCCTTCAACCCGGTCAAGTCCGTCAAACTTGTTATGGGAAAACAAGGATAAATCGTCAAACTCGACCATCTGGCTGTCTTCATTGCTGATCCGGCCCGCCTTGACTTCACCGGGGCTGGCAATGACCTGGGCGATGGGGGTAATGGTTTGGGCCCCCCATTCCATCAGGCTGATAAAGGGCCATTTGTACTCCAGGCCCAAAGTAGGCATGACCCGGACAAAATTGTCATGGGCATTGGGGCTTCCGGCAACATTGCGGGTGTTGTAAATATCGCCGCGCAAATTCCAGAACGGCGTGATCCGGGTTCCCATGGCGCTGGTGAATGTGCGTTTCCAGTGCAAATCGGTGGAAAAGCGGTTTGTATCTGCGCCTTGTGACCTGGAGAGGCTCATGACATTCGTATCAAGCCCCATCTCTCCGCCCATGAGGCTCTCGTTAAAGACCAGGTTATAATCAATGACCGGATGCACGATGGGGGTTGTACTCTTGCGGTCCGTGCTCAAAAGCCCCCGGAAATAATAGGCCTGGGCGTTAAAATAGTTTTTCCCGGCAAGTCCGGTCAGGAATATATCAGAAACCAGATCGGAAGCAGAATTCAACCCGTAATTATTGAGGAAAGTATCGTCAGATACGGCCCAGGCGTTCCAGCCCCAGGACCAGGTTTTGTTAAGTTTAAATGCCCCGGCGGATTCGATGCTGCCGCGCAGGCGCTTGCGCCCGGTATCTGCGCCATACCAGTTGAACTCGTAGATTCCGGTGGGACGGATGAAGTAGCTCCCGGTCCTGGTGCGATGACGCCATTCAACCTGACCCAGAGGCCCTTGGCGCGAGGTCAAGGTGGGACTGAAGGTGACATCGTAATTGGGCGCCAGATTGAAGAAATAAGGCACGGTTACCCCGGCACCGTAATGCCGGGCATAGGATGCGTTTGGCGTGATGAACCCGCTGCGGCGTTTCACTGAAGGGTCAGGATGCGAGAAAAACGGCAGATAGGCAATGGGCGCGCCAAAAAACTCAAACCGGGCATCCTTGTAATAAATCGTCTTTTTCGCCTCATCATGGGTAACCCGCACCGCCTTGATCTGCCAGAGAGGGGCTTTTTCCGGGTGCTCTGCACAGGTTTTACAGGGGGAATAGACAGCCTTGTTCAAAATCGTGATATTGCCGTCATAGCGCTCGGCGCTCACGCCGGCGAGCTTGGCATTGTTGGTGAAGACAACCGAAACCGAACGCAAAAATCCTTCCCGGAACTTGTCCACAAGCACGGCATAAGGCGCACTTACGAGATTCCCGGTAGAATCGCGGAACACCACATTGCCCTTGGCAATGACCTTGTCAGTGCGCCGGATCCAGTCGATCCGGTCGGCGCGAAGGGCATATGGGCCGTAATAAAGATGCACATTGCCCGTGGCCACAACCGTATCACGAAGTTTGTAATAGGTCATATTCCGGGCCTCAAAGAGCAGCTTGGCGCCCGGCTTGATCTTGGCGACCTTGATCTTTACACGACCGTCCTGCCCGGCATGGGCGGCCAGAGCCAGGGGCAACACGAATATGGCGGCCAGCAGAAGCCTGACAGCAAAGCCGCCAATGCAAAACCGCCGGGGCGAATCCGGCTCGCGCCCGGCTGTTGCGGAACGGCTTTTTGCTCTTTCGGGATCAAAAATCATCCACGCATTCCTGGTCTGCTCCTCACAGATTCAGATAACGGCACGGCCGCAATACAGCCCGCATTACTCCAACTTTTCGATGACTCCGACGAGAGACACCCCTAAAACGCGGGGACCTGATCTTAAAGGTCCCCATATTCCCCTTAATGTTCCCGGAACCGCGTATCGAGCTTCCGGGTTCTCGCGCAATAACTATCCCGTTCCTGTCTTTGCATAATACATTTTCCAGTCATATATTAAAGGGGCAATTTGATGGTCAATCGTCACTTTTTTTGTCAGAAACGACAATCATTTGAGTCTGTTCGCGCCTTGCAAAGCACGTTATGATGCGCGTCTTGTATCTGTACCTGGCCGTTTCATTTGCGATAAGGAAGACCATGAAAATTAATTTTGCCACGCTTTCCATGCCTGAAAAGGGATCTGTCGTGCTGCTTGTCGCGGAAAACCGCAAGATGGGTGAGCTTGCGATTCAGCTTGATTCGCAAACAGGTGGACTTTTGACACGCGCCATGGAACTTGCCGGATTTGCGGGCAAGGAAAAATCCTTTCTTGAAATCGTGGCCCCCGAAGGGCTGGAAAATTCGCGCCTGTTGCTGGCCGGAATCGGCAAGGCAAAAAAGATCAATGAGAATTCAGCCGAACTGCTGGGTGGTGAAATTCTTGGCAAGCTGGGCAGCAAATTTGAAAAAGCCGCCGCGATCATTGTCGAGGATATCGAAGACATGGCCATGGGTAGCGCCCGGCTCAGTGCACATCTTGCCCTTGGCGCCAAACTGCGCAGCTACCGGTTTGACAAGTACAAAACCGGCAAGAAAGACAATGGCAAACCCCTGAGCAGCCTGTCCTTGCGCAGTGCCCACTCCACCCGGGCGCGCAAGGCGTTCAAGGCGCTGGATGCGGTTGCGGACGGGGTTTTCCTGGCGCGGGACCTGGTAAATGAACCGGCGAATAGCCTTTACCCGGCTTCTTTCGCCAAGCGCTGCGAGGCGCTCAAAAGCTCTGGCCTCAAGGTCGAGGTTCTGGGGGAAAAAGCCATGGGCAAGCTGGGGATGCGCGCCCTGCTCGGGGTCGGGCAAGGCTCACGGCGCGGCAGCCGCCTTGTCGTGATGCGCTGGTCCGGGGCGGGCAAGGATGACCCGGTTTATGCCTTTGTCGGCAAGGGGGTGACCTTTGATACCGGCGGCATTTCGCTCAAACCGGGCGCCGGCATGGGCGATATGAAGGGCGATATGGGGGGAGCTGCGGCAGTGAGCGGCCTGATGGCGGCGCTGGCCAAACGGGGTGCCAGGATCAACGCGGTGGGGGTGATCGGGCTGGTGGAAAACATGCCGGACGGACGCGCCCAGCGCCCCGGCGACGTGGTGACCTCGATGTCCGGCCAGACCATTGAAATCCTCAACACCGATGCCGAAGGCCGCCTGGTTTTGTGCGATGCGCTGAGTTACACGATCGACCGGTTCAAGCCTGAATTCGTGATTAACCTTGCGACCCTCACGGGGGCTATTCTGGTGGCGCTGGGCAAGGAACATGCCGGGCTGTTTTCCAACAATGACAAGCTGGCGGAAAAGCTCGGCGCGGCGGGTCAGGCCTCGGGCGAAAAACTCTGGCGGCTGCCGCTGGGAGAAGCCTATGACAAGATGATCGATTCGAAAGTCGCGGACATGAAGAATATCGGCGGGCGTTTCGCCGGTTCCATTACCGCGGCGCAGTTCCTGCAACGCTTTGTCGGCAAGACCCCCTGGGCGCATATTGATATTGCCGGAACCGCGATGGATTCGCCCAAGACAGCTATCAGCCAGGGCTGGGCATCGGGCTTCGGGGTGCGGCTGCTCAACCAGCTCATTGCGGATCATTATGAATGACAGATGTTCTGTTTTACCACCTGGAGCGGCGCTCTCTTGAGCAGGTTTTGCCCGGTCTGCTGGAGATCAGCCTGAAACGCGGCTGGAAGGTCGTGGTGCAAACCGGAAAGCCTGAACGGGTGGAAGAACTCAACGCGCTGCTGTGGACCTTTCGGGAAGATTCGTTCCTGCCACATGGGACGGAAAAAGACGGACACGGTGCTGACCAGCCCATCTGGCTGACCAACGGTAGCGACACGCCAAACGGCGCAAAGGTTCGTTTCTTGGTGGATGGGGCGGATTTGGCCCAGGCGCGGGGCCTTGACCGGGCGGTGTTTCTATTCAACGGCAATAACGAACCGGAAACCGCACAGGCGCGCATAGCCTACAAGCAGGCCCTGGAGGCCGGACATGAAGTCACCTATTGGCGTCAATCCCCCCAGGGCAAATGGGAAAAACAGAATTAACCGGAGATATGAAATGGCTTTTGATGCACTGATGGCGGAGATTTCCCTGCTTTTGACCGAGATGGAAAACCAGCCCGAAGACCGCCATGAGCTGTGGATGCAGCTTGTTGAAAAAATTTCTGAAATTCGCGCCATGGGTATGCCGGTTCCAGACGACTTGCTGAAGATGGAAAAGGAACTGGGTAAAGAATTTTCTTCCGAATCGGAAAACTGACTGCCATGACGCGCCAAAACGCCAGTACAATTGCCCGGCAGTATCTTGCCCGGGGCGATGGCAAGGGGTGGTTTGAACAGGTTTACCGCACCGCTAACGGGAACAGCGAGCATGTGCCCTGGGCAGATTTGCGCCCTCACCCGTTGCTCGTGGACTGGCTGGCCGGGCTGCGTTTTGGCCCGGTGGAAGCGCTGGATGTGGGTTGCGGGCTGGGCGATAATGCCGAGGCGCTGGCGGATGCGGGGATGAATGTCACGGCGTTTGACCTCTCGCCCACGGCCACGCGCTGGGCGCGGCAGCGTTTTGCCGGCTCTCAGGTTAAATATCAAAGCGCTGATCTGTTTTCCGCACCTGGCCTGTGGCGGCAAAAATTTGATCTGGTCAGCGAGATCTACACCTTGCAATCGCTGCCCAAATCCATGCGCCCGCGCGCCATACGGGCCATTGCCGGGTTCATCAAGCCCGGCGGCACATTGCTGGTCATCTGCCGCGGACGCGAGGAAAACAAAACCGCCGCAGGCCCGCCCTGGCCACTGGCAAAATCTGAAATCATGACGTTCACCGGGCACGGGTTTACCCTGCAATGCTTTGATGTTTTCGAGGCCTATGACAATGGCCCATGGCCAAGATTCCGCTTTGTATTCAAGCGCTGAAGATAAAGCACCTCGGAGAGATACTCATGAAAACCGTCAGAACCCTGCTTTTCCTGCTCGCGGCGGGCGGTCTTGGCGGCCTGACCAGCGGCCTGCTGGTCTGGGCATTTGGCGCCTTGGGGGTAACCCCTGCCCTTGGGTTCAACATGACGCCAAATCTCGACCCGTTCTGGATGGCCCGGCGGGTTTTTGCCAGCGCCTTGTGGGGAATTATTTTTCTCATCCCCGTCTTTAACCGCTCGCCCGTCATCAAGGGCGCGGTTCTGGGGCTGCTGCCCTGGCTCTCCAGCATCCTGTTCGTGCTGCCCTATCGCATGGGGGCGGGGTTTTTGGGGCTGGGGCTTGGCATCGGCACGCCGCTCTGGACCTTGTTTTTCGGCGCGGTGTGGGGCGTCACCGGCACTCTTTTTCTGGCCCGCTACGCGCCAAGACTGAAATTGTGGTGATAGATACGATCACCCCCCCTACTGCGCCGCCCTTGCCGCTTCATAGGCTTCCATGGCCTCCATCCAGGCCTCTTCCGCCTGCGCCAGGGCTTCAAGGGCGCGGGCGCGGGCGCGACCCAGATCGGCGGCTTTTTCGGGGGATTTGGTAAAGAGGTCCGGGGCTGCGAGCTGGTTGTCAAGCCGGGCAATTTCACGCTCCAGCCGGGCAATCTCCTTTTCCGCCTTATTTGCCTTTTGCCGCAAGGGGGCGATGGCGGCGCGATCGCGCGCCTTTTGCTGGCGCAGCGCCTGCCTGGCTTGCGCGTCATTCACCGGTTTGGCGGCCTCGCTTTTTCCCGCGCTGCGCCTGGCGCGGCCCCGTCTTTCATCGAGCAGGAGCTTGCGGTAGTCATCCATGTCCCCGTCAAAGCGCTTCACGGTCCCCTCGCCAACCAGCCAGAGCTGCTCGGCGCAGGTTTCAATCAGGTGCCGGTCATGAGAGATGAGAATCACCGCGCCTTCATATTCGTTAAGCGCCCGGATCAGCGCCTCGCGGCTGTCCACGTCAAGATGGTTGGTCGGTTCATCAAGGATCAGCATATGCGGCTCGCCAAAACCGGCCAGGGCAAAAAGCAGCCGCGCCTTTTCACCGCCCGAGAGATGGTCGGTCTTGGTGTCGGCTTTTTCAATGCCAAAGCCCAGATGCCCCAGCTTGGCGCGCAGCTGCGCCTCGGTGGCCTCGGGCATCAGGGCGCGGATATGGTCATAGGGGGTCTCGGCATCGGCCAGTTCGTCCATCTGGTGCTGGGCAAAATAACCGATACGGGCTTTCTTGTGGATTTTCCTGCGGCCCGTCATGGGGGCAAGCTTGCCGGTCAGGAGCTTGGCAAAGGTGCTCTTGCCGTTGCCATTGGCGCCCAGAAGGCCGATGCGGTCATCAGGATCAATGCGCAGATCAAGATCGGTGAGAATGGCCTTGCCCGGTTCATAGCCCACGGAGGCTTCATCAAGGCGCAGCAGCGGCGGGGCCATGGGTTTTTCCGGCGCTTCAAAAACGAAGGGCGCGACATGCTCATCAACAATGGCGGCGATGGGTTGCAGGCGGGCCAGCGCTTTCAGGCGGCTTTGCGCCTGCCTTGCCTTGTTGGCCTGGGCGCGGAAGCGGTTGACATAGGCTTCCATGTGGCGGCGGGCGTCATCCTGCTTTTTCTTCAGGCTCAGTTGCAGGGCCTGGCGTTCGCGGCGCAGGGTTTCAAAACGGTCATAGGTGCCCGGCGTGTAATCGAGCTTGCCGCGCTCAAGATGCAAGATACCCTGCACCGAGGTATTGAGCAGGTCGCGGTCATGGCTCACCACCACCACGGAGCGGGGATAATTGCGCAGATAGGCGGTAATCCACAGCGTGCCTTCCAGGTCAAGATAGTTGGTCGGCTCGTCAAGAAGAAGCAGATCCGGCTCGGTGAACAGCAAGGCGGCAAGCGCCACGCGCATGCGCCAGCCGCCGGAAAATTCCGATAACGAACGCTGCTGGTCGGCATTGTCAAAACCCAGACCGGCGAGGATGGAAGCGGCCCTGGCGGGGGCGGAATGGGCGTCGATATCCTGCAACCGCGTGTGAATATCGGCAATGCGGTGGCCATCGGTGGCCGTATCGGCCTCGGCCAGCAATTCGGCACGCTCAAGATCCTGCTCCAGCACCCAGTCGATAAGCGAGGTTTTACCCTCGGGCGCTTCTTGCCGCACCATGCCCTTGCGCGCCCCCCCGGGTAGGGAAACACTGCCACCTTCGGGCTCCAGCTCCCCGGCGATGATCTTCAGCAAGGTGGATTGCCACCGCCCTTGCGCCCCACCAGCCCGACCTTGTGGCCCGCCGGGATCGTGGCGGTGGCTTCATCCAGCAAGGTGCGCCCGCCAATGCGCCAGGTTATGTCGTTAATATGTAACATCCGGGCCCTTTGGATTCTTCCATGTTTTATCGGCGCCAATTCAATAAAAGAGCCTCTTTAGCATGGCAGGGGCGGATACGTCGATTGTTCACTTGCCCTCGCGCATGGCCAAAGATATAAGCGGCGCAAATTCACTTTTCCAATCAGCAAATCAAAGGATATCATCATGGCTCTGGAACGCACGTTTTCAATCATCAAACCCGATGCCACGCGGCGCAACCTGACCGGGCAAATTACCGCCCGTCTCGAGGCTGCTGGCCTGCGCGTCGTGGCTTCCAAGCGGCTGCACCTCACCAAGGCGCAGGCGGAAGGCTTTTACGCGGTGCATAAAGAGCGCCCGTTCTTCAATGATCTTGTGTCCTTCATGATCTCCGGCCCAGTGGTGGTGCAGGTTCTGGAAGGCGAAAACGCCATTGCCAAAAATCGCGAAACCATGGGCGCAACCAATCCGGCGGAAGCTGCCGAAGGTACGATCCGCAAGGATTTCGCCGAATCCCTGGAAGCCAATTCGGTGCATGGTTCCGATGCTCCCGAAACGGCGGCGGTGGAAATTTCCTACTTCTTTTCCGATATCGAGATTGTCGGATAAGGGGCACGGCTTTTTAACCGGGACTGCGGGTCGCTCTTGTTATCACCGGGCCGCCCGCTCGCTTTGTTATCACCGGGCCGCCCGCTCGCTTTGTTATCACCGGGCCGCCCGCTCCCCCTCCCCACCACCCTCAGGAGTTTGCAAAGGGTGGTGGCGAGGGGGAGCGGACCTTGAGCGGGGGGAGCGCGACCGGCAGCAGAGAGCGCGACGGCCCTACACCGCCTCTCCCTTCGGCTCGGGCTGCGAGATGATATGAATATCGCGTTGCGGGAAGGGAATGGCGATATCCGCCGCTTTCAGGGCGCGGAAGATGGAAAAGCGCAACTGGCTCGCCGTGGACAGGGATTTGGAGACATCCTTGATATAGGCGCGCAATTCGAAGATCAGGGCGTTGTCGCCAAAATCCGTGAACAACACGTAAGGGGCAGGATCTGTCTCGACAATTTCAATGCTCTTGGCGCAGGTCAGAAGAATTTTTTCAACCTGATCGGGATCGCTGTCATAGCTCACCCCGATGGTAATGATGATGCGCCCCAGCTTGCTTTTCAGGGTCCAGTTGGTGACCGGCTTGGTAATCAGATCGGCGTTTGGCACGATCACCGAGGCGCGGTTGAAGGTTTCAATCTCGGTGGAGCGCACCTTGATCTTTTTTACATACCCCTCATCAGAGCCGACAACGACCCAGTCCCCGGCCTTGAAGGGGCGTTCAACCAGCAAAATCAGCCCCGAGACAAAATTGTTCACGATGGAGCGCAGGCCAAAACCGATACCGACGGACAAGGCGCCGGCGACAACGGCGATGCCGGTGAAATCCACCCCGCCATAGGTCATGGCCAGCAGCGCCGCGAGCATGATGCCGGCATAGCCCGAGCCGGTGCGGATCGAGTTGCGCACCCCGATATCGAGTTGCGTGCGGCTGAGCAAACGGGTGTCAAGCCATTTCTGGAACAACCGGGTGAGCAAGAACCCAAGGGCAAATACCGCCAATCCCGTAAGGACAGAGGAAAGCGATATGTGGATATTGCCAAGTTCAACGCCAAAAAAGGCGGCGGTGATCCAGCCGCGCACATCTTCCCATTTCAGCCCCCATTGCAGGATGACCAGCGGAATGCCGATCAGCACCAGGGAGATATCAATCAAGGTAGCCAGGGCCAGGCCAAAACGCTCAACGGCCCGGGAGCTCAGGGCAAAGATGTTTTGCAAGAACTTGCCGGTGGCCCGGTCCGGGTGGAGCCGGACCACGAGGGTCTCGTCAGCCAGCAGGTGCAGCACGTAAAACGAGATCACCAGCAAACCGGTGATGACCGACTGGATTGCAAGGAAACGCCCAAGGGCGATATACCCGGCTGAAAGGGTGAATACGATGGCAAAAACCAGCAACCACAGCAGCGAACGCATGCGCCGGAGCCAGATGAACTTGGCCCGTTCCGGCGGGATTTCCAGTTCTGAAAGAATGCCCAGCGGAGTCTTGAGGATCAGGGCCAGAAGCACCGCGATAGAAGCGCCGGAGATCACGCTTTGCGCAATGGTCAGCGGCAGGTCCAGGAACAGGACCGAGCTCAGCCGGGTAGAAAAGTAATCCATCCCGAAAACAAGGGCGGCGAGAGTGACAAGCGAATAGATCCGCTGGGCCGAAGCGTCGGGCAGAACACCGAGCCGCCATCTGGGGGCAAAGGGCGAGAGAATGGCCCGCGCCACACCGCGGATCAGGACAAAGGCGGAAATGGCGATCACCGCGGCCAGAACGATCCGGTCCATGCGCAGGTTCAAAACCCCGGTCAGATACAGCGCCCAGTAGAACAGCCAGGCCCCGGCCAGGGGGGGGAGAATATCGGCGGCGGCGGTGAGAGCCGCCACGGTGATACGGCGGGCATAGGCCGGCTCGTCCGAATCCATCATCGGGCGGGCTTTTGACTGGGTCCAGTAGCGGAACGGAAAAGCCACCAGCAGGGAAAGGACCAGGGTCAGGGCGATAAACAGCAGCTTCCGGTTGCCCGTGGTCTCCCCGGCATCGCGCAGCCAGCCTTCAACCAGAAGGCGGATCCGGGTAGAAAAATCCGGCAGATAGGCAGCCGCCTCAACCCAGATAAACGGATTCAAGGCGCTTTTGGTCCGCGACAGCAAGTTTCCCAGAAAATGCCGGCGCTGGATTTCAGACGCCAGGCCCTCAAGCTGGGAGGTCCGCAGGATCACCAGTTCGACACCGTTGAAAAGGCTTTTTTGGGTTTCCAGCAGCGCCGTTTGTTCCTTGCGGGTCTTGGCAATGCCTTCAGGTTCTTCACCCTCTTTGGGCTTGGGGCCCAGTTTTTTGAGTTGCTGCTCAAGGGCTTCAAGCTCGGGCTTGTGCCTGGCGCGCAATTTTCGCGCTTCCTTGCGGATATCAACAAGCTGACCGCGGATTTTCTCCAGGTCGCTTTCGGGCAGATCGGTGCGTTTGAGCGAGGTCTCGATCTTGCCAAGGGTTTTGCTCCAGTCCTGGATCAGGCGCTCGGCGGCGGTGCCGACGGCAAAAGCAGCAAGATTCGGGTTGAGAAGAAAACCCGCGAAGAGCACGGCGAAAAGAGTTTTGGCGATCAGGCGCATCTTGTCCACTTTTTTGAATCTTCCGACAGGGGCAAACCTAGCGGCTTCACCCGGTGCAAACAAGCCCGAGAATTCTCCCCATGAGCAAGCTTTTCAAATAATCCTGGCGGGCGGTTCAATTCTTCCCATTCTGGTGTATATAGGAGCACGAAGCGCAAAGAGATGATGACGAGTTCTATAAACAAAAGAGTACGGTACAAAGACTATGGCGGAAAACTGGTCGCCTGCCAGTTGGCGGGAAAAACCCATTCTTCAGGTTCCTGAATACCCCGATGCGGAGCGTCTCAAGGCATTTGAGGCGCAGCTTGCCGGGTTTCCGCCGCTGGTGTTTGCTGGAGAAGCGCGGCGGCTGAAAGCCGAGTTGGCGGATGTGGCGAAGGGGCGGGCGTTTTTACTCCAGGGGGGCGATTGCGCTGAATCCTTTGCCGAGCACAATGCCGACAATATCCGCGATTTCTTCCGCGTACTGCTGCAAATGGCGGTGGTGCTGACCTTTGCCGGCTCGCTGCCCGTGGTCAAGGTGGGGCGTATCGCGGGCCAGTTCGCCAAGCCGCGCTCGGCGCCTACCGAAAAGCAGGGCGATATGGAGCTTCCCAGCTATTTTGGCGACATCATCAACGCGATCTCGTTTGACCCGGCGACCCGCGACCCGGACCCGGAGCGGATGATTAAAGCCTACCGGCAATCGGCAGCCACCTTGAACCTGCTGCGCGCTTTTGCACAAGGCGGCTATGCCAATCTGGAGCATGTGCATCGCTGGACTTTAAGCTTTATCGAAGACAGTCCGGCGGGGGAGCGCTACCAGGAGCTGACCGAGCGGATTACCGAAACCCTGGGATTCATGCGGGCCTGCGGCATTTCAGCCGAAGATACGCCAAAGCTGCGCTCCACCGAGTTCTACACCAGTCACGAGGCGTTGCTCCTGGGCTATGAAGAGGCGCTCACCCGCATCGATTCCACATCCGATGAATGGTATGGCACCTCCGGGCATTTTTTGTGGATTGGCGAGCGCACAAGGCAGCTTGAAAACGCCCATGTGGAGTTTTGCCGCGGCATTAAAAATCCCATCGGAGTCAAGGTCGGCCCGAGCATGGAGCCGGATGAACTTGTCCGGCTGATCGACATTCTCAACCCGCAAAACGAGGCGGGGCGGTTGACCCTGATTACCCGCTTTGGCGCGGATGCCATTGGCGGGGGCCTGCCGCGGCTGATCCGCAAGGTCCAGAGCGAGGGGCGGGTCGTGGTATGGTCATGCGATCCTATGCATGGCAACACGGTCAAGGCAGCCAACAGCTACAAGACCCGGCCCTTTGACCGGATCCTTTCGGAGCTTGAAAGCTTCATGGAAATCCACGAGGCCGAGGGCAGCCATGCGGGCGGGGTGCATTTTGAAATGACCGGGCAGGATGTCACCGAGTGCATCGGCGGGCAGCGCAAATTGCGCGAGGCGGATCTTTCCAGCCGCTATCACACCCATTGCGACCCGCGTCTTAATGCCGATCAGGCGCTTGAAATGGCGTTCCAGATTGCCGAAAAGCTCAAGAGCCGCCGCCAGCCGCCAGTCTCGGAAGCCCCGGCAATGGCCGGATTTTAGTTCCGGTCGAAGATTTTATCGAGAGTCGAGCCGACCGAACCCCAAAATCCCTTGCCAGAATCCTTGCCTAATTTTGAGCTTGTACGCGCCCTTTTGCTGTTGCGCATGTTTGGGCCCAATGTATCGAACCAGTAGGCGCGGCGCATTTTGTATCTCCTGGTGCATTCTTCGGCATCATCTTGCGTCAGGCCGGTGTTTTCCAACAGTTCGGGGTGGGTTTTGGGGTTGCTGCCATAGACAAGGCAAGCCATGTTGCGGAACCGCTCGATACTCTGGCCATGCTCGGTTCCCATATAGGCGCGCCCATAGACCTCTTCGCGGGCGCTTTGCAGATCAAAGGCCTTGGCGGCGCTGAGGACAATCTTGCCACCATCTTCAAACATCTCTACCAGCAGGATTGCCGCAAGGTCGTCAACTTCGTTTTCCTCGTTGCGGATGGCCGGAATGCCGTAAAGATCAAGCAGGGCGTGACCCATTTCATGCATCAGGACATGCATGAGCACGTCCATGGTGGCATTGAAAATCTCGTCCTTGCTCTTGTTTGGCCAGGCGGCGGCAAAAGATTCCCGGGTGGTGGTGATAAAGGAATAGGGAATGTCGATTTCGCCATATTGATTGTCAAACAAGGGACCGCGCCGCGCACCAAGGCGAATGTGAAGATTATCCGGCAATATGAACTCGTTGTTTACGAAACGGGTGATTTCACTGACCACGCCGGATCGCTTGATCTCACTTAAGGCCTGTTGATCGGAAGGGGTCATGGCCGGTTCATAGATCCGGCGCAACTCCCCTGCCCGGCTCCACCCTTGAGCGGACCCCAGAAAAACCAGGAATAATGCGAGGACGATTTTTTTCATAACCGGAACTCACCTTGTTTCAATGCGGCTTTGCGTGCAACCTCAACCTGCTTTTACCGGTTCACGCATCAACACCAGCTCTTCGGCTGCCGACGGGTGCACAGCCACCGTGCGGTCAAAATCGGACTTGGTTGCTCCCATTTTTAAAGCAACACCGGCCAGTTGCACAAGCTCGCCGGCATCGGGCCCCATGAAATGCGCGCCAACCACCTTGCCGGTTTCGCCGCAGACCAGAAGTTTCATCAGGATCTTTTCATCCCGCCCGGTCAAGGTGTGCTTCATGGGCCTGAAGTGTGCCTTGTAAACATCGAGCTTTTTATAACGCTCGCGGGCCAGCGCCTCGGTGAGCCCCACGGTGCCAAGCTCGGGCTGCGAGAACACGGCGGTGGGAATATCCTCGTAATCCACGCTGGTGGGGGTATCGTTGAAAACGGTTTCAACAAAGGCAGCCCCTTCGCGAATTGCCACCGGGGTGAGGTTCATCCGGTGGGTGACATCGCCGACAGCATAGATGTTATCCACCGATGAGCGGGAAAATTCATCAACAATGATATAGCCGTTCCAGCCCATCTTGACACCGAGAGCCGAAAGGCCAAGCCCTTCGACATTGGGAATGCGCCCGGTAGCGTACATCACGAGGCCGGTGTTCAGGGTGTCGCCGTTTTTCAGCTCAAGCGTATAACTGCCGCCGGATTTCCCGATGGCGCTGACATCGCTCATCACCCGCACATCGATGCCCTTCTTGACCATTTCAGAGTGCAGGGCACTGCGCAAATCATCATCAAAGCCACGCAGGATTTCCTCACCCCGATACAGCAGGCTCACGGAAACCCCGAGACCGTTGAATATCCCGGCGAACTCAACGGCGATATAGCCGCCGCCGACAATGGTGACATGATCGGGGAGCTTGTCCAGATGAAAGGCTTCATTGGAGGAAATGGCATGTTCGATGCCGCGCACATCGGCTGGCATTTGCGGGGTTGAACCGGTGGCGACAAGAATGATTCTGGCGGTAACCTGCCGGTTTTCATTTACCAGCGTGATGGTGTGGCGGTCGGCGATTTCCGCCCGGCTTGGAATAATCTCGACGCCGGAGTTTTTCAGATTGGCGACATAGATGCCGTTCAGACGGTCGATCTCGCGGTCTTTCGCATCAATCAGCCGCTGCCAGTTGAAGCGCGAGGCGCCGACATCCCAGCCAAAACCTTTTGCATCTTCAAAGCTTTCAGAAAACTGGCTGGCATAGACAAACAGTTTCTTGGGCACGCAACCGCGAATGACGCAGGTGCCGCCAACCCGGTATTCCTCGGCTATGGCCACCTTCGCGCCATGGCCTGCCGCCATGCGCGCCGCACGGACGCCGCCCGAGCCGGCGCCGATAACAAAAAGATCGAAATCATACTCGCTCATGGCGCGTCCTGTTGTTTCATGCGTTCAGGCTACCAGATGATAGCCGGAAGGTGAGCTTTCAAGGCTCAGGCAGGCTTGATCTCGCGCACCTTGTCATCACCGGCCACAACCGCGAGGGCGGCAATGCCGGTGAACAGGCCATTTTCCACCACGCCGGGGATTTTATTGAGGCCATTGTCAAGCGCTACCGGGTCGGGAATGACGCCAAAGGCGCAATCATAGATATAATGCCCGCCATCGGTGATGAAATCCTCGCCCGAAGCGGTCTTGCGGCGGGTAATCGCGCCCTTGCAGCCCAGATCGGCGGCCAGTTTTTCGATCATGATGACGGTTGCGCCGGCGCCAAAGGGAACGACCTCAATGGGCAGGTCAAAAGCGCCAAGATTTTCCACCACCTTGCTGTCATCGGCAATGACGATCATGCGGGATGAAGCCATGGCAACGATTTTCTCGCGCAGCAGCGCCCCGCCGCCGCCCTTGGTCAGGTTGAGGGCGCTGTCCAGCTCGTCAGCCCCGTCAACGGTGAGATCGAGCGCCGGGGTTTCATCAAGGGTAGTCAGGGGAATGTCAAGGGAGCTGGCCTGGGCATGGGTGGCCTCGGAGGTGGGCACGCAGACAACCTCCAGCCCGGCAGCAACCTTCGCGCCCAGCAGATCAACAAAATGCGCGGCGGTCGAACCGGTGCCAAGTCCCAGCTTCATGCCACTCGTTACATATTCAAGCGCCCTTGCGGCGGCGGCGCGTTTTTGTTCATCCGGTGTCATGGCGGTCCCTCTTTTTGCATCTGCCTGGTGTTTGCGCCTGTTTAACAGAAATTGCCTGTGATTTTAACCCCCGCAAAGCGGGCCGGCGCCGATTTAATGCAACAAGCATCAGCTGTCCAGCCCGCCCATGACCATGTATTTCATTTCCAGGAACTCTTCCATGCCGTGCTGGCCGCCCTCGCGGCCAAGGCCCGATTCCTTGACGCCGCCAAAGGGGGCCACCTCGGTGGAGATGATCCCTTCATTGATGCCGACAATGCCATATTCGAGCGCCTCGGCAACGCGCCAGATGCGGCCGATATCGCGGCTGTAAAAGTAAGCGGCAAGGCCAAAGGGGGTATCATTGGCCATCGTGATGGCTTCGGATTCTTTTTCAAAACGGTAGAGCGGCGCAAGCGGGCCGAAGGTTTCTTCACTGGTCACCAGCATGTCGGTGGTGACATCGCAAAGGATCGTGGGTTCATAAAACATGCCGCCCAGGTCATGGCGCCGCCCGCCGGTAATCACCCGCGCGCCTTTTGCCACCGCGTCCGTGACATGTTCCTCGACCTTTTCAATCGCCGCCTCGTTAATCAACGGTCCTTGCGTGACCCCCTCCTCGGTTCCGATGCCGACTTTCAGCTGGCGGACGGCCTTGCTGAATTTTTCGGCAAAGGCGTCATAAACTCCGTCCTGAACGAGGATGCGGTTGGCGCAGACACAGGTCTGCCCGGCATTGCGGTATTTCGAGGCCAACGCGCCCGTGACCGCCGCGTCAAGGTCCGCGTCATCAAAAACGATAAACGGCGCATTGCCGCCCAGCTCCAGCGAGACTTTCTTGACCGTATCGGCCGATTGCTTCATCAGCAGCTTGCCGATGGGGGTGGAGCCGGTGAAGGTGATGAGGCGCACATCGGGGCTTGAAGTCATCTCCGCGCCGATGGCCCGGGCCTCGCCGGTGATGATATTGAAGACGCCCGGCGGCATTCCGGCTTCCTCGGCCAGAGCGGCCAGCGCCAATGCGCTCAAGGGGGTTTCAGAAGCGGGTTTGCAGACAAAGGTGCAGCCCGCGGCCAGCGCCGGGGCGGCCTTGCGGGTAATCATGGCATTGGGGAAATTCCACGGGGTAATCGCAGCTACCACGCCAACCGGCTGGCGGATCACCAGCAGGCGGCGGTCATTCATCGGGGCGGGGATGGTCTCGCCGTAAACCCGCTTTGCCTCTTCGGCGTAAAACTCGACAAAGGATGCGCCGTAAATCACCTCGCCGCGCGCCTCGGCCAGGGGCTTGCCCTGCTCGGCGGTCATGATGGCGGCCAGGTCATCAGCATGTTCGATCTGCAAGTCAAACCAGCGGCGCAATATGGCGCTGCGCTCTTTCGCGGTGCGGGCGGCCCAGGCGGGAAAGGCATCCCTGGCGGCGGCGATGGCGCTTGCGGTTTCGGCCTTGCCAAAGCGGGGTACGCTGGCGATCAGCTTACCGGTGGCCGGATTAGCAACTTCAAGGCCGGGCTCGCCGGTCCATTGGCCATTGATGAAGCATTGCGTTTTGAGAAGTGAAGCGCGCTGGAGTTTCATTTGACATCCCGTGTATTTTCATGCTGTTGATTGCCTTCCCTTGTTACCATGCCCGGAAGCTGGGCAAAAGCAGCAAAAAGCTGAAAGCTAACTTTAAAAAGATACATATCCGGCATGGGAATCTGAATCCGGATATTGTTTTACGGCTCTGGCATTCTTCAGAAAATCTGCCCGCTTGAGAGTTTGATTCAAAGGGAACAGAATTTGGGCAAAGCTGACAACAAACCGATTCAAGAGCTTGAAAAAATGATTCAACTTCATTTCAAATCGATTCAAGCAGTTACTATAACCTTTTGTAATAACAGATTGTTTTGTGAGTTTTAATGAGTCCTGAAATTTCCCTCATTTTTGATCTTGACGGCACCTTGTTCGATACCGCGCCAGGGCTGGTACACACCATGAATGCATTGCTGGCGCGCCGGGGCCGCGGGCCGCTGGGGCTTGACGATATCAAGACCCAGCTTTCTTTCGGGGCGCGCGCCATCATGAAATCGGCCCTTGAGCAATCCGGGCTCACGGCAAGCGCAGATGAACTGGAGGAGCTGTTCGGGGAATTTATCCGCCATTACACCGCTATCATGGCCGATATGAGCCACCCCTATCCGGGGCTGGTTCGCACGCTGGAGCGCTTTGAAGATGCCGGCTGCGTAATGGGGGTTTGCACCAACCGTTTTGAAACCTCGGCAATGACGCTTATCAACGCCCTGGGCCTCAAGATCTATTTCAAGACGGTGATCGGGCAGGACAGTATCGGGATTGCAAAGCCTGATCCGGCGCCGGTTTTCGAGACCCTGGCGCGGATGGGCGGAGAGCCTTCAAGGGCGATCTTCATCGGGGATAGCGAGGTTGATGTCGCGGCGGCGCGTGCCGCCGGAATGCCGGTGATCGTGGTGAGCTTTGGCTATGCCAGCATTCCGGCGCTTGAACTGGGGGCTGACCTGGTGATCGATCATTTCGACGAGCTGGAAGAGGCCGTTAACGAGTTGGCGCGAAGACCAAGGCTTGACTTGCCCTGTTCCAGCGCCTTATATGCGCATTCCCTCAAGGGCGATTAGCTCAGCTGGTAGAGCACTGTGTTCACATCGCAGGGGTCACTGGTTCAAGTCCAGTATCGCCCACCATGATCCGATATGCCGGTTAAACCGGGTAATGGCGCGGATAGTTTCGGCAAATACCATCAAGATGACTGAAAAAACCTGGGGCGAAGAAATGTCCAATAGCCCAAGGCTTCTTCGCTAAATCTGAAAGAAAATCAATTGCGGTTGAAATGACGCGCCTTGAGCTTTCCAGATGCAACTCCATTATTAAAGCGTTTCCGGTTTTGATTCAGTCAAAACCCGACAGGTTGATCTATTGTTCATTTACGCCGGCCCAATGCAAAACCATACGCCAGATGTCGTCACCGATTTCCTGAAAATGAAATATACGCCACAAACGGGCTTGATATTGTCCATCATTTTCCTTGCAAGACGGGCTACGGTTTGAGTTTTGATGCCCGGGGACCGGTGTAAATGGCGCCGATCTTGACGTAGCAATCGCTGATCGCCTTGAAGTTGAAACGCATCATGGCCTCGTAAAGGCCAGGGCCGGGTTTGATTTTCGTGGCGAAGGAATCCAGTTCGGCAAGGACGGCCTTTGTTCCGTCCATGAGGATCGAGAGATTCTGGCTGGTCAGCCCGGCTTCGGTGAACAGGCAGGTTTTTCCCCCCGCGGCAATGGCAGCGCGGGTAGAAAGAAGCCGTGTCATATCGGCGGGCTGACCGGGAACAAGAGACAAGAAGCCCTTCAGATGCAGGGCATAGGACTGGGCGAAATATTGCTGGGTGTCGTGATAGGCCCAGCCTTCGCCCGCGGCGATGGAGCGGAACCCGTATTCAAATTCCCGGTCGAGCCTGGCGATTCTCCGTTTGAGCCTGTCACGGTTTCTTGTATAGATTTTCTTCGATCCCGGATCGACGGCGACCAGTTCCCGGTAAAGCGCATCGACAAAGATCTCGGCGTTGCGCACATCAAGCCAGATATAGGGATCCCGGGCATTTTGCCTGTAGCGGGCGGGCAGGATCTTGAATTCTTCATCGGAAAGCATCTCGAACACGCGCGCACGGCCCTTGAGACGCTTTAGCGGCTCAATGAGAAACCCCTCCAGCTCCGGCCCGATCCAGATCACCAGGTCACTGGCGGCAATATCTTCAGATCGGGATTTTGACAAGGTGTAACCAAGAGGCGTTTTATCACCTTCAACGATAAGGCGGGGCGTGCCCACACCTTTCATCAAGGCGCTGACAAGGGAGTGTATCGGCTTGATGCTGACCATCACCAGGGGCCCCGGCTTTGCCCATATGGGAGTTGCCCAAAGAAAGGCAAGGGCCACCAAAATGCTCGTTCTCTTCAACATCTGTACTCTCTCCTGCGGGCGGTTTGCCGTGAGCCTGAAAAAGCGTGCGGGACTGTGTTATACACAAAAAATTCCAAACGGAAAAGCGATACGCCTGAAAGCGTGTTCAGAGTACTTCACCTTTTATTTGTAGTGGTTCCGACTTAATCTGGCAGCTCTTCGTTTTCTGCCTTGAATCAGTTTCCAGATTAAAATGGAATCCTCGATCTGAACGTCAATAGATTCCTGGAGATTCATGGGATTCCCAGGGTATTTGACCTGGAATCGGCGGCTCGACCAAGGCCGCCGATTCATAGACAATACCCTTATTGCCAGGCAACTATCAGGAAACGGGATTTATAGAATGAACATTCAGATGAAATAAAAATCGACATCCGTAATGGTTGCACTGTTGACCCCGGCCAGCACTATGGAATCGCTCCCGAAACTGATCTCGGTATCTGCGCCGACCTGGGTAATCCCCAGATCGGCAAAATC
>CAZHLV010000039.1:0-31453 GCA_964533415.1 uncultured Hyphomicrobiales bacterium
CCGCCAAAGCCCAGGCCCGGGCCCGTTGGGCCAACACCATGGGAATAAGCATGATATCGGGCGGAATGGGAAAAACCGAGCTTTCCACGAACGAAACCCCGGCCAGCGCCCAGCGCGCATGCCGGTGCCCGGCCAGTTCCAGTGTCCAGTCATAAAGTCGCTTCAGCATATTACCCCCCGGCACTCAAGCCGGTTTTTTTCACGTTCTTGCGCATCCCCCCGCACTGTTACCAGCACCGCCCGCCCTTGTCCATGTGAAGCCAAAACCCGGCCACTCCAATTTCCCTTGCCATTGGAGGTTGACGGGTCCGCTCTCTTGAGTATGATCCGCCCACGCACGGATTAGCCCCTGTGGCGGAACTGGTAGACGCGCTGGATTCAAAATCCAGTTCCCGTAAGGGAGTGGGAGTTCGATTCTCCCCGGGGGCACCACCACACTTTTCCCAAAGGTGGAATTGCATCCCTGACACATTGAATTCATAAGAAACGAGGTGAGTGATGGCATTATTATCGAGCTACGCCTATGGAGTAGCGGGATGTAGAATTGCGGCAATTTTTTAGAGCACTTCGGGAAAAGTGGGAACCGGTTTTCCGACAAGAAGTGCGGTAAGAACAAAGAGTTAGAGCCCGGTTTTGATTCAATCAAAACCGGAACTCTAGTTTTCTCTCAAGACACAGGTTTTTCCCAAAGCGAATCCTGCCGTGTTTAATCGGCTGGCGCCGTCTCTGATTTATACAGGCACGCCTGTAAAGACCTGTTATTCAGCCAGCACTGGTCTTTCAGGCATTTTGCATGGCCGGTTCGACAACCAGCATGGTGCCCCGGACCCGGGCCACGCGGATACGGGTTCCCGCTTCGAGTTCGGGCCCTTCGGCTTGCCAGATACTATCGCCAACCCGCACCCAGCCACGACCGTTTCTCAACGGTTCCTCCAGGGTGAACTCCCGGCCGATCAGGGCTTCGTTGCGCCGGTTCAGCATGGGGCTGTCGGAGGCAGGCTGGCGCTTGGCGAAAATATAGCGTGAGGCGACGAGCGAGATGACCGAGAACACGGCGAAAATCGCCAGTTCGCTTTGCCAGCCCAGTTCAACAAACATGTCGATGATGGCGGTGAGAATCGCGGCGACCCCGAGCCAGAGAAAAAAGAAGGCCGTCACCGCAAGTTCAAGAAGGAACATGACGGCAGCGACAATCCACCAGGTCCATTGGCCCAGAAAGTTAATCACCTCATTCATGGTCTGCATATCTCCGTTAAATCTGTCGGCAGCTTATTTTTTTGCCTGTACCGCGCTTTTTTCGGTTTCACTGTTGTCCTTGCCGAAAGCTGCCTTGGCAATATCACCAATACCGGCAATGGCACCGATCACGGATGAGGCCTCGACGGGAAGCATCAGGACTTTTTGATTGGATGAGCCAGCCAGTTCTTTCAAAACGCCCATATATTTTTCCGCGACAAAATAATTGATCGCCTGAACAGAGCCCTTGGAGATTGCCTGGGAGACCATCAAGGTGGCATTGGCCTCGGCCTGGGCTTCGCGTTCGCGGGCTTCGGCAGCCAGGATCTTGGCCTGTTTCTTGCCTTCGGCCTCAAGGATGTCAGCTTGCCGCAAACCTTCCGCTTCCAGGATGGAGGCGCGTTTTTCCCGTTCGGCTTTCATCTGGCGGGCCATGGCATCGACCAGGTCTCGCGGCGGTGCAATATCCTTGATTTCAATGCGGGTGATCTTCACGCCCCAAGGATGCACGGCAGCATCAACCACGTTGAGGAGCTTGACATTGATCTCGTCGCGCTGGGAAAGCAACTGGTCAAGATCCATGGAGCCCATCACGGTGCGGATATTGGTCATGGTCAGATTGAGCAGGGCAATATCAAGCTGGTTGACTTCATAGGTGGCCTTTGCCGCATCCAGAACCTGGTAAAAAGCCACCCCGTCCACGGTGACCATGGCGTTGTCGCGGGTGATAACCTCCTGGCTCGGAACTTCCATGACCCGTTCCATCATGTTCAATTTTGAGCCGATCCGGTCAAGAAACGGAATGATGATATTCAGGCCCGGCGAAAGGGTGCGGGTGTAACGGCCAAAGCGCTCAACGGTGTAATTATAGCCTTGCGCGACGGTTTTGATGCCCATCAGGATCAGCAAGATGGCAACAACCAGTATAACTAGAACAAAAATTCCCGATTCCATGGATTTTCTCCTTGAGGTGTTTTTGCAAGCCCTGACATATACGTGGACCAATTGTCAGAAAATGCAAGCTGGGGCGGTTCAAGGCAAGCGAATTTGCCGGATTATTCTCCTCTGCCTGATCTTGGCCTGGCCTGCATCAGCCCAGAGGTCCCGGCGCTGGTGCGCCTGAAACTCCACTTGACAATGATTTCCCTGGACCATTTCACGGGTAAAACAATCTGGGTCGTGGACTGGGGGCCCTTTGAAGACGCGAGGAAAATGCTTTCTTCAAGCCGTGGTGTGTAGCCAAGAGCGCTAAATCTCCAGCCTTCGCGATTGGGCAGAACGAGGGCGATGGATTGCCCGTCCTCGCAAATCGAGGCGGCAACGCCGGGGTGGAGATGAAACCGCAAGACGGCGTTCAACTCGCGCGCCGCCTTGACGGGGTGGCGGCTGGAAGCATGGGTAAGCCGGTCTTCACCATCCAGTAATCCGCCGGCGGTGGACAGCTTGAGGCGTCGGACATGGATGGTTCCAAAGGTCTTCAGGTAGCCATCATGGGAGGCTTCGATGATGGTTTCCGATCCGGCCTCGTCACGATTGACTCGGACATTCTCTGGACCGGCGCTGATAATGGGACCTGCAAGGGTAGCCAGGCGTCCGGAGAGAAACTCGCATGAGGATTTTCCCTCGATGATGCAGGTTGAATGGGCGGCGGTGGAGCGTGCTGCTTCACGCCAGCTCGCACCCAGCGCAAATGGCGCGCCGCAATTGGTGACAATTTGGTGACGGGCCGAGGAGAGCTCGAAAGACAGGCATCCGGCATGAGCGTTACGCGAGACTCCGGCGGGCGGCGGCGTGCCGGCATCCATCAAAACCAGCGATTTTCCCGCTTCCATGCGCTGGTAACCGGAATGCTGGGCATTGAGGATGGGGCGCCCCTGGGTATCATCAAGCGCCAGAACGGCGGCGGCATCCCCCGGATTTGTAACGCCCATACCGTTAAACAGGGCAAAATTTCCGCTTCCATGGCGAAAAAACCGCACCATGGGCATCATCCTGTCAATGGCGCTTAGCAGTTTTTGCGGCGGGGCCTTGTCACGGCCCGCGAAGGTTTGCCGGAGGGGCAGCAGGTCAAGCAGCAATTCCATACCGACACCCGGATGCCGGCTGATATGCCCGCCATCGGGGAGAATCTGGCTGGCAAGCTGTTTTTCAAGTTGTTGAACAGCTCGTTCCAGAAGCCGTTCCTGGCCATTGAGGCAAAGAGCGGCAAAACACAAGGCAGTAGCTGCAAGCAGGCGCGGGTAGCCTTCGGGGGCCGAGCCCATCTCGCGGTTGAGTGTGCGCACCTGCTGACCAAAACTCTTCATGGCCTTTTGGTAAAATTCCGGCTCGGCGTCATCGAGAAACAAGGGGGCATGACTAAGCCAGGAGATCACCCGGCGCGCCAGAACCGCAATATCGCCGGCGGCCAGGCCGGTCTTGTATTGCAGATTGATCCAGTCGAGAATCAACGAGCGGGCATGCAGGCGCGAGATATCATTATCGGCGGCGCGCAGATGCCGAAGCCAGGAAAATCCCAGCAACTCGCTTTGCCAAAACGGGTTCGGAGGCCTGATGACAAAGGGTGAACGGGCATTTGTATCCACCCGCACCCCGCCAAGGGAAAAGGCGCCGCGATACAGGTCTGAGGCAATCGTCGGATCGACGGTTCGCAGGTCATGGGGAACCAGGCACAGCCCGTCTGGCATACGCAGGTCCAATGGACCCAATCGGAACGGGATGGCCCGGAGCCGTGCGCCCAGTGCATCAAGACCGGCATCGGCCGCCAGGGCAAATCTATGTTTTCTGTGCGCCGCCATGAAGCTGTTCGCGGTTTCTCCTGAAATTTACCCCGAATCACCATAGCATCATGCCAATCACAAGAACATGGCACAACGTTCCCAAGGCAATCGGGTGAACCTCAAGAAAGATACAAATTACATGAGTGAACCGAATAACCATCTGTTTAATCAGTATTTTTTAGCCTAACGGGCCAAACAAAACCATCATTCCTGCGGCGGCAGGAATCCAAAAAGGGATATCTATAATCTCTGGACACCCGGCTTGGATCCCTGCCTCCGCAGGAATGACGTCCGAAACCACCGGAAAACGGGTATTTTTTTCACCCGATTGCCCTGACAACGTTCCAGAGCATGTCGTTGTTTATCAGGTTTGGTTCCGGCCCTGTTCTGCACCCTTTTCCAGCAAGGCGGCAAAGAACCCGTCCAGACCGCCCCGATCAGCGGCAAAGGAGGGAAGCAACCGCAAATCACCGGATTTTGTCAGTGCGTTGTTGGGAACAGGCACAAGTTGCGGATCTATCATCTTGCGGTGAATATCCAGGTTGGCGGTTAAAAAAGCCTCTATTCGCTCTTCGCCTTCTTCAGGTTGCAAGGCGCATACGCAATAGACCAGTTTGCCGCCGGGTTTGAGCAAATTGACCGCATGGGCCAGCAACCGGTCCTGCAACGAGGTGAGGCTCTGCAAGGCCTGGGGCATTTTGAGCCTTTGCACATCCGGGTGGCGGCGAATGGTTCCGGTGGATGAGCAGGGAGCATCAAGTAAAATCGCGTCAAAGCGGGTTTCAGGGCGCCAGTTCAGGACATCTCCAACGACCAGCTCGGCGGCCATGTTCAACCGGGCCAGATTTTCCTTTACCTTGCGCATGCGCCGCCCGGACAGATCAATGGCGGTGACTCTTGCGCCGCGGGCGATAAGTTGTGCTGTTTTGCCGCCCGGAGCAGCGCATAAATCGGCAACATGTTGTCCTTTTATATCTCCAAGCAAACGAACCGGGAGGGCGGCAGCGGCATCTTGCACCCACCAGGCCCCTTCCTTGAAACCGGGAAGGGCCGGTATCCGTCCGGGCTTGTGAAGGCGTATCGATTCCCCCAGAATCAGTTCACCACCAAGTTTGTCCGCCCAGCCCTGCGGGTCTTTCAGCGGGGTGATATCGACGGGTGCTTCAAGGAGATGCTGGGCGGCGATGGCGCGGGCGGTGTTTTCACCATAAGCGCGGCTCCAGCTTTTCCACAGCCAGTCCGGTGTATTGAGCCGGGCGGCGTCCTGCCGGGCGATAATGGCGGGGCCCTGCTCGGCAATGCGCCTGAGAACCGCGTTGACCAGCGCTTTCAAGTGCCGGGCATGGCGATCTCTGGCCGCCAGGGTAACGCCCAGGTCAACCGCGGCATGGGGCGAGACATCAAGGAACAGAAGCTGGGCGGTGGTGATAGTGAGAATCTCGCGGCAAAGGCCTGATTTCCGGGGCAGTTTCCTTTTCAGGAAATTCTTCAGAACCGCGTTGATCTGTGGCAGCCGGCGCAAAGTGGTCATGACGATCATCCGAGCCATTGCGCCATCGCGCTCGGACAGGCGCTTGAGGTCGCCTTCTGCATAAGATGCCGCCAGCGCCTCGCCCAGAGGCTGGCGGGCAGTGAGGACTTCATGCAACAGATGGGCCGCAGCGCGGCGGGATTCCAGCCCGGATGAGGGTTTTGTTTTCATGGCGGCGGCAGATACCCTTGGCATTGCGGTTAATTACAAATAGGATTGATGTTGATTAAATGCAGCTTATACCCCGGACCGGATAAAGTTCCATGCGTAAAAAACCGCAACCCAAATCGCTGACCCCCGCGGCAAAACGGGCCTTGGCCGAAGCGCAGGAGCGCCGCAGGCAGCGTGAGGCGCATGAAAAGCTTAATCCACGCCCGCATGAGCATGGCGGTCCTGAAGGTGCTGAGCCCACGAGATATGGCGATTGGGAACGCAAGGGCATTCTCAGCGATTTTTAATTTCAGGACTTGCGGGCAAGGACAAATCTGGCCACGTCCCGCAAGGGATCGGCACGTTCATCGAAACGGGCAAGATGTTCAAGCGCCGTGCGGATGCGGCGGCAAGCTTCGTCATGGGCGCCGCTTGCCCCCATCAACGAGACAAAAGTGGCCTTGCCGCGATCTTCATCTTTGCCGGTGCGCTTGCCCACATCCAGATCTGCACCTTGATGGTCCAGGAGATCATCGGTGATCTGGAAGGCAAGGCCCAGATCGCTGGCATAAGCCCGCAGGGCCTCTTGCGCCCGGGGGCTGGCTTCACCCAGTATGGCGCCCGCCTCGCAGGCATATTCGATCAGGGCGCCGGTCTTGAGCTTTTGCATCTCGATGATCTTTTCGGCGCCAAGAAACTTCTTTTCCGCCTCGATGTCCAGCATCTGCCCGGCGATCATGCCTTTAGCGCCGCTGGCGCGGGCCATGGCGGCGATGAGCCGGCAGCGGATATTGGCATTTTCATGGGTTTGCGCGTCACTCAAAATCTCGAATCCAAGGGTGAGCAGCCCGTCACCGGCCAATATGGCGGTGGCTTCGTCGAAGGCGATATGAACCGTGGGGCGTCCGCGGCGCAGGTCATCATCATCCATGGCGGGCAGGTCATCGTGAACCAGCGAGTAACAATGAAGGCATTCCAGCGCCGCAGCAGCGCGCAGGGCGCGGGTTTTGTCAACGCCAAACAGAGCCGCGCTTGAAACCAGCAAAAAAGGGCGCAGCCTTTTCCCGCCCCCTAAGCTGGCATGGCGCATGGCCCTGGCCAACCGGTCCTGATCGCCGGTCTTTTCCTGAATCAGCCGCTTCAGCAGATGTTCGATATCCCGGGCCGTTTCCGACAGGCAGATTTGAAAATCATTGCTCATGAAAAAACCTTTTTGTTCCTTGCTTTCCATGAGATGCCGCCCTGATGGACATGTGTCAAGTCGCCTTGGCATGGGCCGGGCGGATTCAATTATGGATTTGAAGCGGCGTTATGGATATATTCCAGATCATGGAACGCCGATTTGAGATAACGCGCCTTTTGCGCCGGGTGCGAACCGGGCTGGCCTTGTTTGCCATGATCCTGCAAAGCCTTGGCGCGGCGTCCCATGCCGGGGCCATGGCGGCAGCGATGACGGGCAACCAGCTTCCCTTGACCGGTGAACTGGGATTGTTGCAAATCTGTACGCCCACGGGGATTGTGGAGATTGATCCGCATCAGCTTGTTCCTGATAATAAACGCACGGCGGAGCAACCCTGTCCGCTGTGTTCGGCCTCGGCGCTGGGCAGCTTTACCTTTGCCCGGGTTCACCCGTTGTATATTCCACTTGGAAGACGGGTTTCCCTGGTAGCCACCCCGCGCCAAATCTCGGGGATGAGATTTTTATCCGGGCGAAAGGGACTGAGCCGGGCGCCGCCTGCCTGAATTGCTACGATTAGAGCGCTTCCGAAAAAGTGGGAACCGGTTTTCCGATAAGAAGTGCGGTGAAAACAAGGAATTAGAGCCCGGTTTTGATTCAATCAAAACCAGAAACGCTCTAATTGAACTCATATTATGACGACTTAGCATACCCGTGCCTGGTTGCATGGGTTAAGGCGCGCAATGGATTTGCGAGCCACCAAAAGAAAAGGGAAATTTCATGAAAATCAAATCTCTACTTGCCGCTACCGCCCTCGTCATGGGGCTGGCGGGTATTGCACAAGCTGGTGATATTACCGTTTCCAATGCCTGGTCACGGGCATCCATGGGCATGGCCCGGGCTGGGGTAGCGTTCATGACCTTGAAAAACAGCGGCAAGGTTGACGACAAACTCATCTCGGCCTCGGCGGATATCTCGAAAAAGGTCGAGCTTCATACCCACCTGATGGATAATGGCATCATGCGCATGCGGCAGGTGGAAAGTATTGATGTTCCCGCCGGGGCCGTAACCCAGTTGAAACCGGGCGGGCTTCACGTCATGTTTATCGGCCTTAAAGCGCCTTTGAAAAAGGGTGAGAGCTTTCCGCTCACCCTGAACTTTGAAAAATCAGGCGCAATCAAAACCGTCGTTAACGTGCATGCGGGCGGCGCCATGAAAATGGATCATTCCAAGATGAAAATGGATGGTTCCAAGATGAAGAAAATGAACATGAACTAGCTCAACCTGCGTCCAAGTAGGATCGCTTGAATGCAGACAAGTTGGTCGACATCAAGCAGATAGAGCAACGATAGAGCGTTCACTTGAACGCGCGTTGCTCTGGCTTATTCTCCCCGCTGTCCATCTGGATGGCGGGGTAAATTTTTTTTTGCTTCCCTTGAATATATTAGTTTTATCTTATATTAAAACGAGTACAAACAGCTCTGCTGGTTTCTTATCCAGCACATGACCGGTCCAACTCTTGAAGAGATTTTACGATGTCGTCTTATGATCCCCTGCAAAATGATTTACCCCTGCAAATCTCGGCTCCTGACGCCATGAGCATGGCGGCGGTTGATGATATTTTGCTGCTGGACATCCGGACCCCAATGGAATGGACCCGCTCTGGGCTTCCTGAAGGAGCGGTGCCGTTGAGCATTCAACGCCAAGATTTCCCGCAGGCTCTGCTTGAACTGGTAGAGGGGGATCTTGCCCGGCCCATCGCCCTGATTTGCGCCACGGGCAGCCGAAGCGCCATGTTGCAACGCTACTTGCAAGGGCAGGGCTATAAGCAGGTGAGCGATGTCAGCGAGGGGATGATGGGGAACCGGGTAGCCCCGGGCTGGCTGCGCCGCGGTCTGCCGGTCAAGCCCTATCCGGGATAGAAAACGGACGTCGATTCCATGTAAAGAGGTCCCCTCTAGAGGACTTCTGGTTTTGATTGAATCAAAACTGAAAACGCTCTAGGTATCCTCGTACCCTTCCGGGATGTAACCGAAGCGCTCCATTTGTTCGCGGTGGCTGTTGATGACCTGCCGGATTTGCTCGTCGGTTAGTGTATTTTTCCAGTCTCCGGCTTTGCCTTTTCTGAAAAATTGTTCTGTATAGGCGGGTTTTTCTGAAAAACCTTCTTTTTTCTCAAGATCCTGCAATGTCTTGAACGATGCATTTTTTATGGCTTGGCGGATTTGTTTCTTGGTTTTCCTGATGCCGAGAAAGCGGGCGACCCGGGTGAAGGCCTTCTCTGGTTTGCTCAGCATGTCCTCGTAGCGCAAAACCAGCAAGCCAGGATGTTCAACCTGTGTCCAGCTTTTGACATGCAAGGACCAGTCGGCGGTTTTTTCGTAAACCAGTTCACCATCGGCTTTGGAACTGTGGTGTTCATCGGCCAGATACTCGATGGATTTATCGATTGTGACCCCGTAATGGGGGGCAGCGGAGATCGCCACGTCCAGTGGATTGCGCACGATATAAATGGCAGCGATGGTTGCATCCATGTTGAAAATGGGGTGACCATGGGCCTCGCCCAGATAACAATGGGTTTTCAGAAAAACCGGATTATTGAACAAGCTGGCAATGCGCCTTTGCACCTCGCCGCGCATTTGCGCCACGCGCTCATTGTCATCGGTTGGAAAATCCTCGCCGAAAAATGTCTTGTACCAGGTTTTCAAGGCCTCGCCGGTGCAAACTTTTTGCACCTCTGCCAGGGGCAGAGGACCGGGTTTGTCGGATAGCAGGTTGGCCAGATAAGCGCGCATCCATGTATTGCCGGATTTGGGATATGAGGATAGCCAGACGATGCCTTGCATTTTGATTACCTGTTTGTCGCTTGGGGTTCAGATATGGAGTTACCCGCCCTTAAAGCCGCCAGGCGTTTGGCGGCAATCTCGGGGAAGGGTGGAGGTGTTTTTGATTCGGCTGCCTCAAGCAGCAATCGATCGCTGGCTTCCTCGATGCGGTCTTGCAATATACGGGCAAATTCATCGCGCTCCAGCCCCGGTTCGATGGGGGGGAGGATTTCCAGCACCAGATTTCCCGGATAGCGGAAAAACTTGCGCCGGGGCCAGAACAGCCCGGAATTGAGAGCCACCGGCAGGCAGGGAACGCCCAGTTCCACATACATGGCCGAAACGCCCCTCTTGTAGTGCGGCTCTGCGCCGGGCGGACGTCTTGTGCCTTCGGGGAAAATGAGAATCTGGCGGTTTTCCGCCAGGCGCTTGCGGGCATTTTTCACCAGTGAACGAACCGCCCTTGAGCGTCCGCCCCGCTGGACCGTTACCATGCGGAATTTCATCGACCACCAGCCGAAAAACGGTATCCAGTTCAACTCGCTTTTCAAAATAATGGCCGGATCGTCAAACAGGTAGAGCAGGGAATAGGTCTCCCACAGGGATTGATGCTTTGAGGCGACGATGCAGGGGCCGTGAACAAGATGTTCCTGGCCGCGGATTTCCACTCTTACGCCGGTAATGAACTGGTACCAGAATTCTGCGCTTTTTGCCCAGCTTCGCATGGCCCACATGGCCCATTTGCGCGGCATTAGCAATAACGGGCTCAAGACCAGCATGAAGCCGATCAGGTTCAGGTAATGAACCAGATTAAAGGTCATGGAGCGCAAGATGAGAATCATATGGCCAGGACTCTATATCAATTTTTCAATCATGACCCCGATCCCGGAACCGGAGCAAATAAACGCAAACGTATGCGGGCAAGTATATATTTCAAATATTCAAAAAACAAAACCCGTTGTGTAAACGGATTTGCCAGCCAGGATCCGGGGAGCTTTTTTCCCGGCAGAACCGGATAGGGCAGCAAGATCGTCCGGGGCAGGACATGATGCAGTTCCAGCAAAGAGCGCGGCATATGGTAGGCGCTGGTGACGACAATCAGGGATTTCAGCTTGTACTTGTCTGCCCAGCGGCGGGTTTCCAGAGCATTTCCAATGGTGTTTTGCGCCTTGTAATCAAGATCTACACAGCATTTGAAATAAGCATTGTATCCTTTGTAATTGCGCATCAGCTCGGTCAGGCTGGTGTGGGGGTAGACGCCCGAGATCAGGAGCCGCCGGGCGTGGCCTCTTGCAAGTAAATCCATGGCGTCGCGGATCCGTTTTGCGCCGCCGGTCAGGGCCACGATGCCATCTGCCGGGGTTGCGGGGATCTTGCGGGTCTGGGGGAGGTTTTGCGTGAAGACCATGAACCCGGCCTGCAAGGCTGTAATCAGAACCAGCAAAATGGCCGCCGGAATCACGAACAGTCGTGATCTGGATTTTCCGGGGCGGCCATGAGTTTCATTCATTGATCGTCATCCTTGCCTATATCATGGCCGACAGGAATCTTAAAACCGAATATCTGGATGTCAATACGCTTATGAAGGCGGCAATTGGCGGGACGCTCAGAAGATAGGCGAATCCTTGCGGGGGCAGGGCCAGCGGGCCGATCAGGGCATTATTGGCAGCATTGAAAATATCGCTGCCCGAAGCAGCGCCCAGGGTGAAATTGAACGCCAGAAAGGTTGCTGCTCCCAGTATGACGCCGATGATCCCGGCCTTTATGCCGAGAAGCAGAAAATGAATCTGGAACTGGCGGGCAATATAGCCTTGCCTGGCGCCGATCATGTGCAAGACTTCAACGATATCCCGGTTGCCCGCCATGGCGGCTCTTGTGGCGAAGATGACGATGGATATGGTGGTCAGTATTACCAGTATCAGTATCGACAGGGCCGCCATGCGAATGGCGGTGGCGGTGCGGGTCAGCTCCGATTGCCACTGGCTGTGATCGTCGAGCATGGCGCCGTCTATTTTCGTGCGCAATTTTTTGTCCAGAGCTGCAAGGTCAGGCGGAGCCTTGCGGTCTATGCTGACCTTGATTAGCCGCGGTATGGGCAGGTCATCCAGGACATTGCCCGCTCCCAGCCACGGCTCCAGCATGCGCCGCGCCTCTTCAGGGCTTTGCGCGGTTGCCGAAACCACCCCCTTGCTGGCCTTTAAAAGGGCCAGGGCCTGCTTGATCTGGTCGTCTTGCTTGATGGCGCTGACCGGTTTGATTTGCACCGTCACTTGTGATGAGATCTGGGAGGTCCAGCTATCCACGATATGGGTGACAAGGGCAACAGCGCCTATTGTAACGCTTGCGAAATAACACATTACCGTAATGGCAATAAGCAATGGCCGCCCGGCCACGCCGCTGGCGGGCATGATCGGGGCTGATTTGCGCATTTCCGGCTTTTTTTGCTGGCTGGCGGGCCTGGCCCGGGTGTTTTGGTTTTTACGTTTTGCCATGATGGGTGATTATCTTAAAACCTCGATATGTCCCTTGTTGAGCCGCCACACCGGGGCATCTTCAAACTGGGCCATCAGGGAGTGATCGTGAGTGGCAATAACAACCGTTGTGCCAAGGCGGTTCAATTCAATGAACAGGCGGAGCAGGCGTTCGGCAAGCTGTGGATCAACATTGCCGGTGGGTTCATCGGCAAGCAGCAAGTCCGGCTGGCCGATAACCGCCCGGGCGATGGCGGCACGCTGTTTTTCGCCGCCCGAGAGCAAGGGGGGGTAGGCATAGACCCGCTCGCCCAGCCCGACCCAGTTCAGCAGTTCTTTGACGTCGCGACGGTATTCACTTTCGCGCCCCCCCTGAATGCGCAACGGCAGGGCAACATTGTCAAATGTGGTGAGATGATCGAGCAGGCGAAATTCCTGGAAGACCACACCGATACGCCGTCTGAGCTGGGGCAGGCGTTTGCCGGACAAGGTGGCGATATCATGCCCGAACATGGAAATCAGGCCACGGGTTGGCCGCAGGGCAAGGAACAAGAGTTGCAATAGCGTTGATTTTCCGGTGCCCGAAGGGCCAGTCAGAAAATGAAAGGAGCCCGCCTCGATATGAAAGCTGATGTCCTTGAGGATCTCCGGCCCCACGCCATAACGCAAGCCTACATTTTCGAAATGAATCACAAGGAAGTTCCCGTCAGGTTAACGCCGCTTTAACCGGTTATGGCGCATATGTAACGAAACGTTAAGCATATTTACCGCTGGCCAAGCTATCTGGCTGGATGAAGAAGATTTTGTGGCGATGATAATCACCTGCCCAAATTGTGCAACCGGGTTCAAGGTTCCGCGGGATGTTTTCAGCAACGGACCGCGGAAAGTGCGCTGTGCGCAATGCGGGCATTCATGGTTTCAGGACTTGCCGGTGGAGGCGGACAAGCCCTCGGATCCACTGGATGATATCCTGAATGATCCGAATCTGATCGAAGCTGGAGGTAGTGACCCGGATGTCGAATTTGAAGATTTTGACATTGCCATGCCGAAGCTTGAAAAGGCCTCTGAAGATGATCCGTTGACCGAAGAGGATGATATCGGGCAAGCGGATGACAATGCGGAAGAAAAGCCATCTGAAGCCTCGCCGGTTCTGCATAATATTGAATCCGAGGCAAGGGGGCGGAAAAAGAAGCTCTCAAAACCCCGCAAAACGGTCAATCCAAAACGCCGCAAAGCTCTGGCGGTTATGGGACTGGCTGCCAGTCTGGTCATGCTGGCCGGCGGCGGGGTGTATTACCGGACGGCCATTTGCGCCTATGTTCCGGCGATGGCTGGTCTTTATGATGCCATCGGATTGCCGGTCAACCTGCTGGGGGTGGATTTTGCCAAGGTCCGGTTGAAGCGTAAATATGAAAACGGATTTCCGGTGCTTTCGGTGCAGGGCGAGGTGGTGAATGTGTCCAGGACGCCGCGCCGGGTTCCCGATGTCCGGCTTGGACTTCGCGGTCCGGGCGGGCAGGAAATCTATCACTGGTCGATCAATGTGGGGCGCACCCGGCTTGAGCCCAATGAACGGGTAAAATTCGTGACGCGGCTGGCCTCGCCGCCTGAAGAGGCCAGCAAGCTGGTCCTCAAGTTTGATTCGTTGCGCCAGCGCCGCTTGGGGGCGCTTTAATCATGTCCCGGATTCTGGTGGCTGAAGATGATGATGCGGTGCGTGATTTTGTCCGCCGGGCGCTGGAGCACAGGACTCACGAGGTTACCGCTGTTCCTGATGGCGGCGCGGCGGTGCAGCTTTTATTTGCAGATGGCCTTGCGTTTGACTTGCTGCTTGCCGATATCCGCATGCCGGTCATGGACGGGATTGCCCTGGCGCTGAAAGTTGCCCGTGACCTTCCCACCCTGCCGGTTTTGCTGATGACCGGTTTTGCCGACCAGCGCGAGCGGGCCGATGCCCTGCAAGCCATCATTTGCGGGGTGGTGCAAAAACCTTTCACGCTGGCCCAGATTACCGGTGCGGTTGAAAAGGCGCTGGGCACGGCGCCTGGTAAAGCATAGCGTAATTTTCAGATCTTGAACCGGTAACCCAGGCGCAGGCGCAGGGCGTTGAGCTTGATGAAGCCTTCCGCGTCACGCTGGTCATAAACCGAATCCGCTTCAAAAGTGACATGCTCTTCAGAATACAGCGAGTAAGGCGATGAGCGCCCGACCACGGTTGCCGAGCCCTTGTAGAGCTTGATGCGCACCGTTCCGGTAACATTTTCCTGGCTCTTGTCGATCAGCGCCTGGAGCATCTCGCGTTCGGGCGCGAACCAGAACCCGTTATAGATCAGCTCGGCATAGCGTGGCATGATGTCATCCTTCAGATGCGCCGCACCGCGATCAAGGGTAAGTTGCTCGATGCCGCGATGGGCTTCAAGCAGGATCGTGCCGCCGGGAGTTTCGTAAATGCCGCGGGACTTCATGCCGACAAAACGGTTTTCCACCAGATCAAGGCGGCCAATGCCGTTATCGCGCCCCAGATCATTAAGACGCTTGAGCAGGGCGGCGGGAGTCAGCTGCACCCCGTCAATGGAGACCGCATCGCCCTTTTCAAAACCAATCTCGATATATGTGGGCTGATCTGGCGCGGCCTCGGGCGAGATGGTGCGTTGATAGACATATTCGGGCGCTTCGACATCGGGATCTTCGAGCAGCTTGCCTTCCGACGAGGTATGCAGCAAATTGGCATCGCAGGAAAACGGCGCTTCGCCGCGCTTGTCCCTGGGGACCGGGATCTGGTGTTTTTCGGCAAATTCAATGAGATCCTCGCGGCTGGAAAAATCCCATATCCGCCAGGGCGCGATGACCTTGATGCCTGGATCGCAGGCATAATAACCAAGCTCGAAACGCACCTGGTCATTGCCCTTGCCGGTGGCGCCGTGACACACGGCATCTGCGCCGGTTTCATGGGCTATCTCGATCTGGCGCTTGGCGATCAATGGGCGGGCAATCGAAGTGCCGAGCAGGTAAAGCCCTTCATAAACCGCATTGGCGCGGAACATCGGAAAAACATAATCACGTACAAATTCCTCGCGCAGATCTTCAATGTAGATCTCCTTGATGCCCATCATCTCCGCCTTGGCGCGGGCCGGTTCCAGCTCTTCCTCCTGCCCCAGATCAGCGGTGAAGGTAACCACTTCGCAGCCATAGGTGACCTCAAGCCATTTCAGGATAATGGAGGTATCAAGACCGCCGGAATAGGCAAGCACAACTTTTTTAATGTCGGAATGGGGGGACATGCGAGATTATCCTTTTCCTGGAGAGACAAGAGCAATTGGCCCGATTGCGAAGGAGAAAGCCGTTGAGACTTATATGGAATAAGAAAGCATGGCGCAACAGGCCTTGATGCGGCAAAGGCTTGGCGAACGGGGAAAAATATAATAATCAGGGTAGGGGAAGACTTCAGCCATATTCAAGGGGATCTTAGATGGTTAAATCAATTCGATATTTTCTTGCTGCGCTCGTGGCGGTCATCGGGTTTTCACTCGGGGTTCCAACCCTTGCCGAAGCGGCGGGCGAGTGCAAGTCACTGGAAAGCAAATCGGCCTGCGAGCGGCGCGATGATTGTGTTTATGTCGGGAGTTACAAAACCTCGAAGGGAAAGAAAGTTTCCGCCTATTGCCGCTCCAAGGGGGGAAATGCCAAAAAGACAAAGGCTGGCAAGAAAAAGACCAGGATCACCCGCAAGACCCGGGCGGATGCAAAGGACAAGGTGAAAAAGGCCAGGGCGGGGGCAAATAAAAAAGCCGCGGATAAAAAACCAGCTCCCAAGGAAAAAGCCAAGAAGACGGTCAAGAAAAAGGTAAAAAAGACGGTCAAGAAAAAGGCTGAGAAGAATTCCGAAGCCAAGCCGGAATCAAAGACCAAGACCAAGAAAAAGGTAAAGAAGAAGGTCAAGAAGAAAATCAAGAAAAAGGCCGGGAAGAAGACCAGCAAGTAAAAACCTTGCGCCAACAGCTCGCACCATTTTCCGGGTCAGGTTTTGTTTTCAAAATCTGATCCGTGCCGGTTTTCCCAGGTGGTTTTACAACAGGAACGGTATCATTACCCAAAAACAGACCATGGATATCGAGCGCCTTGGCCGCCAGGGCGACGGGGTTGGCGCTGTTGACGGAGTTTCGGTTTTCGTGCCGTTTACCCTTCCCGGCGAGCAGGTGATCGCCGATGTCGAGGGGGCGCGCGGCCAGTTGCTCAAGGTACTGGCAAGTAGTCCCGAGCGTATCAAACCGGCCTGCCCTCATTTTGGGACTTGCGGGGGCTGCGCCTTGCAGCATTTTCATGAAGAGGCGGCGGCAAGGTGGAAAACCGGGCAGGTTGCCGCGGCGCTCCGGGCCCAGCGGTTGGAAGCCCCGGTTCATCCGGTGATCGGCTTTGCCGGCGAGGGGCGCAGGCGCGCGGTGCTGAAAGCCCGGCGGACCAGAAAATCCGTGTTACTGGGTTTTCATGGACGCCGGTCAGACCAGATTATCGCCATTGAAAGCTGCCCAGTTCTGCATCCTGAAATCACCGGCCTGTTACCCGGTCTGGGGCAAATGATCGCGGTTGGCCTGACGCGCCGGGGCGAGGCATCCGTGCACATTTTATGGAGTCTTGAGGGGGCTGATATTGCCGTTGAGGGGGGCCGCGAGGTGGATTTGCGTCTTCGCGAACATCTGGGTGGCTGGGCGGCGCAGCTCAATCTGGCGCGGTTGAGCTGGAATGGCGAACTGATAGCCCGGCGTGAAATCCCGCCGGTCCTGCAATTTGGAAAAGCCCGTGTCACGCCGCCGCCGGGCAGCTTCGTGCAGGCGCTGGAAGCGGCAGAGCACAAGATGAGCGCCTTTGTAACCGGCTGGCTTGCGGGGGCGGATCATGTGGTGGACCTGTTTTGCGGTTGCGGCGCCTTTTCGCTGCCCGTGGCGCAATATGCGCCGGTGCTTTGCGTTGATTCGGATCTGCCGGCGCTTGAAGCGCTCGCCGCGGCGGCAGCCCGCACATCCCGTATCCGGCCCGTGGAGACATCACGGCGCAACCTGTTGAACTCTCCCTTGCGCGTTGATGAGCTTGAACGGTTCGATGCGGCGATTTTCGATCCGCCGCGCGGCGGGGCAAAGGCGCAATGCCTTGAACTGGCCGGTTCCCGCGTTTCACGCGTTGCGGCGATTTCGTGCAATCCGGTGAGCTTCGCCCGTGATGCCCGGATCCTGGTTGATGGCGGTTTCGAGCTTGTTGAAGTGTATCCCATCGACCAGTTCCGCTTTTCACCCCATATTGAACTGGCGGCCTTGTTCCGGCGGCATTGACCGGCGTAATTTGCTTGAAGATTGCGGCGCACGGCGGGCATGCACGAACAGCCATGCCGGTGCAGGCATGACGGCAAGGCCTTTTGCATCACTTTCATCAATACGCGCAGGGGCAAAACGTATCGCGGCGCGGCTGTGCAGCGGGCTTTGGCTTGATCCGGTGCGGTCAAAGACGGCAATAGGCAGGCTCTGGAAGATGTCTTCCCAGTTGCGCCACAAATGGATCTGGGCCAAGTTGTCCGCTCCCATCAGCCAGACAAAATGCACATCCCGGTAGTGGGACTTGAGGGCGCGCAGGGTATCGGCGCTATAGGTGGTTCCCAGCCTTGCCTCTATTCCCGTCACGGTGATGCGCGGATGGCGCGCCACCCGTTTTGCCGCGGCAAGGCGGTTGCCAAGCGGCGGCGCCTTGGACTTGAGCGGATTTTGCGGGCTGACCAGCCACCAGATCCGGTCGAGCCCGAGTTTTTTCAGGGCCAGCAGGGAAATGTGCAGATGGCCGTCATGGGGGGGGTTGAACGAGCCGCCCAGCAGGCCGATGCGCATGCCGCCAAAAGCCATCGGCATGGACAGCCCCTGCGGACTCATGCCCTATTCTCCCGTCTCATCGGCGCGCGGGCCATTGGTGTATTCGATATATTGCGGTTTGCCGTCGCAGATCCGGTAATAATCGGACTTGCCGCCAACGAAAATATGGTAATCCACTTCCAGGTGGACAGGCGGGGTCAATGCGCCCAGAAGCAAATCGATCCTGCCACTTCCGGGATTTTCCCAGAACAGGCTGGAGCCACACCGGGTGCAAAAGCCGCGCCTTGCGTGGTCGGACGAATCATACCATTCGAGGTTTTCCCCGCCGGCAATCTCCAGCGTGGCGCGCGCCACCGTGGTGGAGGAAAACACCCCGCCGGTCCAGCGGGCGCATTGCGAGCAATGGCAGCTTGAAGTTTTCTCGAACGGTCCCCTGGCGGTAAACGAGATTGCCCCGCACAGGCATCTGCCCTTTACCTCCCGGCTCATCTGGGCCTCGTCTGGCCAGCGCCGCGCACGACATATTTGAAACTGGTGAGCTGTTCGACTCCGACCGGCCCCCTTGCGTGCATCTTGCCGGTGGCGATGCCAATCTCGGCCCCCATGCCGAACTCGCCGCCATCGGCAAACTGGGTGGAGGCGTTGTGCATGACAATGGCGCTGTCCACCCGGGCAAGGAATATGGCGGCGGCTTCATTGTCCCGGGTGATGATGGTCTCGGTGTGGCTGGAGCCGTATTCGGCGATATGCCGCGCCGCCTCCTCGACCCCGTCAACGCATTTTACCGAGATGGTGGCGTCGAGATACTCGGTGCTCCAGTCATCCTGCGTGGCCGGGATAACCTTGTTGCTGATTTGCTGCGCGGTTTCATCGCCGCGCACCTCGCAGCCCTCTTCCAGAAGCGCGGTAACGAGCGGGGCCAGATGGGTATCTGCGCAGGCCTTGTCCACCAGCAAGGTTTCGGCGGCGCCGCAAATGCCGGTGCGGCGCAGCTTGGCGTTGAGCGTAATGGCCCTTGCCATGTCCAGATCCGCCGCCTTGTCGACATAGACATGGCAGATGCCTTCCAGATGAGAAAACACCGGCACCCGGGCCTCGCTCTGCACCCGGGAAATCAGTCCCTTGCCGCCGCGCGGCACGATCACGTCGATATTACCCTCAAGACCATGCAGCATGGCGGTGACCGCCTCGCGGTCGATTGTCGGGACAATCTGGATAGCATCGCGGGGAAGCCCCGCATTTTCCAGCCCTTCCATGAGGCAGGCATGAATGGCGCGGGAGGAAAAGAAACTCTCCGAGCCACCGCGCAGGATCACCGCATTGCCCGATTTCAGGCATAGCGCGCCCGCATCCGAGGTCACATTGGGGCGGCTTTCATAGATGATGCCGATCACCCCCAGGGGGGTGCGGACACGCGCGATTTGCAGGCCATTGGGACGCTCCCAGCTTGCAATGACATCGCCAACCGGATCAGCGAGCGCGGCGATATCCTCAAGGCTGGCCGCCACCGCTTCAAGGCGGCTCTCATCAAGCATCAGACGGTCAAGAAAGGCGCCGCCGGTGCCGCGTTTTTTCGCCGCTTCAAGATCTTTTGCATTGGCGGCGAGAATCTCCGGCATGGCCTTTCGAATGCTTGCCGCCATGGCTTTCAGGGCCTTGTTTTTCTGCTCCGTCGAGGCCAGCGCCAGCACCTTCGCGGCTTTGCGCGCCTTTTTGCCCATGTCGTTCATCAGAGCCGTTATGTCTGTTTGTGTTTGCATCGTCATGTTCAGCTTTGCCCTTTTGTAATCACCAGGTCGTCCCGGTGGATGATTTCGGCCCGGCCTGCATAGCCTAAAAGCTCTTCGATCCGGCTTGAGCCGTGACCCTTGATCTTTTCGGCTTCTGCATGGCTGTAGGCGGTGATACCGCGGCCGATTTCCTCGTTCTGACTGCCGAGAACCCGCACCGCATCGCCCTTGTCGAATTGCCCTTCAATGCCGCTGACCCCGGCGGAAAGCAGGGACTTCCCGTTCATCAGGGCCTTGGCCGCGCCCGCATCGACAATCAGCGCGCCATTGGGTTTCAGGCTTCCGCAAATCCATTTCTTGCGCGCCGCCATGGGGGCTTCATGGGCCGGGACCCAGGTGCATTTTCCGCCCGCCTGCAAGCGGCTCAGGGGACGCAGATATTTGCCTTGCGTAATCACCATATGCGCCCCGGCGCTTTGCGCCATGCGGGCCGCTTCAAGTTTGGTCACCATGCCGCCGCGCGAGAGCGCCGAGCCGGAATCGCCCGCCATGGCCCAGATTTCCGGGGTCAGCTCGGGAATTTCCCGGATCAGCTTGCCGCCTTTCCCGAGCGCGGGATCGGCGGTATAAACCCCGTCCACGTCGGAGAGCAGGACCAGGCAATCGGCGCTAATCATCCCGGCGACCCGGGCAGCCAGCCGGTCATTGTCACCATAGCGGATTTCGCTGGTGGCCACGGTGTCGTTTTCATTGATGACCGGCACCGTGCCCAGTTTCAGCAAGGCCGACAAGGTGCCCCGGGCGTTCAGGTAACGGCGGCGCTCTTCGGTGTCTTCAAGGGTAAGCAGCACTTGCGCCGCTTCAATACCGCGTTCTTTCAGCGCCCGGCTCCAGGCATGGGCCAGCGCCACCTGCCCCACGGCGGCGGCGGCCTGGCTATCTTCCAGCTTGAGTGGCGCGGTGCCGAGGCCAAGTGCGTTGCGCCCCATGGCAATCGCGCCGGAGGAGACGATCACCACCTCTTGTCCGCGCTGGCGGCACATTTCCACATCATCGCACATGGCTTCAAGCCAGGTGCGGTTCAGCCGCTGGTTCTCAAGGTCATTGAGAAGCGCCGAACCGATTTTGATGACGAGCCGCCGGGCATTTCTAAATCGATGTGACATGGGGTGTTTTTCCGCTCAGATAGGCCGCCACTCGGATCTGGAAGATTCATCGTCCTCCAGCCCGGTTTTGTTCTTGCCGGAGATTCGCGCGAAAAGCGCATAGACCGCCTCCATCTTGCCGGTCCCCGTTGCGGCGGAGATCAGGAGCGGTTTCTGGCCGCATTCGTTTTCAAGCGCCATGCTTTTTCCTTCCAGGTCCTTTTCACTCAAGGTGTCGCATTTGTTGAGGGCGACGATTTCGGGCTTTTCATCAAGCCCTGCGCCATAGGCGCTCAGTTCCTTGCGAATGGTGCGGTAGCTTTGTGCCGGATCATCTTCAAATGCGTCAATGATATGCAGCAGCACCCGGCAGCGCTCCACATGGCCGAGGAACTTGTCCCCCAGACCGGTGCCTTCATGCGCCCCTTCAATAAGACCGGGAATGTCGGCCAATACAAAACTGTCGGCGCCCGCTTTGACCACACCCAGATTGGGATGAAGGGTGGTGAAGGGATAGTCGGCTATCTTGGGTTTGGCGGCGCTGACGGCGGAAAGAAACGTGGATTTTCCGGCATTGGGCAGACCTACCAGCCCGGCATCGGCAATGAGTTTTAATTGCAGCCAGATCCAGCGTTCTTCATAGGGCGCGCCGGGATTGGCGCGGCGCGGGGCCTGATTGGTGGATGACTTGAACCGCACATTGCCAAATCCGCCATTGCCGCCGCGCGCCAGCAAGACCTCCTGGCCTTCCTCGTCAAGATCGGCGATCAGGGTAACCTTGTCTTCTTCAAAAATCTGGGTGCCGACGGGGACTTTAAGCACGATATCCTCACCCGCCGCCCCGGTGCGGTTCTGGCCCATGCCGTGAATGCCGGTCCCGGCCTTGAAATGCTGCTGGTAGCGGTAGTCGATCAGGGTGTTGAGACCGTTCACCGCGCGCGCGTAGATATGCCCGCCCCGCCCGCCATCACCGCCATCGGGGCCGCCAAACTCGATATATTTCTCGCGCCGGAACGAGATGCTTCCCGCACCGCCATTTCCGGACCGGATATAGACCTTGGCTTCATCAAGAAATTTCATCTGTTCTCTTTAACATGCTTGGGCGTGGTTTTTCCATGCCAACAAAAAGGGGAGCCGGTTTCCCGTCTCCCCTTGATTTATTTGTATCCACCGGAGATCAGGTCAACCGGTGGTTCATGTCCGTGTCCACCGTTATTCAGCGGCCTCTGCCGGGATCACGGAAACATAGGTACGGTCATTGCGGCGGGTGCGAAACTGCACATGGCCCTCGCTCATGGCAAAAATCGTGTGATCCTTGCCCATGCCGACATTTGCGCCGGGATGCCATTTCGTACCGCGCTGGCGCAGAATGATGTTGCCGGGAATGACGCGCTCACCACCGAATTTCTTGACGCCCAGCCGCCGGCCCGCTGAATCGCGGCCATTGCGTGAGGAGCCGCCTGCTTTTTTATGTGCCATAACGTTTCTCCTTGAGGGGTTATTTGTTTTCCGCCGCGAGCTTGCTGGCCTGCTCAAGCCAGTTGTCGCGTTCGATGCGGCCCTTGAAGCTCAGGGCGTCATCAACCTTGTCGATATCTTCTTTCGTAAAGGCCGCGACCTGGGCAAAAGTAGTGATGCCGAGCTCGTTGAGCTTTTTCTCAAGCACCGGGCCAACACCGGAGATTTTCTTCAGGTCATCCGCTTCGCCTTCAGGCGCCTTGAAAAGCGCTGCCGGGGCGGCGGCTTCTGTCTTGGCGGTTTTGGCCGGAGCTTCTTTTTTTGCCGCTTTTGCCGCCTTGGGCTTGGCGCCATCGGTCAGGATATCGGCAATTTTCAAAACCGTGATATACTGCCGGTGGCCCTTTTTGCGGCGATAATTCTTGCGGCGTTTTTTCTTGAAAACGATGATTTTCGCGGCGCGGGTCTGCTTGATGATTTCCGCGGCAACGCTGGCGCCTTCCACAAAAGGCGTGCCAATGAGAGTTTCGCTGCCGCCGAGCATCAAAACCTTGTCCAGTACAACCTGGTCGCCAACCTCGCCATCGAGCTTTTCAACATCGAGAAGGTCGCCCTGGCTGACCTTGTACTGCTTGCCACCTGTCGAAATGACTGCAAACATGAATTTATTCCTCGTTATACCGCGCCCTGCGGCGCCGCCTTTATCCTGAAAAGCGGACTTTTCCAACAAGCCTCGGGCTGCGCATGATAAATCGCGCGAAGTTTCACCAACTCCGCGTGTGAGTGGGCAATATAGTCAGGATTGCCCTTGAGTCAACGTGTTTTGCCGCCAAAGGGGCAAGAGATTTTCCCGGACTAGTTTTTTAACTATTCTTGTTCCAAGGCTATGGCAGGAGAAATCCCGGTGCGATAGGTTGAAAGTATTCAGGAAAAGCTATACTGGCAAAGGACAAGGTTTCCTCTTGTGGCGAAAGAGACTTTGGGTTAGTTTCGCGCCGCGTCTGGAACTTTAATCAAGCTGACGCGGCAAGTCTGGAGAGGTGCCGGAGTGGTCGAACGGGGCGGTCTCGAAAACCGTTGTGCGCTTTCGCGTACCGTGGGTTCGAATCCCACCCTCTCCGCCACGGCTTCGTGATCTTAAAACTTAAAAAATCGACATGGCCTGAAGACAGGCCGGTGTTCAGGTATTTGCTCATGCGCATTGACCCCAAAACCATTTTTCCGTTTCTTTCATGGGTGCCTATCGTCACCAAAGAAACGATACGCGCAGATATCATGGCCGGGATCACCGGCGCGGTGATCGTGTTGCCCCAGGGCGTGGCCTTTGCTCTGATTGCCGGCCTGCCGCCGCAATACGGGCTGTATACGGCCATGATTACACCGATTATCGCGGCTCTGTTTGGCTCGTCGCGGCATTTGATCTCTGGGCCGACAACGGCGATTTCGATCGTTGTTTTTTCGGCGGTTTCGCAATACGCGACGCCAGGTTCGCCCGAATTCGTCAAACTGGCGCTGACCATCACGTTCCTGGCCGGGGTTTACCAGCTTGCTTTCGGACTGGCGCGACTTGGCGTGCTGGTCAATTTTGTCTCCCACACCGTGGTAATCGGCTTTACCGCCGGCGCCGCCATTCTGATTGCCACGACCCAGATGAAAAACATAACGGGGGTGAGTGTGGCAAAAGGCGAGTCGTTCCTCCATACATGGGCTGCACTATGGAACGGAATCGGGGATACCAATTTATATATCCTGATGGTTGCTCTCATCACGCTGGGCGTAGCGGTTGCGAGCAAGGTGTTGTTCCCGAAAATCCCGAATCTCCTGATCGCGCTTATTGTTGGCTCGATAGTTGCGTTTTTCCTTGGCTCGCAAGAGCACGGGATCAAGCTGGTAGGCAAGATCCCGGCGCAATTGCCACCCTTTTCAACGCCTGATTTTTCCTTGGCCTCGCTCAGGCTCCTGGCGCCGCAAGGATTTGCAGTTGCGTTGCTCGGGCTGATCGAGGCGGTTTCGATCAGCCGTTCGGTGGCGTCAAAATCGCATCAGCGCATTGATGGCAACCAGGAATTTATCGGCCAGGGACTTTCCAATATCGTCGGCAGCTTCTTTTCCAGCTACGCCGGTTCAGGCTCGTTTACCCGTTCAGGCATCAATTATGCCGCCGGGGCAAAAACGCCGATGTCAGCCATTTTCGCGGCTGTCTTCCTGATGCTGATTATCTTGCTGATCGCCCCGCTTACCGCTTACCTTCCCGTTGCAGCCATGGGCGGGGTCATTCTCGTGGTGGCCTATAACCTGATTGATTTTTCCCAGATCAAGCATGTCTTCACCTCCAGCAACACCGAGACCGCGATCCTGCTCACAACCTTTTTCGCGACCTTGTTTCTGGAACTTGAATTTGCCATCTACATGGGGGTCCTGCTGTCGCTGGTTTTGTTCCTTGCCCGCACGTCAACCCCGGAAATCGTCACGCTGGCGCCGGATATCGACCGGCGCTATGGCAAGAAAATTCTTACCGATGTTACCGTCAAGCCATTGCGCGAATGCCCGGATCTGAAAATTCTGCGTATTGACATGTCGATCTATTTCGGTTCGCTCAATCATATCCAGAAAAGAATAGCCAGTGTTTCCAGCAAGGAAGGGGTACACCATATTCTGATTATCGGCTCAGGGATCAACTTCATAGACCTGAGCGGCATGGAGATGCTGCATGAAGAGGCGCTGCGCCTTGAAGAAGAAGGCGGCGGGCTTTATTTTGCAGGAATCAAGCCGGCAGTTTACCAGTCCATAGGCAAGGCGCACCTGGTTTGCGAGATCGGCAATAATCATTTCTTTGACGATAAAACCGACGCCATCAAGACCCTGCACCGCCTGATGCGAGTACAGGGGCGCTGCAAGGACTGCGTTGCCCGGGTTTTCAATGAATGCGATGAGGATGACGGGCTATAAACCGGCGGAGCTCAAAACCCGATGCGTTCAGGCGCGGTGAAGATTACGCATTCGCTGTTTTTTTCATGCAGGCTCACAAGGGTGAGATGGCTGCGCAAGGCCGTTTCAATGGCGGCCTCGGAGGGAGCTGAAAGGCTGGCCAGGATGCTGATCCCGGCCAGAGCCGCCTTTTGCACCAGCTCAAAGGTGCAGCGGCTTGAAACCAGGGCAAGGCCTTCATTTTCCTGCCGGGGGGAGCGTATGCGAGCGCCAATCATTTTATCGAGGGCGTTATGGCGGCCGATATCCTCGCGGATATGGTGGAGCTTTCCCGTCGGTGAAACCCAGGCGGCGCCGTGAACGGTATGATTGCGGGCGCGCTGGGGCTGGGCGCTATTCAAGACGCTTGCAGCTTGAAGGATGGCGCGGACGTGGATCTTTTCTCCTGAAAGCCCAAGACGGGGCAGGGGACGTATGGCATCATCAAGATTGTCAATACCGCAAAGCCCGCAGCCGCTGCGGCCCATATGGGCGCGGCGGCTGCGGTGAAGTTTCAGGCGTTCAAGGCGATGATCTGGAATGTGCAGATTGATTTCAATGCCATTCCGGCGTTCAATAATATCGGGATTTGAAATTTCCTTGCCCGAATTGACAATGCCTTCGGCAATGGAAAAGCCAAGGGCAAAATCTTGCAGATCGCAAGGGGTGGCCATCATCACGGCATGGGCAAGACCATTATAGACAAGAGCAACGGGCATCTCGCACGGGATGTTCCAGGCAATTTCCCGCTGGCCATCCGGGCCGATCATCAGCCCGGTGCGTTTTGTATCTGCTGGATATTCAGTCTTGCGAGGCAATTTGGGCTTTGTCCCGCGCGGCCTCTTCGCGGGCCTGTTGCCAGTTGGAGCGGTGATTGGCCGGGGTGACCTCTACGGCGGTCACCTTGTATTCCGGGCATGAAGTGGCCCAGTCGGATATCTTGGTGGTGACCACATTGGTGCCGCTCTGGGGGAAATGAAAGGAGGTGAAGACCACACCGGGTTGCACCCGGTTTGATATCCGGGCCGGCAGGGTTGTCTCGCCCATGCGGCTGCGCAGGGCAACGAGATCATTGTCCCTGATGCCGCGGGCCGCGGCATCACTGGGGTGAATTTCCAGAATATCCGTTTCCACCCATTTCATATTGGGCGTGCGGCGGGTCTGAACGCTGACGTTGTAGTGCTCCAATATCCGGCCAGTCGTCAAAATGAGCGGGTATTTGCGGCTGGTTTTTTCATCCGTGGGAAGGTAAGGCGTCGTGACGAATAATCCCTTGCCGCGTACAAATCCGGTTTCGTGCATCAGGGGCGTGCCCTCGGGAGCCGCTTCGTTGCAGGGCCATTGCACGGAGTGCTTTTCATCGAGAAGCGCAAAGCTCACATGGGCAAAGGCCGGGGTCAGGCGGGCGATTTCATCCATGATCTGGCCGGAGTTTTCATAATTCATGGGATAGCCCATGGCCCTGGCGAGATCTTGTGTCACTTCCCATTCATGCTTGCCGGTGCGCGGCTTCATCACCGGGCGCACCCGGTTGATGCGCCGCTCGGCATTGGTGAAGGTACCGTCTTTTTCCAGGAATGTCGTGCCGGGCAAGAATACATGGGCAAAGTGCGAGGTTTCGTTAAGGAACAGATCCTGCACCACGATGCAATCCATGGCCCGCAATGCGGCCTCGACATGTTGGATATTGGGGTCGGACTGGGCAATATCTTCGCCCTGAATGTAAAAGCCCTTGAATTTTCCCGCCAGCGCGGCATCGAACATATTGGGGATGCGGTAGCCTGGTTCATCATCCAGCGTTACGCTCCAGTCCTGCTCAAAGTTGTGGCGCACATCATCATCCTGCACCGCCCGGTAGCCGGGAAGTTCATGGGGAAAAGACCCCATATCGCAAGAGCCCTGTACATTGTTCTGGCCGCGCATGGGGTTCACCCCGACGCCGGAACGGCCCAGATTTCCCGTGGCCATGGCCAGATTGGCCAGCCCCATGACCATGGTGGAGCCTTGCGCGTGCTCGGTGACGCCAAGGCCATAATAGATCGCTGCATTGGGCGCTTTGGCATAGGCACGGGCGGCAGCGCGGATATCTGCCGCGGCAACGCCGCTTGGCTGGGCAATGTTTTCCGGGGCATGTTCCGGCCCGGCCATGAAATCGCGCCATTCACGATAGCTTTCCAGATCGCAGCGCTCGTTTACATAATCTTCATCGGCAAGGCCCTCGGTAACAATGACATGGGATATGGCGTTGATTATGGCCACGTTGGTGCCGGGTCTTAACGCCAGATGGTAATCAGCCCTGATATGTGGAGCCTTGACCAGTTCGGTGGCGCGCGGATCAATAACGATCAGCCTTGCACCATCGCGCAGGGCCTGCTTGATCTGCGCGCCAAAAACCGGATGGGCCTCGGTGGGGTTGGCGCCGATGAGCAGGATCAAATCGGCATCTTGAACCGAATCAAAGTCCTGCGTACCGGCGGATGTGCCAAGGCAGGTTTTCAGCCCGTAGCCGGTGGGGGCATGGCAAACCCGGGCGCAGGTATCGACATTGTTGTTGCCAAAAGCGGCGCGAATCAGCTTTTGCACGGCCCAGACCTCTTCATTGGTGCAGCGTGACGAGGTGATCCCGCCAAGCGCCTTGCGACCATATTGTTCCTGGATGGCCTTGAATTTTCCTGCCGTGAAAGAAATTGCTTCCTCCCAGCTTACCCGTTGCCATGGATCGGTGATATTTTCGCGGATCATCGGCGCGGTGATGCGGTCTTTGTGGGTCGCATAGCCCCAGGCAAAGCGGCCCTTGATGCACGAATGGCCATGATTGGCCTTGCCCTGCTTGTCCGGCGTCATGCGAATCAACTGATCGCCTTTCAACTCGGCCACGAATGAACAGCCAACCCCGCAATAGGCACAGGTAGTTTTGACAAAACGGTCTGGCCGCCCTTGCATGATAACGGTTTTTTCGATCAGCGAGGCGGTGGGGCAGGCGGCAACGCAAGCCCCGCAAGAGACGCAGGAGGAGTTGAAAAAATCGCTCGGTCCCGGCCTGATCCGGGCGCCAAACCCCCGGCCCATGGCGGTGAGCGCAAATGTGCCCTGCACTTCATCGCATACCCGGACGCAGCGCTGGCAGACAATGCACTTGGCCGGGTTGAAGGCAAAATAGGGATTGGACAAATCCTTGGCTTCGTGAATGTGGTTTTCCCCGGCAAAGCCGTAACGCACCTGGCGCAACCCCACTTCTCCGGCCATGTCCTGCAACTCGCAATTGCCGCTGGCGGCGCAGGTGAGGCATTCGAGGGGGTGATCGGAGATATAAAGCTCCATGATGCCGCGGCGCAGCCGGGCCAGGCGCGGGCTTCTGGTGGTAACTTTCAGGCCATCGGCTATGGGCGTTGTACAGGATGAGGGGGTGCCCTTGCGGCCTTCAATTTCAACAAGGCACAGGCGGCAGGACCCAAAGCCTTTCACGCTGTCGGTGGCGCACAGGCTGGGGATCGGGATACCGGCCTTGCGCGCCGCGCGCAGGATGGATGTGCCTTGCGGGGCGCTCACCGGTTGGCCGTCAATTTCAAGATGTACGGTTTGCTTAGATGACGGGGCAGGAGTGCCGTAATCAGCCTGCCTGTTACAGATCATTGATTGGTCCCTCCTGATCCGGCGCCCAGAAAATCTTCCCGGAAATGGCGCAGGGCCGAGCGCACCGGCAAGGGGGTCAACCCGCCCATGGCGCAAAGCGAGCCTTCGGCCATCACTTCGCAAAGATCTTCAAGGAGATCCAGGTTCATGCTTGTATTTTCGCCGCGCTTGATCTTGTCCAGAACCTCCTTGCCGCGCACGGCACCGATGCGGCAGGGGGTGCATTTGCCGCAGGATTCATGGGCGCAAAATTCAAAGGCAAAGGCTGCCTGATCCAGCATATCGACGCTGTCATCATAAACCACGATCCCGCCATGGCCAAGCGCTGCGCCTGCCGCGCTCAGGGTCTCATAATCTGCGGCAATATCCAGCTTCGCGGCGGGCAGGTATGCGCCAAGCGGTCCGCCGATCTGAACCGCCCGCACCGGCTTGCCGGATCTCGTGCCACCACCGAAATCCTCTATCAGTTTGCGCAGGGATATGCCGAAGGGGGCCTCGACCAGGCCACCATGACGGATATTGCCACCAAGCTGAAAAGCGCAAGTGCCGCGGGATTTGCCTGCACCGGTTTTCTCAAAAGCCCTGGCCCCATGAGCCAGAATATCGGGTATGGCGCAAAGGGTCAGGACATTGTTGACAAGGGTCGGGTATCCATAAAGCCCTTCAAGCGCCGGCAGCGGCGGTTTGCTGCGCACTTGCCCGCGCTTGCCTTCAAGGCTCTCCAGCAAGGCGGTTTCCTCGCCGCAGACATAGGACCCGGCGGCAATGAACAGTTCGATATCGAAGCTGAAGCCGGTGGCGTTCACGGATGCTCCCAGCCATCCGGCGGTTCTGGCGGTGTTCAGGGCCGAGGTGAGGATTTGCGCGGCAAGGGGATATTCGGAGCGCAGATAGATAATGCCTTTTGCCGCCCCGGTGGCAAGGCCCGCGATCAGCATGCCCTCGATCAGCAAAAACGGATCGCTTTCCATAATCATCCGATCGGCAAAACTGCCCGAATCACCTTCATCTGCATTGCAGATGATATATTTTTGCGGCGCTTTGGCACTTGCGACCGTGCGCCATTTTATCCCCGTGGGAAAGGCCGCGCCGCCGCGCCCGCGCAGGCCCGAATCGGCAACAATCTGAACGATCGCCTCGGGTGGCATGGCCTGCGCTTTCAAGAAACCGGTAAATCCCCCATGGATCTGGAAACTTTCCAGATTCAAAGGGTCAGTATATCCACAGCGAGCGAAAATCCGGCGCGTTTGCCGCGCCAACCAAGGGATTTCAGACAATCCGCCAAGGCGTTTGGGATGCGCTGCGCCCCGTGTCAGCCCGGCCTTGAACAGGGACGGAACATCATCAACAGTGATATTTCCATAAAGGATCCGGCCCTTTTGTGTTCCAACCTCAAGCAGCGGTTCGGCCCAGAATGCGCCGCGCGAGCCGGTGCGGACAAGCTGGATATCTTCGTTCCGGCTTTTGGCTTCCGATAGCAGCGCCCCGGCCAGCTTGTCTGCCCCCAAGGCCACGGCCACGCTTTCACGCGGAAGGAAGAGTTTCGTGCTCATGGCGCCCCCTTTTTGCGGCAGCCATCGATCAGCTCATCGAGTTTTTGCGGGTCGAGTTCAACCCGTGGTTCACCATTGACCTGCCCTGCCGGGCCATTGGCGCACAGGCCAAGGCAATAAACCGGTTCAAGGGTGATTTCACCATCCAAGGTGGTTTCGTTCATCCCGGCGCCAAGGCGCTTGCGGGCATGGACGTAAAGATCTTTTGCGCCCACGGCCTGACAGCCTTCGGCCTGGCATAAACGCAAGGTATTGCGCCCCGGTGGACGGATCCTGAAATCGGTGTAAAAACTGATAACCCCGTGAATTTCAGCCGGGGCCAGATTATAGACCTCCGCCAGCAGGGGGATGGCCTGCATGTCGATATATTGAAATCTGTCTTGCAAGACGCGCAGGGCGCCGGTCAGGGGCTTGCCCTGTTTATGGGCAGCCTCGATCAGGGATGATGCGCTGTGTTGATTCCATCCGGCCATGGGCTGAGCCTAGACCAAGCGCCGCCCTTTGGAAATAGCAGGATTGACCAATATGCGTCTAATCGCGGCTCAGGCCCCGTTCTTTCAGGGCATCGAGATAGGCTTGCCAGATATCATCGCGGCGTTTGCCCAGATCGTAAAGATATTCCCATGAAAACAGCCCCGTATCATGGCCATCATCAAAGCGCAGCAGCACGGCGTAATTTCCAGCCGGTTCAATTTTCCTGATTCGGACATTGCGCTTGCCGGCAATGGTCTTTTTTTCCTCCGGGCTGTGACCCTGAACTTCGGCGCTGGGGCTTTCGACGCGCAGCAATTCGGCTGAAAACTCGAAATTATCGCCGGTGTCAAAACTTACCTGAAGGGTTTTGCCTTCATCAAGGGATTTGATCTCGGTGGGCCAGGGATCGTTTGAGGATTGCGGCGTTGTGTTCATAAAGGGTTTTCCTTGTGTCATAAATCGAAATTCAGC
>CAZHLV010000040.1:0-17039 GCA_964533415.1 uncultured Hyphomicrobiales bacterium
GGTGGCGGCGGTGTGCCTACTGCGCCTTGCACGGCTTTTCGGGGATAGGCATAAAAGGTATCGGTCAGTGAAACACCGCTGCTGAAAAGATCGCCTATGGGGGATGTGTATTCGTAGCTGACTTCAGCGATAACGAGGGAGCTATCGGGTAACATCAGGCCCGTTGGAACATTTGATATGACCTGTCCTTGATAATAAGGCGACATGCCAGATCCATGGGCATAGCTCCAGTCAACCTTTATTTTTCCGTCATTTGTATCCAGCTTGACGGCGGAAAGCCTGAATTTCAGGGTTGAAGTATCGTAGGGGGCCAGAATGGCCTCGGCGGCTTTTACGGCATTATTTGCGGCGGTGGTGTCAAAAAGAGATGAGCGGGCAGCAAGATCGGCAATGGCGCTTGTTGCCCGGGTCATCTTCCGGTCAGCATTCAGAGCCTGGGAAAGCTCTACAACCCCCATGTAAGTTGCCAGCATGATCGGCAGGATCAGTGCAAATTCAACTGCAACTGCCCCTTTTTCATTTTTTGAAAAAATGTTTTCGCGCAGAAAGGCGGCGGATTTCTCCACAATGCTTTTGCCGGAATCGGCCCCTTCAGGCTTTTTCCCGGGAGGGGTTGAGGGTGGAAAATCCTTGGGCATCACGTGAATTAAATCGAATCGCTATTTCAAAAAAACATCTCATCTTGACCTATAGCGGAAAAAACTCATTTCGTGAAGCGGGGCTTATGGCGGGAAGGGTTCGTTTTTAAAGGCGGCGGCAGCCGTGAGCAGGCGCTTGTTGCCGTTCATGTTGCTCAGGCCGATGCCGGGAATGCCCAAGATCAGGTTCCAGGCATAGAAAACCCGCACAACTACCGTTTCGTTGGGGGCTCCGGGTGAGTAGGCAAAGTTGTTTTTCAGGTCCCCGTTGGCATCCAGGGCGGGCGGGAGATTAATGGCGGTGGCGTCAGGGAAACTCAGGACCTCGATTTTAAGCGAGTTGGAGCAATCAACAAGGCCACTGATTGAAGCGCACATCTTGTTGCGGAAGGCGGTTTGATCCCAGCCGCTTTTTTGCGCCTCTCCGGTCCGGATCATGCGGGCGGCCTCGGCCATGGAACCGTCCATCGAGGTCTGGGCGTAAAATACCAGTCCTGTTTCGAATATGGCCATGAGCAAGGCAAAAAAAGGAACGCCGACAATGGCAAACTCTACTGCGGTTGCGCCTTTTTCATTCTTGCAAAATGCATTTTTGAAAATTCGTGAATATATGGTCCTGGGTTTCATGTGATGTCTTGGCGTTGCTCAGCGGCCAGTTTGCCATGGGTGATTTTAAAAATTCTTCGTCAACTTAACAGATACGCAAGAATATCTAAGGATCAGTGAATATTTTTCCTTAACAAAAGTTTTCAAAACTCCCCGCAACGGCTTGTTTCGGTCAAGCTTCCGGTGGCGCTTGTGGTGGAATATTGATATGCTTTTACCGGTTGCAAGCTGAAGGACTGAACTATGGGCAAGGGTATGAAACTTTGGGATGGCAAGCCGGCTGGTGTGAACCGGAAGCCAAAACGACTGAAACGCGACAAGGGAGCGTCCAAACCGGCTGATATTCCGATGCAATGCTACCGGCTCTGGGAGGGAGCGCAGGAAATCCGGCCCGGCTCACCGCATCGTGCATGGATGGATGCGTTTCCCGACCGGCACCCTTACCGGTGTCTGCCCATGGCGATTGCCAATAACACGGGATGGGAAATGGTAAGTCCCACGAGTTTCGTTATCCGCTGGAATGGCGGGATGGGGGTGGATGATATCACGTTTGAATGTGAGGATGATTACCCGTATTTTGACCGCTTTGCCGCGTCGCATTTCTCACATGGGATTGTTACTTTTCCCATTGACTATATTTTCCGCACGCCGCCGGGCTGGAACCTTTGGGTTTGCGGGCCAACGAATTTTCCGCGTGACGGGATTTTTGCCCTGAACGGGGTCGTGGAAACCGATTGGCTGCCCTATACCTTTACCATGAATTACATGCTCACCCGACCGGGCGAAGTGCGTTTTCGCAAGGGTGAGCCTTATTGCTATATCGTTCCGGTCCGGGCGCATGACGCGGCGCGAATCCAGCCGGAAATTCTGGATATTGCGGATAATCCGGAACTGGCGCAGCGGCACGAGCTCTGGGCCGGGGCGCGCGCGGCGCATCAGGCCAAGGTGGCCAAGGGCGATGAAGAGGCCATCAAGAAAGCCTGGCAGCGGTTTTACTTTCATGGGAAAGGACCAGATGGCTGGCGTCCGGATGTTCCCCATGCGCATAAGCGCCGGATGAAAAAACCGGTTTTTGGCAAGGCCGGGATGCGGGAATTTCAACAGGGGAAGGTTGCCGGGGAGAACGGACCGGAAGAAAACCCAGGGCATCCAGATCCCGCGGTGCAGGCCTTGGCGGCGGCCATGCAGGGAATGCATGATCTGAGCAGGACCACGCAAATCTGCCCGGTGCATGAGGGCGGGAACGAGACGCGGAAGAAGTCGGCCAAGGCCGAAGAAGCAAGGACGCTCCGGATCATCAGGGAGCAAGGTGAACATGCGAGCGAAGCGGTTCAGGCTCCTGCCCTGTCCCGGTCGCATTTCAAGGATTATCGCCTTGTGAGCGGGTATGAGGAGGGGCTGGATTTTTATTTGGAACCGGATTTTCTCTCTGCTGCACAATGTGATGCGGTGGTTGAAGCCTATCGCCGCAATGAGAGCCGGGCGGAGGCGTCCATTACGGATGATAATTTCTTCAGTGGCCGGTTCTTGTGGATTTCCTCGCTTCCGGAAGAAGATCGTTACATCAAGAGACTGATGAATGATGTCCGCGCCCGGGCGGCGCAGCGCCTTATGGCGTTTTACAAGCTGAAAAAACCGGTTTTTGCCGATACGATCCAGATCGTCAAATGGCCGGCAGGGTTTGAAATGCCGGCCCATGCGGATAACGCCAATCCTGATGGCTCTGCGCATCCAACGCCATTTCGCGACTATACCTCGCTGGTTTACCTGAATGATGATTTTGAAGGTGGCGAGTTTTACTTTGATAACCAGAAACTGCGTTTGAAACCCAAAAAGGGCCTGCTTGTCTGCTTTACCGGCGGGATGCGGCATTTCCACGGGGTGGGGAAGGTTGTCAGCGGCGAGCGCTTCACCATGCCGGCATGGTATAGTGAAGACCGGACGCATATGGACCCAAGCTACTGGGATCTGTTTTGATAAACATTTATGAGAATTTGGTTATTATTGTATGCGTTAACACAATAATCAGGTTAATAGTGAAAACTTGATATATGTTTTAGCGTTTACCTGAACGTTTACGCTTTTATGTTGATATGAGAAGGTGCCATTGGGCGTCATCATATCAGTGGAAGAGCTAGATGTTTCGGGAAAAATTTTCGCAAACCACAACCGGATTTTTCAAGACCGGAGTTCGGTCTGTTTTGGGTCTTGTGCCGCGCTTTCGCCGTGACAGGGGCGGCAATGTTGCCATTATCTTTGCCCTGTCGGTGATTCCGGTTCTCCTGGTTGTCGGTTCGGCTGTTGATCTTTCGCGGGCCTATATCGTGAAAAGCCGCCTTGGTGAGGCGCTTGACCATGCGGCGCTGGCGGTAGGAAGCAATCATTACCTGACCCAGCCCCAGATGACGGTTATCGCCAATGATTATTTCAATGCTAATTACCCGGCCGATGAACTGGGGGCGCCCGGGGCTCTCAACCTGTCTTTTACCTCCAGTTCGGTTACCATCACTGCCCAAGCCAATTTGAAGACGACCTTCATGGCGCTGGCGGGAATGGACAATATCACGGTTGCTTCCTTGTCGGAGGTTTCACTCGATCAGCAGTCTCTTGAAGTGGCCCTGGTTCTGGACAATACCGGTTCCATGGCCTCTGGCGGACGCCTGAATTCACTGAAATATGCCGCCAAGACCTTTATTGACATGCTCTATGTCAACCCGGCGGTTTCTGCCGGTATCAAGGTGTCCCTGGTGCCGTTTTCAGGGTCGGTGAATATCGGAAGCGGAAATACGGCATGGATGGATACAGCGGCAAATTCGTCCATACATGGAGAAAATTTTACCGGAAGCACCAATATCTTTACACTCTATAACAATATCACCAACCGGAGCTGGAACGGCTGCGTTGAGGCGCGGCCCTCGCCGCTCGATGTGAGCGATACACCGCCGACGAGCGGGGATAGCAAATGGGTGCCCTATTTCTGGCCAGATGAACCTGATACCGGGGCGCCTTACTGGTATTCCTATGCTGCAGATGGCATTGCCGGGACCCCGCAGGTTCGGCAGAGCTATCCGGGCAAATATGCAGGTTTGACGATTTCGGGCAGCTATGATCCGTCTTTAGGCTGCCGGATCCAGCCGATTACGCCGCTTTCCAACAGCAAGAATGCCCTGAAAAACAGTATTGACGCCATGACGGCTCACGGGACTACCGTTATTCCCATTGGGCTGGCCTGGGGCTGGCGGACGATCTCGCCGGGTGCGCCGTTCACCACCGGCAAGGCGTATTCGGACAAGGCCAACACCAAGGCCATTATTTTGTTGACCGACGGGGAGAATGATATTGCGGCAATTCCCAATCATAACAAGTCGGCCTATTCCGGCTATGGCTATATCGGCATGGGGCGGCTGGGGACAACGGATCATGCCACGGCCATGGCCGAGTTGAATACCCGGACACAAACCGTGTGTAATAATATCAAGGCCAAGAATATCCTGCTCTATACCATCACGTTTCATGCCAATTCCTCAACGATCCAGAACCTCATGCGCGGATGCGCCTCGGAGCCGCATAAATACTTTGACTCGCCCTCCAATGCCGATCTTGACAAGATTTTCAAGGAAATCGCCAAGGATCTGCTGAATGTCCGGATCAGCAAGTAGAATTAAAAAAATAATGCCGGAAAGGCCCGCGATTTGCGGGCCTTTTTCATGCACTTGATTTCCGACATTGAAGTTGGGGCCATTCCAGACTACAAGCCATTCCGGTCATTTGCAGTTCATGAGGCGAAAATGCGCGATTCTGAAACTTCCCGGCGAGTAGAACCTGAACCTTCCGCATCCATACTGGCTCGGCGGCATTTTAACGGGCTGGCATTCCTGAGCGCCGGATTCCGGCCATTCTTTTGGGGGGCCGGGCTTTGGGCGGTGATTTCAATGGGGATCTGGCTTCTGGTTTTGAATGAGCAAATGGAAGCGCCGGTGCATTTTGACATGGTGGCCTGGCATGCCCATGAAATGCTGTTTGGTTTTGCCAGTGCAGCCATGGCCGGGTTTTTGCTCACGGCAGTGCCCAACTGGACCGGGCGTTTGCCGGTGCGGGGATTTGCCTTGGCGGGGCTGGCCGGAATCTGGCTGGCCGGGCGGGCGGCAATGCTGTTCGGGGCGTATCTTGGAAACTGGCTTGCCGGGGGGATTGACCTTTCCTTTCTGGCCATTTTCTTTGCCTTTATCATGCGCGAGATTCTGATCGGCAAGAACTGGCGCAACCTGCCGGTTGCGGCGGTGCTGTTCGTCTTTCTTGCTGCGAATTTAACCATGCACCTGGATAATGCCGGGGTGCTGGAAAGTGATGGCGCCGGGTGGCGGCTGGGGATCATGACCATCATCATGCTGATGAGCCTGATTGGCGGGCGCATAACGCCGAGCTTTACCCGTAACTGGCTGGCCAAGAGCGGTATGGAAGCACGGCCCGCGGGCTTTGGATGGCCGGACAAGGCTGCATTGGCGGCCACCGGCGCGGCGGCTTTGTTCTGGGTTGTTACACCGGACCTTGCGGTAACTGGCGGGCTGCTCGCAACCGCAGCCGGGTTGCAGCTTTTCCGCCTGTCGCGCTGGTGCGGGTACCGGACATTCAAAGAGCCGCTGGTCCTGGTCTTGCATGTGGGTTATGCCTGGATACCTGCCGGGCTGGCCTTGCTCGGGGTTTCCATTCTTGCCGACCTGTTGCCCTTCAGGGATGCCCTGCATGGCCTGACCATTGGCGCGGTCGGTACCATGATCGTGGCGGTTATGACCCGGGCGTCCTTAGGGCATTCCGGGCGGCCATTAACAGCTGGTTGAGGAACCTCGGTTGTTTATCTTCTGGTAATTGCCGCGGTTATAACCCGGATCCTCGCCATGGCCGGGACCGAAAGCTATATGCTGCATATCAATGTTTCAGGGTTTGAATGGATAGCCGCTTTTGTACTTTTCCTAACCCTTTACAGCCCGCTGTATTTCAGGAAACGGCAAACATAAAGAAATACAGACAAAATAAAAGAGGCGCTCCTGAAATCATTCAGGAGCGCCTGCGGTGTTTTTATAAGAGCGAGTGAGGTTTTCTAGAGCGTTTCCGGTTTTGACTGATTCAAATCTTATCAGAAAACCGGATTCCGCTTTTCCGGAAGGTGCTCTAGAATTTCCAGGTAATACCTGCTGACGCTTCGGCCTGCCACATTCTATCTGTGATTGTCTGGATGGAAGTTGCCCCCGTTGCGTTTGTAACCACCGTTCCCTGAGATTTCCCTTCAGGAGCATACATGACTGCAAGATCAAGAGTTACTCTTTCAGAGATGTCATAACTAAAACCACCGGTGAAGTGATGTTTCAGCACCGCGGGGGCGAGGATGTTGAACATGACCTCGCTATCACCAATTGGATTATTATTATATGAATACCCTGCGCGGACTGTTAGCTTGTCATTGATGCCATATTGGGCACCGATGGCAAAAATATCAACGTCTTTCCAGCCAAAACCTGCTCCGTTATCCGCACCCAGACCACCGGTCAAAGAGCCAGCATTGCCAATTGATTTGACCTTGGAGTACCAGACATGTTTGTAGCTGCCTGTCAGAGTAAGGGCGCTCGAAGGCTTAAAGGCCACACCAGCTCCTACGGATGCGGGAATGTCAAAATCACCCTGTTCTGCAAACAGGCCCCGGTATTTCTTGAATTTTGACATATAGATGCGGCTTTGATAGTATGCGCCAAAGGAGAAAGCCTGGCTTGGCTTGACCTGAATCCCGGCGCGACCACCAAAACCGTAGGCCCAGTCATAGCCACGGTTGGTAAGATTTGCCGGATCTGTTGAGTTTCCTTTAAACGCTGCCAGCCCTTCGGCTTTGAAGCGCGAAATCGAGAAAATTGGCGCGAGGCCTATCGATACGGCATCCGTGATCTTGTAGGAAAATGCCGGAGAAAGACCGACCTGCATCAGATCAATACCTGTTTTGCCGCCGATATCACCAAAAACACTTGTCGAATACTCCGTATTCATACCGCCCGCCGCGTAGAGAGCAAAGCCAACGGCGGCCCTGTCATTGATCTGGTAGGAAATTCCGAAATTCGGGATCGCGAAGAGCGTGTTCTTGCTGGTCTGCCCCCTGGAGCTCACGGATCCAGTTGCCGCGGCTGTTGAACTGAATTTGCGGTGCGGACTAAATGCGGTTACGCCAATATTGACCTGATCTTCAACATCACTAAGACCCGCCGGGTTAACCGCGATGGTCATGGCGCTTTGGGCAAAGGCCACGTCGGAACCAGCCAGCCCCTTGGACTTGATGCCAAAAGCGTGCGGGAAATACCCCTGGGTTGCCAGTGCCGGTCCGGCCAGCATGGTTGCTCCCAGCAGGCCTGCGCCCGCGATCTTCAGTATTTGGCTTGTTTTACTCATGTGTTCCCCCGGCTGGACAATTTCAAATATTGGATGCGCAGCACCTCGCGCATATGTAAATCTCGACTCATGATTACCTTGAAATGGTTGGAAATTGCAATCTGGCATTGCTGTTCGCAAAATGATTTTTGAAATGTGTGATGGAAATGTGACATTGCAAGTGTTGCAATATTTGCAACACTGCAACAGTTTTCGGGTTGCAAGAGCTGAAAATCGAGTCAGTATTTGACATTTGCTCAATATCTGATGAGATATTCAAACGTATTTCTGTTTCGCTTTGAGAAAGACGGGAAGTTTCATGAGTGTTCCGGCGCCCAGCCTGACCATGGGGATCGAGGAAGAATATCTGCTTGTGGATATTGAGACGCGCGACCTGGTGCGTTCGCCCCCTGACGCATTTATGAAAGACTGCGTTGTTTCCTGCGGCGAGCAGGTGACCAATGAATTCATGAAATGCCAGCTTGAGGTTGGGACAGGGGTGTGTTCGAGCGTTCAGGAGGCGCGTGCTGATCTTCAACGGCTACGCAAGGGGGTGGTTCGGGTTGCCAGGGAATATGGCTGGGCGCCGATTGCCGCAAGCACCCACCCTTTTGCCCGGTGGGAACAGCAGGAGCATACCGAAAAAGCACGCTATGAAACGCTGGCGCATGACCTTGGCGGCGCGGTTCAGCGGCTCTTGATTTGCGGGATGCATGTTCACCTGGGTATCGAGGATGAAGATACCCGCATTGACCTGATGAACCAGGTTGCCTATTTCCTTCCTCACCTGTTGTGCCTGACCACGTCTTCACCCTTCTGGCAGGGGCGAGATACGGGGTTGAATTCATATCGTTTGACGGTTTTTGATGGCTTGCCGCGCACCGGATTGCCCGATGCCTTTGACAGTTTTGCCCAGTATCAGCGCATGGTGGCGCAACTGGTAAAGGCCGGGGCGCTTGAGGATGGCACCAAGATCTGGTGGGATGTGCGCCCCTCGGCGCGCTTTCCCACCATCGAGGCGCGGATGATGGATGTTTGCACCCGCATTGAGGACGCCTTGAGCATCGCGGCGCTTTTCCAGTGCATCGTGTCCATGCTGTTCCGCTTGCGAAAGCGCAATCAGCGCTGGCGTATCTATCCGCACACCTTGATTAAGGAAAACCGCTGGCGGGCGCAGCGTTATGGAGCGCGGCGCGAGTTGATAGATTTTGGTGCTGGCGAAATGCTCCCCGCGGCGGCCTTGATTGACGAGTTGGTCGAGTTGACCCGCGAGGATGCGGTTCGGCTTGGCTGCGTGGCGGAAATTGAGCGCACGCGTGAAATCGTCAAGGCTGGCACCAGCGCGGAAAGCCAGCGGCGGGTTTATGAAGAGGCTGTGGAAGAAGGCGCCTCGCGGCATGAGGCGTTGTGCGCCGTGGTTGATTATCTGGTTCTTGAGACGGCATCGGGACTATAGGTCGCAGATATGCATGGTTGAAAAAGAACCCGGGAGTCGCGAAATATTCAACAAGAGGCTGTTTGTACCGGGATCATTAAAAAGAGAGGCTGACTATGCACTACACGGATATTCTGGTTTACCTGGACGATTCTGAGGTTTGCGAGGCGCGGGTGGCCACGGCGCTGGCCATGGGAGAGGCTCATGATGCCCATGTCGTGGGGGTGGCCCTGGCGATCGAGCCGACAATTCCAGCTTATATAGGTGCGGAATTGCCCATTGAAGTGCGCGATATCCAGCGCAAGGCGGCGGAGGATGCTGCGGGCAAGGCGGCGGAGGGTTTCAAGGCAGCAGCGGACCGCGCCGGGGTGAGCGCCGAGGCGCGGGTGGTGAACGCCTATGAGACCACGGCGGGTGAAACCCTTGCCTTTCATGCACGGCATGCGGATATCGCCATTCTCGGGCAGTCCAATCCAGATAGTCCCCTTGCGAATCTGACCTCGACATTGGCGGAAGAGTTGTTGTTCTCATCGGGCAGGCCGGTTTATCTGGTGCCCTATATCGGAATACGGCCTGATGCGGTTTCAGGCGGCAAGGCAGTCATTGCCTGGGATGGCGGACGCGAGAGCGCCCGGGCGGTGCATGATGCCCTGCCGATACTTGAAGACATGGACGAAGTGATCGTGCTGGTGGTGGATGCCGGCAAGCACGGCTACGCGCACGGGGCCGAGCCGGGGGCGGATATTGCCACTCACCTGGCCCGGCACAAGATCAAGGTGCGGGTCGAGCGGGTGCAGAGCGCTGGGATTGATGTTGCCGAGGTGGTGCTCAACCTGATTGCCGAGACGGGTGCCAATTTGCTGGTCATGGGTGGTTATGGCCATTCGCGGCTGCGCGAGCTTGCCCTTGGCGGCGTGACCCGCACGATCTTGAAGGAGATGACCGTACCGGTGCTGATGTCGCACTGATCCGGCCCCGGTTGCGGTGTTAACGGATTACCGGACGCGGAACGTGTCGTGGCAGTTGCGGCACAAGGTGGTGATGTCGTTCACGGCGGAGAAGATTTTCTTGTAATCATCTGCGGTGGGCGGGGTCTTGGCGGCCCTGGCAACATCGGCAAAAGCGTAGGCGGCCTTGTGCATTTCCTGCCCCATGGCGCGTAGCTCTTCGGGCATGAACTGGCCAACGCCCCGGCCTTGGCCTTTGCCGTGCAGGGCTTTCGACAAGTCAAGCTCGTCATTATCCGCCCATTTGCGCACCTTGGCGATAAACTTGGCGATTTGGGTGTCCGAGGCGCCGTTTGCAACCATCATCTCGATACGTTTATGGGCAAGTCCCATACGCCGCTCGGCAATGCGGGCGGCTTCTTCAAGATCACCTTCGGAAATGGCGCTCAGCAAATCATCAAGATGAACGAGGTCCTGGCGCATCTCGGCAAGAAACCGGTCGATTACCTGCGGGTTGACCTTGACGAACTGGCGATTGTCTTCGGCAGCCAAAGCACCCGACGTCATGGGGGCGAAGATGACGAACGCGGCTATGATAAAAGTAACTGGCAGGAATATCTGTTTGATTCTAATCATCTCGATCCTCGTTTGTCCTTACCTTATGCAGGGGAATTTGTATTGTAACGTTTGCCGGGTTTGTTTCCCGTCGTTTTTTGTTGAGCCTGCTCAGGCTTTCTTTTCTTCCGGGGCCGTTGACTTGCTCGAAGGCAGAGGTTTGCCGTCATCGCGCAAGGCGATATAGATGGCGGGGATCACCAGGACCGTCAGGAGTGTCGAGGAGGCCAGGCCGAAAAGCAATGATATGGCAAGGCCCTGAAAGATGGGGTCGGTGAGGATCACCGCGGCGCCGATCATGGCGGCGATGGCGGTGAGCAGAATAGGCTTGAAGCGCACGGATCCAGCGTCCAGCAGCACCTCGCGCAAGGCGCAGTTCTCGCAATCGGCATGACGGATGAAATCCACCAGCAAGATCGAGTTGCGCACGATGATTCCGGCCAGCGCAATAAAGCCGATCATGGAGGTGGCGGAAAACGGCGCATCAAACAGCCAGTGGCCCAGCATGATGCCGATCAGGGTCAGCGGCACCGGGGTGAGGATCACCAGGGGCAGCTTGAAGGATTTGAATTGCCCCACCACGAGGAAGTAGATGGCCAGCAGGGCAATGGCGAAAGCTGCGCCCATGTCGCGGAAGGTAACATAAGTGACTTCCCATTCGCCGTCCCATAAAAGGGTGGATTTGGATTCGTCCCTTGGCTGGCCGTGATATTTGATGGCCGGCTTGGGCAGTTTGCCCCAGTCATGTTCCTCAATGGCCTTTTCTACCGCCAGCATACCATAGATCGGCGCTTCAAAGGTTCCGGCAAGTTCACCAAACACCATCTCGGTGAGGCGGCCATTATGGCGGAAAATGGGATAAGAGGCGCGTTCTTCGCTTAAAGAGACTACATCGCCCATTTCAACAATCGAACGGTTGCCCGGCAGGGCATTGGCGGGGATGGGCGTTGAGAGGGAGCGTTCGGAAATGCTCAGGGCGCTTTTGGGAAGCTGGACGGCGATTTCAATCGGGTGGCGGCCATGCCCGCGGTGCGAATAGCCCACCGGCACACCGGAAAGATAGGCGCGGATGGTGTCATAAACATCACGCTGCTCAACGTTGTGAAATTCCAGGTTATCCTGATCGATGGAGACTCGCAGCCGGATATGCGGATTGCCAAAACCGTCATCCACGTCGACAATATAGGGGATATCCTCAAACAGCTTCTTGATTTCCAGGGATACCGCCCGGCGGGTTTCGGGGTCGGGACCGTAAACTTCCGCCAGGAGGGTTGAAATTACCGGTGGACCGGGGGGCACTTCGACTACTTTGAGCGAGCTGTCTTTTGGCATTTTCAGCGAACTGAGCCGTTTGCGGATATCAAGCGCAATATCATGGCTTGTGCGGTCGCGTTCATGCTTGGGGGTGAGGTTGATCTGCAAGTCACCCAGCTCGGGTTTTTTGCGCAGGTAATAGTGCCGCACAAGACCGTTGAAATTGAACGGCGAGGCGGTGCCGGCATAGGACTGGATGGAAAGCAGCTCCGGGATATCACCCAGCTTGATGGCGGCTTCATATAAAATCCGGTCGGTTTCTTCAAGCGTTGCGCCTTCGGGCAGATCCAGCACCACCTGCATCTCGGACTTGTTGTCGAAGGGCAGGAGTTTCACTGTCACATGCTTGGTGGCGAAAAGTATGGTGGAGGCGCCCATGGCCAGGGTCACGATTGTCAAAAAGGTGATCGAGCGGGCTCTTGTCTTCAGAACAGGCCTGGCGGCGGTGCGAAAAACCCGTCCCAAAAAGCCGCCACCCGCATCGCCGTGGCCGCCTTTATGATCCGTTTTGCCGCTGATTTTCAGCATCAGCCAGGGGGTCAGCATGACGGCAATGAAGAAGGAAAACAACATGGCGGCGGAGGCGTTTACCGGGATAGGGCTCATATAGGGCCCCATCAGGCCGGAGACGAACAGCATGGGGAGCAAGGCAGCGACCACGGTGAGGGTGGCAATTACCGTGGGATTGCCGACTTCCGCGACCGCCTCGATGGCGGCTTGCTGGCGGGAGCGGCCATCATTCATGGCCCAGTGGCGGGCAATGTTTTCGATCACCACAATGGCGTCATCAACCAGGATGCCAATGGAGAAGATCAGGGCGAATAAAGAGACGCGGTTGATGGTGTAGCCGAGAATATAAGAAGCAAACAGGGTCAGCAAGATGGTGGTGGGAATCACCACGAGCACCACGATTCCCTCGCGCCAGCCGATGACAAGGATGACCAGAAAGACGATGGAAATCGTAGCCAGGCCAAGATGGAACAAAAGCTCGTTGGCTTTTTCATCGGCGGTTTCGCCATAGTTGCGGGTAATGGTGATGTTGAGCGATTCGGGCACCAGGCGGTTACGGAGAATCTCAATGCGTTCGGTAATCTCCTCAGAGATAATCACGGCATTGGCGCCGGCGCGTTTGGCGATAGCCACGGAAACGGCTGGAACCCGGGTCAGCTTGCCGTTTTTGTCCGGCACCATATGCCAGGCACGGTGTTCTGCTGGTTTGGCGCCAATCACAACCCGGGCCACATCGCGCACGTAAACCGGGCGGCCATCGCGGGCGGTGAGCAACAATAACCCGATATCGGGTATGCCGCGCAAGGTCTGCCCGGCGATCACCGGCAGATCGCGGTTTTCGTTGCGGATGGTGCCGGCCACGAAGGAGCGGTTGGCGTCTTTAACCTTGCCGATCAGTTGTTGCAGGGTAATGCCGTAAAGCGAGAGCTTTTCCGGGTCCGGCTCAACCCGGATCTGGTCGGGGCGTCCGCCGACGATGTAGGAAAGGCCGACATCCTGCAATTTGGCGACTTCCACAAGGAGGTCATCGGCAATCTGGTAGAGGGTGTTGTCGTTCCAGTGCGCCGCCTCTTCAGGCTTTGGCGACAAGGTGAGCACGACGATGGCGACGTCATCAATGCCCCGGCCAACGATGAGCGGGTCGGGGATGCCGATGGGAATCCGGTCCATGTTGGCGCGCACTTTATCATGCACCCGCAAGATAGCTTCATCGGCGTTGGTGCCGACATAAAAACGGGCGGTGACCAGCACTTCATCATCATTGGTCAGGCTATAGACATGCTCGACCCCGTTGATGCTCTTGATGATGGTTTCCAGTGGCTCGGTCACCAGCTTCATGGCGTCTTGCGCCTTTAGCCCGTTGGCCCGGACATGGATATCTACCAATGGCACTGAAATTTGCGGCTCTTCCTCGCGCGGCAGGGATTTGAGCGCTACCAGCCCAAGGGCAATGGCGGCCATCAGCAAAAGCGGGGTCAGGGGTGACTTGATAAAGGCCCGGGTTAAGGCGCCTGAAAGACCGAGCTTCATGGTTTCACCAGAATATCACCGGCGTTGAGGCCCGCCAGAACTTCCACGAGTTTGTTTTGTGCCTTGCCTCTTAATGGCAATCCAAGCTGGACGACAATTTCTATCGGTTCGGCGCCCTTGCGGGCGAGCTTGACGTAATCAAGCCCGTAACGCTTGAAGGCAAAGGAGGCGGGAATGGCGAAGGTGTTGCGTTTGCCGGCAGAGACCAGAACGCGCACGCGTTCGCCAACGAAATAATTTCCCAGCCCCCTGGCGGTGACATCGGCGATGACCCGGCCCTGATTGAGCTTGGGATAGACCTGGGTAATGGTGCCCTCGCCAACCACGGCGCCATTGGGTGAAAGACCGCGCTCACCCAGCAGGACCTTGTCGCCCTTGGCGATGAAACGGGCGTGACGTTCGGGCAATTCCAGCCGCAGGATATAATTTTGCGTGGCGATCTGGGCGATGCTTTCACCGGGAAGGATAACCACGCCATTGGTAACGGGAACGCTGAGCACCCTGCCGGAGGTCGGCGCCAGCACTTCGCCTTCGTCAAGCTGCTCGGCGGTGACGGAGCGTTCCGCCTTGGCCGACTTGAGCTGGTTGCTGGCAACATCAAAGGCGGTGCGGGCGGTTTCCAGCCGTGATTTGGGGATGGTGCCGCGTGCGTGCAGGGTGATGGCGCGATCCAGATCGATCCTGGCCTGGGCCTGCTGGGCCATGAGGCCGCGCAAGGAAGCATCAAGGGCCTTGAGTTTGAGCACCAGTTTTTCATCGGTGACAACGGCGATAACCTCGCCTTTCTTGACATAGCTGCCTTCGTCAACTTTCAATTTGCCAACAGTGCCGCCAATGCGCGCGCGCGCGGCAATGGTCTTGCTGCTTTCCACCGTGGCGAAAACCGCCTTGCGGTCGATAATCGGCATATCGGTAATGGTATAGGTTTGAGAGCTTGCAGCCGCCGCGCCGGGCAGTCCTGTGAAAAGGGTGGCCAGAAGCAGCAGGAGGGAGAGAGGTAATTGCCGCCATGCCTTTGTGATAGCCGGTATCAAAGTCATTTATGTTTTCCTGTCCGTCCCGTCTGATTTGCCGTTTGGAATGATTTTATGTAATGTGCGCCTGACTCACAACTGTTCAAATCGTCCCGGTTGCGGAAAAATAGCTGAAACCCATATAAGGAGCTTTCCTAATTTAGCAACATCTAATACAATGAAGCAAAGAAAGGAAACTGTTATGACCATAGATCGGCTCGTGATGATGTTTGCCGGGATCTTTATCCTTTTGTCCCTGGCGCTGGCTCATTACCATCATCCCTATTGGCTGTATTTTACGGCTTTCGTGGGGTTGAACCTGTTTCAGGCTTCGTTTACAGGATTTTGTCCGCTGGCGAAGATTTTGAAAAAGCTGGGCGCTGCGCCCGGGAAAGCCTTTGGTTAGGTTTGAAAAATTGCCGGTTTTGCAGGGGGAGGAAGCGTAGTTGGTATGAGTGAGTTTGTTGATTCTGTCGGCAGCGATGATTCAGGGGGGGATTCTGTTGATCCGGCAATAATGAAAGAATCAGCCCATGAAGCGGCCGAGTTGCTGAAACTGCTTGGCAACGAGACCCGCCTGATGGTCCTGTGCCACCTTAACCAGCAGGAGCTTCCCGTAGGCGATCTGGAGGCTTTTGTCGGGCTTTCCCAGTCTGCTCTCTCGCAACACCTGGCCAAGCTGCGCAAGCAGCATGTGGTAAAAACACGCCGTGACGGGCAGCAAATCTACTATGATATTGATGACTGGCGTATTCGCGCGATCATTGAAGTTCTCTACGAGCTTTATTGCGAGCGTTAAAAGGCGCCTTCAGCCCCGTCAGGGTTTTGAAAACACCCGCATATCTGGACCGGAAAGGTCGGTACGCGGGTGTTCTTGTTATATCTCGCCTTTTGCAACCCCGATCAGGGTGCGTACGGACAAGCCGGTAATAACCAGAACCGCGGCGGTATAAAGGGCCAGTCCGAGCATCTCCAGCACCGTGTTATTGGCGTGTTCGGCCATTACCAGGGTGGCGATGGTGATCGCAGTGAGCGGAAATGAGTATGCCCACCAGGACAGCACAAAGGTCAGGCGGCGGAATGTCCCGATCTGCATGGTGATGATGATGGTGAAGGCCAGAGCCGCGTAATACAGGACATGGGCAAAGGCATCCACACCGCCAGAGAGCTTGAAGTAAGCAAGAAAACCAACTGCTGGCGGGGCGATCAGGATGCACAGGGTCGGGATCATGTGTTCGTGCAGAGGGTGGTGAAAAAACAGCCGGTTCATGACGATGACTAGCAAGACAAGCCAGAAAATCATGCCAAAGGCAAAAAAGAACCAGGAAATTTCTTCAAATCCGTGAGCAATCCCGGCAATCGGAACGATCACGTTGCCTACGGCGGGAATAAACCAGGCCGGGTTTACATGGTGAGGTTCAAAATGGGTCGCATTGATCCAGGTGTTGATGACAAGGAAGGCAAGGGAGAACTGGATGATCGTTCCGGCCATCCAGATGTAAAGAGAGGCTTCCTTGTGATGGGGCAGAATGGCGATGGATATCAGCAAAAGCCCGATTGAAGCGGCGGGGAAGAAACTGATACGCACCGGGTGCTGCCATTCAGCTTTCAGGGCGGAAGGGTAACGGATTAATCTGAGGATCTGGAGGATGGATAGAAAAACAAACAAAAACACGACAATGGCTGTCAGGATGTGGGAAATCGGCAGCATGGAGGCGAAATGCTGCTCCACTTTTTCGGTTGCAATGGCTAGGCCGGAAAGCCCCATGATGGTGGCGAAGATACTGAAAGGCAGACGCGCCAGCCGTGGAGGGGTCTGGGATGAATCGGCATTGCCGTTTGGGTTCTCGGACATGGTCTTTTCCTGATTAAAAGCTCGTTTCAAGGGAGACTATATAGGCGCTTTCGATTTTTTGTAAACGGGGTGAAACGGCGCTGATTGACGCAGTCGTGATTGGCGCTGCGGGCAGCAATTTGCCATTAATGATACTGGCCCCTATAGTCTGGGGTATCCCTTGCAAGA
>CAZHLV010000041.1:0-16881 GCA_964533415.1 uncultured Hyphomicrobiales bacterium
TTTAATAACGGCCTTTTTCATCTGCGTCCAGTTCAAGCTCTTATCTTGTTTTTCGGCCACCGCGCCAAAATTATAATCCATCGGAGAAATCTGGTCCGGTAGATACCACGCCTTGCGCGCATCAAGCCAGGTTTTGCCGTCCTTCACGGACATCACCCAGATTTCGGTATCCGCATCATCCTTCCACGATTGCGCCTCAAGCCAGTGAATGGCATCACCAATATCGTCAAATTTAAAAATTCTATGCTTGGGGCCACCCCGGATTTCAGCCGCAAAACGAGGATCGGAAATAATCATGCGGCAGATTTCGCACGCCTCGCGGTCAATCCGGATATCTTCCGGCCCTGTTTTCGGCTCCCAGCACCCGGCAAGAGTGAAAAAGCCCACCAGCAATATGGCCAATCGGAAGCCCGGCATTTTCATCAATCGGAACCTTCACGCAAATCCACCGCGCTTAAAATCCCGGCATAACGCGACAGCATTCCCAAAAACCGCAGCCTGTCAGCACCGGCAACCTCGCCAGACCACTCCAGCCCCCCGGCTGATGAGCGAAACCCCCATTCCTCGACCGCCTTGGCAAAAGCCGGTTCAAGCCGGCCAATCCGCACCTTGCAGCTTTGCCTGACAGCAATATTGACCCCGTCTTCCACATGGTCATCCAGAACCACCTTGCCGCGATCCATTTCGATCACCCGGTTGACCAGCCCCGAAACCTCCTCAAGCCGGTGCGAGGAAATAATCATCGATTGGTCAATCCGCTCGGACAGCAGTTCAAACAGGATTTGCCGCGCCGCCGGATCAAGATTGGCGGTTGGCTCATCGAGAATCAGCAAGGACGTATCACGCCCCATGGCAATGCTGATAAGGATTTTCTGCTTCATGCCACCGGAAAGCTTGACAAACGGACGGCGGCGAATTTCACCAAAATCAAGCCCCAGCCGCGTGCCGATCTCTTCCATGCGCGCCGCCGGGCTTTTACAGATATGCGCCGCAAAACGGATTAATTCACCCACCGGCATTTTCAATGGTGGTGGAAGTTGCGGCACAAAACCGATGCGACCCAAAACAGCGCTTCTTTCCTTCCGGGCATCCTTGCCATCAATGCTCAAATCACCATCATGGCTATACTGCCCCAAAATACAGCGGATCAGCGTTGTCTTGTCCGCACCATTTGAACCAATAAGGGCAACCCGGTCACCACTGGCAATCTCCAGCGTCATGTCATCGAGAACACGGGTGCGCCGGAACGATTTTGAAAGATGATTAAGACGGATCATTTATTATTCCGTTTTTCTGCCTTCCGCCGCCGCTTGCAACAACCTTGCCCCTCCGGGACATCAACCGGAGTTTAATGTCCCAAAGCGTCAAAGTCAGCCGAATAATAGCACGCCTGAACGATTACAGAAGATTGCCCATCCCCTTGACACGGAAGCTCAAGGCGCCCGTCGGGCAGGCTTCAAGGCACATGCCGCAACGCGTGCAATCTGCGCCGATATCCAGAAATTCCTTGTGCGCCCGGTTTTTCACCGTCATGTCCAGCACATGCGGCACAAGGCACACGGCACGGCATTCACCTTCATGCAAACAATGATTGAGATCATAATGGATGGTTAGCGGCGACAATGAGCCGACAAAAGCATAGGTAACCCCCATGGGGCACATGTAGCGGCACCAGAACCGGCGGCTGTAAAAAATCTCAATAAGCAGCAAAAAGGCAACCCAGACCAGGCCGATACTGGCGCCGTAAATAAGCGCACGGCTCAAGATCCCCACCGGCGAGATGGTCTCGAACACCGTGTAACTGGTAATCAGGGCCAGAAGGACAAAGGCCACATAAACCACCGTACGAACACCGCGGTGCATGGGATGATCCTTGATAATGCGCTTTTTCACCAGCTTCAGATGCAGCATCTCCGCCAGTTCCGACACCAGGTGATAAGGACACGCCCAGGCGCAAAATGCCCGCCCGCCAACCAGCCACCACAAAATAAACACCGTAACCGTGCCAATCACCAGGTTAATCAGGATATGCTTATAAGCCAGCATCACCTGCAAGGCGGAATTCAGATCCGCCATGTGAAACCCGACGAACCGCGAGGCGGTAAGCGCCCCTTCAACCAACTGCACGTCAAAGTGGAACGAAACAACAAACAGCAGATTGATGATGATAATCGAAGGCCAGCGGTATTTGCGCCATTTGTAACTGGGCGTCTTGTCCTCAAGTTCGGCATGGATTGCCGCCACCCGTTCCTTTGCGTTCGATTTATGGGCCTTGTGAAGCTCGCTCGCTTCCTTGGTAAATTCATCCTTTGTATAACGATGCGGCGCCGCGCCAAGCATGGTTTTCAATGAATAGAAATAATCCTTCATGACTGCCCCCACAATTTGCGGATATCAATAACGATACAGGTCGGCTCAACCGGACAGATCATCTCGCACATCCCGCAGCCCACACAGGCCTTGTGAACCACCGGTGTCCGCCGCTTGTCATCGGGATCATCGCTCATGGGCTGCATGGAAATGGCGTCCTTGATCGGGCATTCGCGCACGCAAAGATCACATGATTCCAGGTCGTAAGGGTGATCGGCAATCTTGATCGGATTCCAGCGATCCACCTCGATATAACGGTGAATACCCTCCTGCCGGGCAATGCCTTTAAAGCCCTTGCCCTGCCGCGCCAGGCACGCATCGGGCCGCGAAAGCCGCGCCAGCCCCATGCGAACCTGTTCCTTGGTATCCAGATGATGACTAAGCGAGCCGGTCGGACAGGCCAGAACACATTGCGGCGTATCACAGGCAAAATCACAAGCCTGCTTGCGCGCCTCGATATGCGGCGTTCCATAACCAAACCCGTCCCAGATATCGGCCAGGACAATGGCCTCAACCGGGCACACCTGAACGCATTGGCCACATTTGATGCAAGACGCCAGAAACTCATGCTCTTCAATTGCCCCTGGCGGCCGCAATCGTTCTTCTGTCCCGCGAAGCACGGGCACATAACCGGCAAGCCCCAGGCCTACCGTTGCCGATCCGGCGATAATGGAACGCAAAAACGCCCGGCGCTTTTCCCTTTGCACTCTGGAGACACTCTTTTTTCCAGAAGGCTTCTTGGCGGGTTTGTTGTCCGTATTCATAGCAATCTGCCTGTTTCTGAACACATATGGGTTAAAAAGAAGGTCATTTGGGCTTTTTCAAATAGCCAATATTGGGATCGTGAAGTCCGAAAGGATCACTTTTCGACATGCTCGTTCCGGCCTTGGTGCTGGCGTCTGTGTTGGCGCCAAAAACTTCCAGGGATTTCCCCTCATTCGTCTCACCGCCAGTCGGCGCCGCCGTGATGGGCGTAAAATTACGCGCCATCCTGGGTTCTTTATCCTCCAGCATCAAAAGCGGCGAGGTAAACGGCGCCAGGCGCTCCATGAAATCAAACAGGGAAAGGATAGGCGTTCCCTTGAAAAAAGCGGCATCGGGAACATCCATCCAGATCCGGTCCGCATAGACCATCAGGCGGTAGGGCTTGTCCCCATAACCATCCTTGTCCTGGTCAAAACCTTCATAATCATCCCAGTAATTGGCCTTCCAGATATTGCGCTTGGCGCTGGCGAACGTGCTTACCGAAACATGGCGGATATTGTTGGAAAAAACATTGTCGGTAAAATGATTTCCCGTCCAGTCATTGAGAAATTTCGCCCCCGTATCATTAAAAGCAATCGTATTACGGTAAATCCTGTTGGTGGTATCGGGCTGGAAGGGCGAGACATCCAGATAAAGCCCTGTACTGTTATACAGGATTTCATTATCCGTGATTTCCATATTGCTGGCTTCCTTGAAGCCAATCCCCACACCCGCGGGCCCCTGCGCCCTGAAAACCCGGTTTTTCCGCACGACAACGCTATCGCTGTACATCAGGAAAATACCCACCAGATTTCGCCAGAACTGGTTGTTTTCCACCAGGTTATAACGTGAATACATGAAATGCAGGCCATACCGGCCATCACTCACCCGGTTCCCGGAAATAATGTTATCCGCAGAATACCAGACAACCAGATCACGCGAATGCGTAATTATATTATCAACAATCTTGTTATTACGGCTATACCATAGCCGGATCGCATCGCCCTTGACTCCCAGTTCCGCATCGCTTTTTGAAGATATGTGGTTGCGCCGCACAACATTGTTGCTCGATTGCTGTAAATCAACACCAAAAAGGCATTCTTCAATAACATTGTCCTTGACGACATTGAAATCGCCGCGCACCTGGACCCCGGCGTCAAGATCATTATGCTGATCGCCGGAATTGACCAATCGCAGATTTTTCAGAGTTGCGCCATTGGTTTTCAGGATAATGACAGTTCCCTTGCCCCCCCCGTCAATGGTTGCCTTTCCCCGCCCGTCAATGGTCAGGGGACGGGTAACAACCGCCGGACCGCTATAGGTCCCCGGCTCCAGCACAATCACGGCATTTTTCTCAGCCGCATCAATGAGCTTTTGCAGGGGGCCCATATCCTTGGCCCGCACCGCACCGCCAGCAAGCCCAGGTAAAACCAGAACGCACCACAGCACAAGGGTTATGAACGAGCGCAAACCAGGCACAACGCACCTCTTCAAGGACGGGGTCAGGCCACATCCCCCTCTTCCTTAAGCTGCTTGCGGCGGATCAATGCAGCAAGCGCCAACAGGAAAGAGAAAATCATAATCAGCCCGAAACCGGTTGAGGGGTAGGAATGCGTGGCAAACTGCGCCACCTTGCCTTGCCCGAAAACCGTCGGCATGAAAGGCTTGAGGGAAAATGCCCCCATGGCGTTCATCGAATGACCATACCACCACAGCCACGAAGCGTATTCGACGATAAAGAACACCGGCAGCAAAATGGGAACCAGAACAAGAACCCAGTAAAAGATGCTGCGATTACTGTGCCCGGCATAAACCATGAATATCATTCCGGCAATCATGCCGCCAAACAGCAGGTAGCCTGCCGTTGTCATGATTTTAACCAGCGGCACAATCTCCGCCTGGTTATTGAACCAACGGCCAAGGTTCTTGGAATAATGCCAGAACAGCAACTGCCAGTTATTCCCTTTCCACTCCTGCCGCTTGTCCTGCGGCTGGCGCTCCTGGTCCGATTCAAAAATCTGCTTCAGGATCAAGATGCTTTGCTGCTTGCCGCCGAGCTTCCTCGACTTGGCTTCGGCCAGGATTTCCTTGAGTGTCTTGCCCTTCTCCGCCTTGGTTCCCTTGTGCAGTTTATCAAGAGCCTCTTTCAGGCCCTTCTGCCCGCTTCGTTCCACCGAAGCCATAACATCAGCGCGTGAGCTTTCAGAACTCTCTCCACTGGTTTGCAGGGATTCGCGCAGCTTGGCGATAATCGGGCTGATATCCTCGCCCGCTTCCTCATGCCCCTGCCCCAACGCCGTGACCAGCGCTGAAAGATAGCCTGCACTTTGATAGCGCAAGCCACCATTCATGAAGAAGGTCATTGCCATCCATACGGTAATCGCAAAAAACCCGATGCTCATGACAAGCATCCGCCTCTTGGGATTAAAAATCATGAAGCCAATGAGCATGACCCCCAACATGGACAAAAGGAACGGTGAAAAGGCTTTTTCAAGAACACCGCCCGAAGCAATGGGATACATTCCGACAAAATGATTGATCGCGTCCATTTCATGAACACAATCGAGCGCCTCATCCTCTTCAATCTCGGCCTTGCCCTGCAATTTACAGCCATTGAAGACGCCATTCATACCAAACATGATGCGAACCCCATCGGGGAAAGCCTCAGGAGGATATTGCGGAGCCGTCAGCGACACCCACCAGATTGGAACAAAATAGATAGCCACCAGCAACAGCAGGGCAGCACCGGTAAGGCCCTTGACCACGAATCCGCGCTTTGATTTGGATTGATCGCTCATTTTTCAGAATCCTGTCCGCGTTTCAAACGTCCACCGGCTTTTGAAGCCGGCAGACCATTGTCAGAGATGGAACTTCAGGCTTAATCGAAGTCCGGATTGATCCAGTCCGCACTCGGCGCCAGGTCTTCCTTAGGCGGCTTGATGCGCGAAACATAGTCAACCACGGCTGACATATCCCGATCGGAAAAACCGGCAATCTGCTTTACCATGTCCGGGTTGGCGTTACGGCGTTTCTTGTCCCTGATCCACTCGAACTGGCGAATCAGGTACTTGTAATGCTGCCCCTGGATGCGCGGATAGTGCTTGATCTTGTCGCCCTGTCCCTTGTCTCCATGGCAACGCACACAGTTTTCCTTGTACAGTTTCGCGCCATGCTCAAGATCGGTGCCCGGGCCAACACCATTGGCCGGATTCATCGGAATGTTGGAAATATAGGAGGCAACCGCAGCAATCGCATAGGCCCCGCCGCCAACTTCCGGCGCCGCATTCTTGATTTCCTTGGGCAGCGCGAAGGGATACATGGTCGGATTATCACGGTTCTTGGCGCGAATATCGGCAAGCTGCTTGATAATCACCGTGGGATGCTGGCCAGCGAGCTGGGGAAAGGTCCCGTCCTGGGTACCCCAGCCTTCCGGCAGGTGGCAGGCCGAGCACACTTCAAAAACCGCAACGCCGTCTTCCCGGATCTTGGCTTTTTCTTCATCGGTCTTTCCGGCGAAAGTGGCAAAGATCTTCTCGGCCTCATCCTGCTCACCGCCGCCTTCGTTCCATCCGGCAAGCACGCTGCCGCTGGCAAACATGCCGGCTGTCAACACCACAGCAAGGATCTTGGTTGAATTCTTCATTATTTCTCTCCAATCTGGTTGATGGTTCCGTGTTTCAGGATCGTTTTTCCTGAGACAAATAGGCGGCAAGGGCTTTGATCTCGTCATCATTCAACTTCTTGACAAACGCGAACATTGCCTTGACTTTGCCATTGGTGCGCGCCTTGGTCTTGATATCAAGAATCTGCGCTTCAAGATAGGTCCGTTTCTGACCGGCCAAGTAAGGATAACCCTTGAGCGGCTTGTTTCCTGCCTTGCCATGACAGGCGCGGCAGTTCTTCTTCTTGTAGATCGCCCGGCCTTGCTCTATGAGTTCAGCCGGAATGGGCGGCTCTGGCGCAGCTTTTTCAAGCGGTTTTTTCTGCGAAAGCCACTTTGTAATCAACACGATTTGTTCAGGCGTAACCCGCGCCTTGCCATCGGCCGTCACGAGAGAGCCCTTCATGGGCGCAGCGCGCTTGTCGCCATTGGCATTGACGCCCCCCTCGCGCTTGCCGGACATGATATCACGAACCTGAACAGCCATGTATTTGGCGTCTTGGCCATAAAGGCTGGGATAGTCCTGAATGGCCGGTTTGTCCGGCTTGTTGCGCCGCCCGGGCCGCTCATGGCAAGCACTGCAAACCCGGTAAAGCCGCTTGACGGAAACCTTCTTCTTGACCGGGGCCGCAGCCGCAACCTTGGTTGCGCCTTCTGTCTTGGCCTCCGCCTTGGCGTCCGCTTGCTTCGGCGCGTTTGCGACAACCTTCTCAGCAGCGCCCGGCGCCGGAGAGGTTTTATACAAAACACCCGCCATGAAATTCATACCGACAACAATGGCAACAATGGCCACCATCGAGACGCCGTATTTTACGAGGAAACTTACAATCTTCATTCCGTAGTACCCTTAAAAACCTGTAGTTCTTCTCCTGATGGAGAAACTCAAAACCCCACCGGACAGTTTTTCGGCGCATGAAAGATTCGCACCGCCCCGACGGTTCCAGCCACTAATATACACTGGAACTCTTCGTAAATACAGACGAGAGGCGGGTAAAATACCCGCCTCCCGAATTTCGCACGTACAGACTTTTCAAGTCTGTTACTTAGTCACCTTCTTGGCGCCATTCTGCTCAAGATGCGTTTTGGCGCGCAGGCCCATATCAGCGGTCTTCACCTGGTACTGGAACCATTGCTGTGCCCAGAGCGTGGCATTCTGCCAGTCTTTCTTGGCCGCGAAGTCTTCAGACTTCTTCTTCGACTCAGCAGCAAAACCAAGCTGCTCGACGGCATCTTCCACAAGGGCAACCACGGTCGGGAAGTCCTTGTAGTTGCGTTCGGTGATAAACTTCACAACACTGTCAATGACACCCTGGGTAGCGACACAGGTTTTCACCTGCTTCTTGTAATCAGCCTCGGTATAGACCTGACCTTCCTGGAACTTGGTTTCCGTGGCTTTCATGCCTTTCGGACGAACCAGCAAGATGCCTTCCATCTCCAGATGCAGAGCCGAGCAGAACTCGGTGCAATAATAGGGGAAGACGCCAGGATTTTTGGCCACGAAGGTAGCAGAGACGGTTTTACCCGGCTCAACCGACAGGTTCACATTATGACCATAGATCGCAAAACCGTGGGTTTCATCCTCGGCGCGTTCTACATTGGTCAAATGGATTGAAACGGTCTCACCTTCTTCAACCTCGATGATTTCCGGCGTGATATGCGAGCGGATAAGCGTACCGTAAACATGGACGATACCATCCTTGCGCACAACTTTTTCACGCCCCGGACGCACCCGGTAAGGCGACTTGCTATCCGTGCGGCTGTTCCAGCCCGTCTTATAGCGGATCTTGGGTTTCAGCCTGTCAGCGCGAATAGCCACCGCGTAATGCGGCTCGCCAAGCGGCACCGGCATATCATAAAGAAGCTGCATCTTGTCACCGGAAATATCAATAAGCTGGTGGTTCTGCGGATGCAGCGGACCAACCGGGTTAAAGCGGTCAATCGCCAGCTTGTTGAGGGAAACCAGGTACTTGCCCTGCGGCTTGACCGAGTCGCCTTCCATAGTCATCAGATGGCCAATATTGTAGTGAATGTGAATGGTATCAAGCACCTTGCCTTCACAATAATTCCACTTGGTAACCTGGCTATCCACATAGATGGAGGTGTAAACGATACAGGGCTTGGAATCATACTGCGTGTGCAGCGGACCCAGGCCAACCGAAACCTGCGTGTGCAGAGATTTCTTCAGATCGAGGATCGGGATTCCATAGGGATCTTTTCCGGCGAAATCCTTGTTCTCGATCAGCTTCATGATCTTGGCGAAATCATAGACGCTGGCATGCGTATCAAGCTTGCCGGCAACGATGAAATACTTGCCGTCCGGCGAGAAGTCCACGCCATGCGGGCTCTTTGGCTCCGGAATCAGGTAAAGAATGCCTTCCTTGATCGAGGTTTCGATGGAGAGCACATCATGACCATTGATCTTCTCGGCTTTGCCGGCCTTGACCAGTTCGGCAGCCTTTTTCCAGTTCACCAGATGCACAAAGTCGGTGTCTTTTTGCGAGCAACCAGCCTCAAACGGCGGACGCCCCTTTTCGATACCGCCAACATAACGTTCAGTACAGAACGAGTTGGTCGCGCTCCAGCCAAAGGACGGCCCCTTGCCGAAATCGGACAGATCCTGTGAATAGGGCGGCAATTCGAGCGAGAAGGACTTGGTCGGATCAAGACGCCCCTTCTTGCGATCAAATTTCCAATAAGTGATAGCGCCGCGATATTCGTCGTTAAACTTGGACAGCGGCGTATATTTCCGGTGCAAAGGCGCCGGATACTGGGTTGCTTCCATGACATATTCGGTGTTCGGCGAAACAAAAGAACCGCCATGCTCCGAAGACATGATCGGATTAACAACGATCTGCTTGGTTTCGAAGTCCTTCATGTCAATGACGGCAATACGCGGATTGGCCTTGTCATTGATGAAGACATATTCGCCATCATACTCGCCATTTGTTTCCGAGATCGCCGGATGATGCGTATCACCAAAGGTGATCCGGTTACCGTTAATCATGCTGCCCGCATTCAGAACGGCTTTTGATTCGTCATCGAAGCCATAACCCTGCCAGGGCTCCGGTGTGAAAACACCGATATACTTCAAAATGCGCATGGACGGAATGCCATACAGGAAGATCTGACCGCTCTGGCCACCAGAGCTGACCGCGATGAACTCGTCACGCCCACCCGTCGGTATGTAGGTTTTCGCCGCTGCCAACACGTCTTTTTGTGTCAGGCCGCGCGCTTTCATCACGGACTCAAGCGTATCCTGGGCAAACACCGAACCGGCAGCGGTAATACCGATGCCGAGTGCTGCTGAACACGCGAGAGCCTTTATGAGGTGCTTTCGCATTGTTATTCCCCTTAACTGTTTAAAAAACAGGGTTCAAGCCCGAAGCTCCCGCAAAAACAGCAACCAACCGCCACTTGCGAAACCATTCGGACCTCTCACACGAAACGGGGGCCGATATTGCAGCAACCAACTCCAAACCTTGCCCGCCCCGAATACTAATCGGCAGAGATTCTCCACCGTCAGCTGAGTTTACCCCCGGGGGGGTATGCGTCTTTGACATTTATCAAGAAATTCAGATACACGGGGCATTGGTAAAGGTCCGTTGACGCCTTCACATTCGCACGCCAAACAAACAACATGCCTATCCCTACTTGAAGATATGCGGCGAGCGCAGTATATCCGGTCTATCAACTCAAAACCCGGTATTAAATTGCGTTTTTCAAGATCTGTTCAGAAACAAGGATCTTTCACCCCCGGCCCCATAAAAAATTGGCCAGAATGGTAAAAACGCCCGAAATCTAAGGAAAACGATGTGAGCATGGATGCTGTAGTCAAGGCTGTCTCACAAGCCAAATCCGAAATCAAGCGCCCCTCACGCGAAGAGGCCGAGGCGGCGGTACGCACATTACTGGCCTGGGCCGGTGATGACCCTGCGCGCGAGGGATTGCTCGACACCCCCAAGCGGGTGGTCAACGCTTACCGGGAATTCTTCATTGGCTATGAACAGGACCCGGATGCGGCACTTGCGCGCACGTTCCGCGATGTCGGCGGATATGACGACATCGTCCTGCTGCGCGACATTGACATGACATCCCATTGTGAGCATCACATCATCCCCTTTGTCGGCAAGGCGCATATTGCCTATCTGCCGGATGAAAAGGTTGTCGGGCTGAGCAAGCTGGCGCGGGTTGTCGAGATCTATGCCCGCCGCCTCCAGACCCAGGAAACCATGACCGCGCAAATCGCCGGAAGCATTGACCGGGCGCTGGAGCCCAAGGGGGTCGCCATCATGATCGACGCAGAACACCAGTGCATGTCCATGCGCGGCGTGCAAAAGCAGGGAGTCTCGACGATCACCACCCAGTTCACCGGCATTTTCAAAACCGATGCGGCCCTTCAGGCGCGATTCTTCAATCTCGTCCGCGGCCCCGGCATCAAATAGACAGATCAATGGCTGGCAAGACCTCTCCTTTTTCAAAACGAGGCTCGCGTGGCGAAATCGAGGAAGGTTTTGCCCTGTCCCCGAAATTTGACAAGGATGGCCTGATTCCAGCCATCGCCACCGATGCCCATAGCGGTGAAGTCTTGATGCTGGCCTATATGAACGCCGAAAGTCTTGCCAGAACCATTGAAACGGGTGAAGCCCATTACTGGTCACGCTCACGCGGCGAGTTGTGGCACAAGGGCGCCACCAGCGGCCATACCCAGACCCTCGTGGACCTGCGCATTGACTGCGACCAGGACGCAGTCTGGATGAAAGTGACCCAGAACGGCGGCGGCGGATGCTGCCATGTCGGGTATAAATCCTGCTTCTTCAGATCCATCCCCTTTGGAAAGCTCCCCACTTTGGGCCTCAAGCTCGAATTCAAAGAGAACGAAAAAGCCTTTGATCCTGAAAAGGTATATGGGAATCAGGACTGAATATCATGTCGGCATGAATGACATGATCGGGATTCTGGAACAGATGCCCCGGCGAATCATCACCCCGTGGCAATATATTCCTGCATGGCCTTGGCGATCATCTCCGCTTCGGCAATGCGCTGCTTGACCACATCCCCGATCGAGACAATCCCGCATAACCGGCCATCCTCTTCAACGGGAAGGTGGCGGAACCGGCGCCCCGTCATGACGGTCATGAGCACCTCGACCGTATCATTGATTGAACAGGTCTTGACCGGGCTGGTCATGAAGTCGCTGATAGGCCGGGCCAGAACATCTTTCCCGCCTCCGGCAATCGCATGAACGATATCCCGCTCGGAGAGAATCCCGTCGATTCGTCCCTCCCCGGCGCTGACAACAACCGAGCCGATCTTTTGCCTTGTGAGGATCTCAGCAGCATTTTGAACCGTGCAATCTGGGGCAATCGTAACCACATCACGCCCCTTCTGGTTGAGAATCGTCAAAACATTCATGCGCACCCTCCTGTTCTTCTTTTTATAATCACCGGTCCGGTTCACACCGCCGGATGATCCGTTATAGCACAGTTTGGCGCGTTCAGGAGGAATCCGTTGAGGACACCGTGTCTGCGCTCAAGGGACGATCAAAAAAACCGAACAGGAAAAGCCCCGCCACGAGACCTCCGATATGCGCCTCCCAGGCAATATTCGACAGGCTGTCATCAAGCTGCAAGGCTCCCAGCCCCATGAGCAGGTTGATCCCGACCCAGACCACCAGGAACGAGACAACCCGGCGGTCCTGGAAAGTCTGGCGTATGGAAAGCGCCGGCACATGAAGCGAGGCCGGGCTGGAATCGCCGATATAACCCAGCGGCCCCTGGGTCTGGAAAACAAAACGCATGGCCGCCGCCATATGCCCCGAAATGGCCGCCGAGGCCCCAACCACGGGAACCGCCTCGCCCCAGTGAAAAACCAGATGGGTCAACACGCCGGCAACCGAGCACAACAAGGAGAACCACAGGAAATTGCGCACCCCCATGCGCCGCGCCACCGGGCTGGCAAAGGCAAGCATCCACACCGCGTTGACCACGAGATGAACCACGTTGCCATGCAAGAAGGCATAGGTCACAAAGCTCCATATTCCGGCCGCTGCACCGCCAGGAAGGACAATATGTTCAGCACCTCCATAACGCGCAGGAAAGAAGGAAAAAAGAAGCAGAACCTCAAGGTCCAGATTTGTCGGCAACAAGAATCGAATGAAGTGAATCACTGAAAAAATGGCGATCAACGCAAGAACGACGCGCGGCGCATTGATGGCCGGTGGCTGTTTGGGAACCATGGAATTTTCCTTCTTTCCCCCTGAATAAAGGCCGCCAGCACGAAGGGCAAGAGCCCACCGGACTCTTTCGGATCATTCCCTTTGGCATGAAATCTGCTCAATCACAAAATTGTTAGCGGAATAACAACAGGCTGTCTCAAATCCGTACAAAACGGCAAAGCCAGGCAGCCCAAACAGGGAAAATTCGTATTCAGGACGCTTGGTGACCCCATGAAACATAAAAAAACACTCAAACTTTACAACTACTGGAATGAACTGCGCGGCGACAACCCGGCGCCCAAGCGCAGCGCCCTTGATCCGCAGCTGATATCGAACCTTCTGGGCGACCTGTTCATTCTGGAACGCAAATCCCCCGTGAACTACGCTTTTCGGCTGGCCGGAACCCGGCTTTGCAGCGCTTACGGACGCGAATTGCGCGAACAGAGCTTTCCTCATTTCTGGTCGGAATGCGACCGGGAGAGCATGGAAACCCTGCTCTATTCCATAACCGAGGACGCAGCCGCCGCCGTGGTCGGCATTCAGGCGCAAAGTGCAGCCGGGAATTCGCTGCCCCTGGAGATGATTCTCCTCCCCCTCTTTCAGGACAATGGGAAACTGACCCGGGTGCTTGGCGGCCTTGTCCCCCTGGAAAGCGCCTACTGGATCGGTGTTGATCCGCTCATGCGCCAATCTGTTCGGAGCCTGCGTCTCATATGGCCGGACAAACACCCCGTGACACCCGACATCCCCAAAAAGGCAATTGCCGCCCATCCCCCGTTCGGCCACGCAAGAGCAACCCGGACAGCGGTCAACCTGAGGGTCATTGAAGGAGGCTTGTCAACAAAACGCTCAAAGAACACCCTGAGCTAATCAAGCATTAACCATTGAGGGCTTATTCTCGTCCGTAAGGCTGAAAAAATGGATCGGATGGTGTTGGATGTCGGCTCTTTTTGCAGATACGAACCCTGAAAAACGCAAGTTTCAACGCGTTAAGGTTAACCTTCCCGGAAGGTTCATGTTACCCAACCGGGAAGAATACCCGTGTCAGGCCGTAGAGATGTCACCTGGCGATATCGTCCTGTTCACCCCCGTCAAGGGTGAGATCGGCGACCGGATTGTTGCTTATGTCGAGGTCCTGGGACGGGTTTCGGGCAATATCGCCCGTCTGTTTGAAGGCGGCTTTGCCCTCAAGTTCCGTGTCTCTCCCTTAAAACAGGACCGGCTGGCCGACAAGCTGACCTGGCTGGCCAATAAAGATACCTTGTCCATGCCTGAAGACCGGCGCCATGACCGCGTAACGCCAGACAACCCGGTCTCGCACCTGACCCTCCCGGACGGACGTAGCTACGAATGCCAGATCATGGATATCTCCTTGAGCGGCGCCGCCGTGACCGCACCGGTTTGCCCGGATATCCACACCCATGTCACGCTGGGGAAAATGCGCGGCAAGGTCGTGCGCCATCTGGAAAATGGCTTTGCCATAGAATTCAACACCCCCTCACCAAGCCAGCACCTGTAGCCCCGAGCCTTTGTATTCACGATAAAATCTCCTTTGCGGAAACAAGATCCGCAAACTCTCTTACCATGCGATTATTCGTGTCGAATTGATCCTTCAACAAGCCCCTGAATAACGCGGGCACATCTCCGGTTGTCTTTTTTCCGGCATAAGATCAACTCCCCCACCCACAACCCAACACCACCCTTGACAACCACCCCTTTGCCCGCCTGTTTCGATTTGGGACAGGCTCTCCCGAGTTTTTTCAAAACAACGTTATCAACAAGCACTTATATAGTAAACATTGCATTAACAAACCAAGTAAATACAATATTAATACAATATATAAAACTTTAATTAACTATATTTCTATTTTTTATAAACATTTTTTTGAATATATCTCTGATTGTTATTCAAATAGAAAATTATTTGTGAGATCTTTCCCCTACAACATCGCAGGGGGAGACAATGAAAGACATAATAAACCTGACCGTTGTAAGCGCGGCGGCATTGTTCATGACCATCAACCCGGTTGATGCACGCGTATTGCGCACCACGCCCGGGCAAGACATGAAAGCCCCGCTGATGCGTGCATTCGGCGAATCCACACCGCCTTTCGGCTATGTAAACTTCTGTATTTCCTATCCGAAAGATTGCCGGGGCGGCTCCCGCAAACCCCGCCGCATGGTCCTTTCCGGCAAGCGCTGGAAACAGCTCAACAGGATCAACACCTATGTCAACACATCGATAAAGCCGGTGACGGATTCGCAGCTTTATAAAAAGGTTGAATACTGGACCTACCCGAAAAACGGGGCCGGTGATTGCGAAGACTATGTCTTGCTGAAACGCAAGATGCTGATTAAGCGCGGCTGGCCGGCCGAATCGCTGTTGATTACGGTTGTTCTGGACCAGAAAAACCAGGGTCACGCCGTCCTTACCGCTGTCACGGATCTGGGCGACCTGATCCTCGACAACCAGGACAGCAAGATCCGCCGCTGGAACCAGACGCCCTACCGCTATCACAAACGCCAGTCCCAGTTTCACCCCTCGGTCTGGGTCGCGCTCACCCCGTCATCCTTCTTCTCGACCGTGACCTCGACACGAACACGGGACTAGCGCAACACCAACACCCCTTGTGACCACGGCCATTCCCCCTCCCCCCATCCCGTTGGCTGAGGTCGCACCAAACCGGTCCTGCTGCCATGCAGGGCCGGTTCTTTGTTTCAAGGAGCGGTTTTCAACATCCGGGCAAAACGTTTCCATTTGGCAACGTAAAGCCGGGCAGAATCGCGCAAAGCCTGCACATCCTTTTCTCCAAGCTCACGGATAACCCGCCCTGGCATACCAACGACCAGTGAATTTTCGGGGATTTTCTTACCTTCCGGCACAAGGGCATTCGCCCCGATAATGGAGTTCTTGCCGATAGTCACGCCATTCAACAGCGTGGCCCCGATGCCAATCAGGCAATTTTCGCCAATCTCGCAGCCGTGTAAAACCGCATTATGCCCGATCGTACACCCTTTCGCGATACTCAGCGCAAAGCCCGGATCGGTATGCAGCACACAATTGTCCTGAACATTGCTTTCAGCCCCCACATGGATTTTTTCATTGTCACCGCGCAACACTGCGCCAAACCAGATACTGCTGTTTGCCTCAAGCGTTACATTGCCGATGACATCAGCCGATGGCGCAATCCAGTACGCCCCCTCATCCGGCAGGCAAGGAGAGGTTCGATCGAGCGAATAGAGCATGATTCAAAACTCAGGACGTCAGGGCCAGACAGCCATAAAGCGCGAACATACCCGTCACAAATCCCCAGGACGCCGCCCCGGTTAGCGCCACGGAAACACCCGCCACTTCGCGCCGCTCCAGGAACCCCCGCCCCCAGCGCAACAACAGCAAGGGCCCCGAAAGGAAAAGAAATCCAGAGACCAACAGCGCCGGACCCGGCTTGCCCGATTCCAGCAGCATGTAAAACCCCGCCCTTTTACCCAGAACCATTTCCAGGGCATTCGTCACAATGCCCGCCAGAACGATCCCCGTAGCCACACTGAAAACCAATGCCAGTAACTCGGCCATGAATACACCCCTTAGGTTACGCCGCGACACAAAAGCGCCGTTAATGTTTTGTTAATCAAGACCATAACGCCCCTTCAGTCAAGCGCAGCGGAAAACCGCAACCGGTTTTTATTGGTTTTGATTAACGTTTCACAGCTACACTGCTAAAGTGGTTCTCTTCCAACCTTCAGGTGAAAACGGCGCCATGTCATCACGTTTTGGAGATTTTTACCAAAAGCATTATCGCGCCGGAGAAGATCTTCCGGAGATGAATGATGGTTTCGACTTTACCGGAGAAGAAACCAAACATCCGATCATGTGGTTTTTTCTCGGGTCTTT
>CAZHLV010000042.1:0-35620 GCA_964533415.1 uncultured Hyphomicrobiales bacterium
GTAAACAACCAGCGCCGGAACACCAACCTGGCGCGCCAAAAGAATATGCTCGCGGGTCTGCGGCATCGGGCCATCAGCAGCCGAAACAACCAGAATCGCCCCGTCCATCTGCGCCGCGCCGGTAATCATGTTCTTCACGTAGTCCGCATGCCCCGGGCAGTCCACATGAGCATAATGCCGGTTCGCCGTCTCGTACTCAACATGAGCCGTCGAAATCGTGATGCCGCGCGCCTTTTCTTCCGGCGCCTTGTCAATCTCGTCAAACGCCGTCGCCGTCGCCCCGCCAGCCTCCGCCAGAACCTTCGTGATCGCCGCCGTCAGCGTCGTCTTGCCATGGTCAACATGACCAATCGTGCCAATGTTGCAATGCGGCTTATTGCGCTCAAATTTCTCTTTGGACATACTGCCCTCCTTCACTTTTCATCTCACAACCGCGGAAAGACCACTTCCGCAAATTCAAATACCCGTTAGTTGAGCTTGGCCAGAACTTCGTCAGACACCGCTTTTGGCACCTGCTCGTAATGGTCAAACTGCATGGAATACTGTGCACGCCCCTGGGACATGGAACGCAGGTTATTCACATAACCGAACATGTTGGCCAGCGGCACCATGGCGGTAATCACCGTGGCGACACCCCGGACTTCCGTGCCGCCGATCTGGCCGCGGCGCGAATTAAGATCGCCGATGACATCACCCATGTAATCTTCCGGCGTGACCACCTCAACCTTCATGATCGGCTCAAGGAGTTTCGGGCCCGCACTCTGCACTGCCTCGCGAAATGCCGCGCGGCCTGCCAGTTCAAAAGCCATGACGCTCGAGTCCACGTCATGATAGGCGCCATCCGTGAGCGTTACCTTCACATCAAGGATCGGGAACCCGGCCAGCGTACCGCTTGTCAGGACCGAATTGATGCCCTTTTCAACACCCGGAATATATTCCTTGGGGATATTGCCACCAACAATCTGGTTGACGAACTCATAGCCCTCACCGGGTTTTTGCGGTTCAATTGTCATCTTGACACGTGCAAACTGGCCAGAACCACCGGTTTGCTTCTTGTGGGTGTAATCGACATCCGCCGCACGGGTGATGGTTTCACGATAGGCCACCTGGGGCGCGCCGACATTAGCTTCAACCTTGAACTCACGACGCATGCGATCAACCAGGATATCAAGATGCAGCTCACCCATGCCGGCAATAATGGTTTGCCCGGATTCTTCGTCAGTTGAAACCCGGAACGAGGGATCTTCCTGCGCCAGACGCTGCAGGGCCACACCCATCTTTTCCTGGTCTGCCTTGGTTTTCGGCTCAACCGCAACCTCGATCACCGGTTCAGGGAACTCCATGCGCTCAAGAATAACCTGATGATTGGGATCACAAAGCGTATCTCCCGTTGTGGTCTGCTTCAAACCGGCCAGCGCCACAATATCCCCGGCATGGGCCGTCTTGATATCTTCGCGCGAGTTTGAATGCATCAACAACATCCGGCCAACGCGTTCACGTTTGCCCTTGACAGTATTAATCATGTTGTCGCCGGAATTCACCACGCCGGAATAGATCCGGCAGAATGTCAAGGAGCCAACAAAAGGATCATTCATCACCTTGAAGGCCAGCATGGAGAAGGGTTCATCATCACTGGACTTGCGAACGACCTCCTCCTCGGTGCGCACATCAATGCCCTTGATGGCCGCCACATCCAGCGGAGAAGGCATGTAATCCACAACCGCATCAAGAAGCGGCTGCACACCCTTGTTCTTGAAGGCCGAACCACAAAGCACGGGAACAAACAGACCTTCAGCCGTCCCCTTGCGGATCAATGCCTTAAGGCGTTCAGCGCCGATTTCCTCACCTTCAAGGTAAGCCTCCATGGCCTCCTCGTCAGCTTCAACAGCTACCTCGATCAATTTCTCATGATATTCCATGGCCTTTTCCGCCATGTCATCCGAGATATCTTCTTCATGAAACTTGGCGCCCAGGGTCTCCTCATCCCAGATGATGGCTTTCATCTTGAGAAGATCAACCAGCCCGGCAAACTCGTTTTCCGCACCGATGGGCAGTTGAAGAACCAGAGCCGTTGCCCCGAGACGCTTTTCAACCATCTCCACGGAGCGATAAAAATCCGCCCCGATCTTGTCCATCTTGTTGATGAAGATCATCCGCGGCACGCCATATGTATCAGCCTGGCGCCATACCGTTTCAGTCTGCGGCTCAACACCGGCATTGGCGTCGAGCAGGGCTATCGCCCCATCAAGAACACGCAAGGAACGCTCGACCTCGATCGTGAAGTCAACGTGACCGGGGGTGTCAATAATATTGATGCGCTTGCCGTTCCAGAAGGTCGTTGTTGCAGCGGAGGTAATGGTAATCCCGCGCTCCTGCTCCTGCTCCATCCAGTCCATGGTGGCCGCACCATCATGAACCTCGCCAATCTTGTGACTCTTCCCGGTATAATACAGAATACGCTCTGTAACCGTGGTCTTGCCCGCATCAATATGGGCCATGATGCCAATATTGCGGTAATCTTCTATCGCTGTTTCGCGTGCCATTTTCGTGTTTCCCTAGAACCGGTCGATTACCAGCGATAATGCGAGAAGGCACGGTTGGCCTCAGCCATCCTGTGCGTGTCTTCACGCTTCTTGACGGCTGAACCACGATTATTGGCTGCATCAAGGAACTCGCCAGAAAGGCGATCAATCATGGTATCCTCGTTGCGGGCCCGCGCAGCCGCGATGATCCAGCGAATTGCCAGCGCCTGCTTGCGGTCAGCGCGCACCTCGACCGGGATCTGGTACGTGGCGCCGCCAACACGGCGCGAACGAACCTCGATAGCCGGCTTTACATTTTCCAGCGCCTGGTGAAACATCTGCAAGGGATCCTGCTTGGCCTTGGCCTCAACCGCATCAAGCGCACCATAAACAATGCGCTCGGCGGCTGACTTCTTGCCATCCAGCATAATCAGATTCATGAACTTGGTGAGTACGACATCTCCGAACTTGGGATCCGGCAGAATTTCGCGTTTTTCGGCTCTATGGCGGCGGGACATGTTATTTTTCCGTCTCGATAATCTGTTTCAAGTCTACTTAGGACGCTTGGCGCCATATTTGGAACGGCGCTGACGACGATCGGACACGCCTTGCGTATCCAGAACACCGCGAAGGATATGATAGCGAACACCCGGCAAGTCCTTCACGCGGCCACCGCGGATAAGAACAACCGAATGTTCCTGAAGGTTGTGCCCCTCACCCGGGATATAACTGATGACCTCAAAGCCATTCGTCAGGCGCACCTTCGCAACCTTGCGCAGCGCCGAGTTCGGTTTTTTCGGTGTAACGGTATAGACGCGGGTGCACACGCCGCGCTTTTGCGGGCACGCCTCCATGGCCGGGACATTATTCGTCACGACGGGTTTTTTCCGCGGCTTGCGAACCAGTTGATTAATCGTAGGCATCTTTAAATTTCGCCTTTGCCTTTTCCTGCGGGCAGCATTTCCCGCATAAATGATTCCGTATGCCAAACATAAAAATCAAGCGAGACGGCAAATCACGATCTACCATCCGCTTTTCCACACAGAGGACCTCAACAGCACTGCTTCGAGGTCATGAACTCTTTATGTTTCCGGCTTTTGCCAAACAGCGTCTAGAACCATTAATGATTCTACTGCCTGCTCAAGTGGGCGCAACATAGGCGCAGGATTTATCCCCGTCAAGCCTAAATCAGACCGCGAATATAAATATATCGCAAATCAAAACGGCGCCAGAAAGCATTCCGGCGCCGTAATTGTTTCAAACGGCTCCCGCCACTATTCAGAAGAAGCCTCACCAGCGTCTTCCTGCCCAGTTGATTCAGCGTCAGCCTCAGCCGCCGATTCAAGCAAGGCCTGCTCTTTCGCCGCCTCTTTCGCGGCAATGGCAGCCGCCTTGTTCCGCTCTTCAAGGATAAGCTGATCGCGATTGGCCGCAACCTGACGATGCTGCGAAAGCATTCCTCCTGTGCCGGCCGGGATAAGCCGCCCTACGATGACGTTTTCTTTCAGGCCTTCAAGATGATCTATCTTGCCATGAACGGCAGCATCGGTGAGCACCCGCGTGGTTTCCTGGAAAGAAGCGGCAGAAATGAAACTGCGAGTTTGCAAGCTGGCCTTGGTAATGCCAAGCAATACAGGGGTCGAGGTCGCTGGCTGTCCGCCTTCGGCTACAACCTTGTCATTCTCATCGGCAAAATCCAGACGATCCACCTGTTCGCCGTTGAGGAAAGACGTATCGCCAGAATCGGTAATCTCAACCTTTTGCAGCATCTGGCGCACGATCACCTCGATGTGCTTGTCATTAATGGTCACACCCTGAAGGCGGTATACCTCCTGAATTTCCTTGACCAGGTAGAACGCCAGTTCCTCTACGCCCTTGATGGCCAGGATATCATGCGGCGCCGGATGGCCCTCGATCAGGTATTCGCCCTTCTCGATAAAATCACCTTCTTGAACGTGAAGATGCGTCCCCTTGGTAATAAGGTATTCTGCCGGGGCTTGCGTTTCATCTTCCGGGATGATTGAAATACGGCGCTTGTTCTTGTAATCGCGGCCAAATTTGACGTAGCCGTCAATTTCAGCAATCACGGCGCAATCCTTGGGGCGTCGCGCTTCAAAGAGCTCAGCCACCCGCGGCAGACCACCGGTAATATCCTTGGTCTTGGCGCTTTCTGTCGGGATACGCGCCAGCACGTCGCCAGCATGAACCTTCTTGCCCGGATCAACCGACAAAATGGCATCAACCGACATGAGATAGCGCGCCTCGCCGCCACGATCCAGTTCAATGGGCTCGCCGTCCTTGTCGCAAATTACAAGGGCAGGACGCAAATCCGAGCCGCGCGGTGTTGAACGCCAGTCCATGACATGGCGCTGGGCAATGCCGGTTGTCTCATCAACAACCTCGTTCATGGCCACGCCCTCAACGAGATCCTCATATTTCACGATACCGTTGACTTCCGCCAGGATCGGCCGCGTATAAGGATCCCATTCAGCAATCTGCTGGCCTCGCTCTACCATGTCCCCGGTATCAACCATCAAATGGGTGCCATAGCTCATCTTGTGAGTGGCAAGTTCCTTGCCGTTCTTGTCTTCGATGACCACGACCGTATTGCGGCCCATGACCACAAGCCTTCCTTTTGAATCCTTGGCTATATTGGCATTACGGATAACAACCTTGCCGGTATGGTTGGTTTCCACAAAGGACTGGTGGGAAACCTGCGCCGTACCGCCAATATGGAAGGTGCGCATGGTAAGCTGGGTTCCCGGTTCGCCAATGGATTGCGCCGCCATAACCCCGACCGCCTCACCGATATTCACCGGCGTTCCGCGCGCCAGGTCACGGCCATAGCATTTGGCGCAAATGCCGCGCCTTGTCTCACAGGTCAGGGCCGAACGGATCAGGATCTCGTTGACCTCGGCTTCCTTGATTTTATCAAGGTCCTTTTCATGAATTTCCTGCCCCGCCGGGATTACCACCTCACCGGTTTCAGGGTGCAGAACGTCAACCGCGGGCACGCGTCCAAGGGCGCGGGCGGCCAGCGAAGAGACAACCTCGCCTGAATCAACCACCGCGCTGACGGTAATCCCGTTGGTGGAGCCGCAATCTTCCTCGGTGACAATACTGTCCTGCGCAACGTCAACCAGACGCCGGGTCAGGTAGCCCGAATTGGCAGTCTTCAGCGCCGTGTCAGCCAGCCCCTTGCGGGCGCCATGGGTAGAGTTGAAGTATTCGAGAACCGTGAGGCCTTCCTTGAAGTTCGAGATAATCGGGGTTTCGATGATCTCGCCCGAAGGTTTGGCCATCAGCCCGCGCATACCGGCAAGCTGTTTCATCTGCGCCGCGGAACCACGGGCGCCGGAATGGGACATCATGTAGATCGAGTTGATCGGCTCCTCGCGCCCGGTTTCCTTGTTGACATGCTTGGCGGAAATATGCGCCATCATTTCATCGGCCACCGTATCGGTGCACTTGGCCCAGGCATCGACGACCTTGTTGTATTTCTCGCCCTGGGTAATCAGCCCCTCGGCATATTGTTCTTCATAGGCCTTGACCTGTTCGCGGGTCTCATTGACAAATTTTTCCTTGGTGTCCGGGATCATCATGTCGTCCTTGCCAAAGGAAATCCCGGCCATGCAGGCGCGCTTGAAGCCAAGCCCCATGATCTGGTCGCAGAAGATAACCGTGGTTTTCTGGCCGCAATGACGATAGACAACGTCGATCACCTTGGAGATTTCCTTCTTGGTCATCTCCTTGTTGACCGCATCAAACGGCACCTCCGGGTGGCGCGGCAGCAGATCGGCAATCAGCATCCGCCCCGGTGTTGTTTCATGGATCTGGGAAATCGGCTTGCCTTCATCATCAACCGTCCGGTAGCGTGCCTTCACCTTTGAATGCAGGGTCACCACATTATTGTCCAGAGCGTGTTCAATCTCTGCCATGGAGCCAAAGATCATCCCCTCGCCCGGCTCGTTTTCCTTCATCAGGGATACGTAATACAGTCCCAGGACGATATCTTGCGACGGCACGATGATGGGCGATCCATCGGCCGGATGCAGGATGTTGTTTGTAGACATCATCAGCACCCGCGCTTCAAGCTGCGCCTCAAGGGAAAGCGGCACGTGAACCGCCATCTGGTCGCCGTCAAAATCAGCATTAAACGCCGCACAGACCAGCGGGTGAAGCTGAATGGCCTTGCCTTCCACCAGCACCGGCTCAAAGGCCTGAATGCCCAGGCGATGAAGGGTCGGCGCCCGGTTGAGCAAAATCGGATGCTCGCGGATCACCTCGTCGAGGATATCCCAGACTTCCGGTTTTTCTTTCTCAACCAGCTTCTTGGCCTGCTTTACGGTCGAAGAGAGACCCTTGGCGTCGAGACGCGAATAGATAAACGGCTTGAACAGCTCCAGCGCCATTTTCTTTGGCAGGCCGCATTGCTGCAATTTGAGCGAGGGGCCAACCACGATCACCGAACGCCCGGAATAATCAACACGTTTGCCCAGCAGGTTTTGCCGGAACCGGCCCTGCTTGCCCTTGAGCATGTCGGCCATGGATTTGAGCGGGCGCTTGTTGGCCCCGGTAATCACCCGTCCGCGGCGGCCATTGTCAAACAGCGCATCAACGGATTCTTGCAACATGCGCTTTTCATTGCGGATGATGATATCCGGTGCGCGCAGTTCCATAAGGCGTTTCAGGCGGTTGTTGCGGTTAATTACCCGCCGGTAAAGGTCATTCAGGTCAGAGGTCGCAAAGCGTCCGCCATCCAGCGGCACCAGGGGGCGCAGTTCCGGCGGAATAACCGGAATAACGGTCATAATCATCCATTCAGGGCGGTTATCCGATTCCAGAAAGGCTTCGACAACCTTCAGGCGCTTGGCAAATTTCTTCAGCTTGAGTTCCGATTTGGTCTCGGAAATCTCGACCCGCAGATCGGCGCGGATTTTTTCAAGATCAAGGCCGGCGAGCAATTCGCGAATGGCTTCGGCGCCAATACCGGCGGTAAAGCTGTCCGCGCCATATTCGTCCTGCGCTTCCATGTATTCTTCTTCGGTCAGAAGCTGGTTTTCGCTCAGCGGTGTGATGCCCGGCTCAGTGACAATGAAATTATCAAAGTAAAGCACGCTCTCCAGCGCCTTCAAAGTCATGTCCAGAAGCAGGCCGATGCGGCTCGGCAGGGATTTCAAAAACCAGATATGAGCCACCGGCGCGGCCAGATCAATATGCCCCATGCGATCTCGCCGCACCTTGGACAAGGTAACCTCGACGCCGCATTTTTCGCAGATGACGCCTTTGTACTTCATCCGCTTGTACTTGCCGCACAGGCATTCGTAATCCTTGATCGGACCAAAGATGCGGGCGCAAAACAAGCCGTCACGTTCCGGCTTGAAAGTCCGGTAATTGATGGTTTCGGGCTTCTTGATCTCGCCATAGGACCATGACAGGATTTTTTCGGGACTCGCGATGGAAATCCGCAACTGGTTGAAAGTCTGCGGCTGCATTGTCGGGTTGAACGGGTTGTTCATGACCTCTTGGTTCATGACATCACTCCTTTGGCCTCATATTCCGGGATTAAAAGCACCGGTTTGCCTAAATGCGAAAAACGGCGCGCCGCAGCCGGAATGTTCCGGCGCGGCCATGCCCTCATATTTCTACAATTACTCAGCCGCCTCTGTATGCGGCTCCTGATCTTCCTCATCCCCCTCGGACTGGTGCAAAGCCACATCCAGACCCAGTGAGCGCATTTCCTTGATGAGCACATTAAACGATTCGGGGATGCCCGCCTCGAATGTATCATCACCATGCACGATGGCCTCATAAACCTTGGTACGCCCGGCAACATCATCGGATTTCACGGTGAGAATTTCTTGCAAGGTATAAGCAGCGCCATAAGCTTCCAGCGCCCAGACTTCCATTTCACCGAAACGCTGACCGCCAAACTGCGCCTTGCCGCCCAGTGGCTGCTGGGTCACCAGCGAGTACGGACCAATGGAACGGGCATGGATCTTGTCATCAACCAGATGATGCAGTTTCAGGATGTAAATGTAGCCTACGGTCACCTTGCGATCAAACTTCTCACCGGTCCGCCCGTCATACAGGGTTTCCTGCCCTGACGGATCGCGCCCGCCAAGTTTCAGCATCTCGACAATATCGCTCTCATGCGCGCCATCGAAAACCGGCGTGGCAATGGGAACGCCCTTGCTCAGGGTCTTGCCCATGCCGACATAGCCTTCATCATCAAGACCCTTGAGCCGCTCATCATCACCGAAGATTTCCTTGAACTTGCCCTTCAGCGGCGTGATGTCATGTTCCTGCTCATAGACTTCAAGGGCCTTGCCAAGCTGCTCGCCAAGACCCGCCGCCGCCCAGCCCAGATGGGTTTCCAGGATCTGGCCCACATTCATGCGGCTGGGAACGCCAAGCGGGTTGAGCACAACGTCAACCGGGGTCCCGTCCTCCAGGAAGGGCATGTCTTCAATCGGCATGATCCGGCTGATAACGCCCTTGTTGCCGTGGCGGCCAGCCATCTTGTCGCCCGGCTGTAACTTGCGTTTCACCGCCACGAAGACTTTCACCATCTTCATGACGCCGGGCATCATTTCATCGCCGCGTTGCAACTTGTCGACCTTGTCAACAAAGCGCGCCTCAAGAAGCTTCTTGGAATCTTCATACTGGAAGCGGATCGCCTCGATCGCCGCCATGGCCTGTTCATCATCAAGACCAAGCTGCCACCACTGGGCGCGCGGCAGGCTTTCCAGCAATTCAGACGTGATTTCAGCGCCCGCCTTAATACCCTTGGGACCACTGGAGGCCACCTTGCCCTTCAGGGCATCGGAAAGCCGCGCATAGACGTTGCGATCAAGAATGCCAAGCTCGTCATCCCGGTCCTTGGCCAGGCGTTCGATTTCTTCACGCTCGATCGCCAGGGCCCGCTCGTCTTTTTCAATGCCGTGCCGGTTAAACACCCGAACTTCAACAACCGTACCGGTGGTTCCGGGCGGCAATTTGAGCGAGGTATCACGCACATCGGACGCCTTTTCACCAAAAATGGCGCGCAGGAGTTTTTCTTCCGGCGTCATCGGCGATTCGCCCTTCGGCGTGATCTTGCCCACCAGAATATCACCGGGGCGCACTTCCGCGCCGATATAGACGATACCGGCCTCGTCGAGGTTCTTGAGAGATTCCTCACCCACATTGGGAATATCCCGGGTGATCTCTTCCGGGCCAAGCTTGGTGTCACGCGCGGCGACCTCGAACTCTTCGAGATGAATCGAGGTGAAAACATCATCACGCACGATGCGTTCGGAAATCAGGATCGAATCCTCGAAGTTATACCCGTTCCACGGCATGAACGCCACGAGGCAGTTGCGCCCCAGCGCCAATTCGCCCAGCTCGGTCGAAGGGCCATCAGCGATGATCTCGCCTTCCTTGACATAATCCCCGACACGGACCAGCGGACGCTGGTTGATGCTTGTGCTCTGGTTGGAGCGCTGGAATTTCAGCAGGTTATAGATATCAACGCCGGATTTGGAGGCGTCTTTTTCTTCCGTTGCCCGGATCACGATACGGGTAGCATCCACCTGGTCTACAATGCCGGCCCGCCTTGCCGCAACCGCAGCGCCTGAATCGCGCGCCACGACAGCCTCCATGCCGGTGCCCACAAACGGCGCCTCGGCCTTCACCAGCGGCACCGCCTGACGTTGCATGTTCGAGCCCATCAAGGCGCGGTTGGCATCATCGTTTTCCAGGAACGGAATGAGCGCTGCGGCTACCGAAACAAGCTGTTTGGGTGAAACGTCGATAAAATCCACCTTTGAAGATGGCGCCATCAGCACTTCGCCCGCATGGCGGCAAATCACCATGTCGCGCGCAAGACGCCCCTCGTCGGTCAGATGGGCATTGGCCTGGGCAATATAATGCTTGGATTCTTCCGTGGCGGAAAGGTAAACCACCTCATCGGTAACCTTGCCATCCTTCACCCGCCGGTAGGGGCTTTCGATAAAGCCGTATTTGTTCACCAGCGCATAGGTGGCCAGCGAATTAATCAGGCCAATATTGGGCCCTTCAGGGGTTTCAATAGGGCAGATGCGGCCATAATGGGTCGGATGCACGTCGCGAACCTCAAAACCGGCGCGCTCACGGGTCAATCCGCCCGGACCAAGCGCCGAAAGACGCCGCTTGTGGGTGATTTCGGAAAGCGGATTGGTCTGATCCATGAACTGGGAAAGCTGGGACGAGCCGAAAAATTCGCGCACGGCCGCCGCGGCGGGTTTTGCATTGATGAGATCCTGCGGCATCACCGTGTCGATCTCAACCGAAGACATCCGTTCCTTGATGGCGCGCTCCATGCGCAGCAGGCCAACACGGTACTGGTTTTCCATCAACTCGCCAACCGAACGCACCCGGCGATTGCCCAGATGATCGATATCATCCACTTCGCCGTGCCCGTCACGCAGGCCTACAAGGGTTTTCACCACCTCAAGGATATCCTCCTTGCGCAAGGTGCGCTGGGCCGGATCAACATCCATTTCCATCCGCATGTTCATCTTGACGCGCCCGACCGCGGAAAGGTCATAACGCTCAGAATCAAAAAACATGGAATTAAACAACGCCTCGGCGGTTTCCAGCGTCGGCGGCTCACCCGGACGCAAAGCCCGGTAGATCTCGGGAAGCGCCTCTTCCTTGCAGGTCGCCTTGTCAATCGCCACCGTATTGCGGATATAGGCCCCGACATTGATATGGTCGATATCCAGCACGGGAATTTCATCAAACCCGGCCTCGCGCAAGGTCAGGAGATTTTCTTCCGTGATCTCATCCCCGGCCTCGGCATAGATCTCGCCGGTTTCCATGTTGACGATATCTTCGGCGAAATACTCGCCATAAATATCCTCGTCCTGAACCAGCATGTCCTTGAAGCCTTCACGCGCCAGCTTCCTGGCTTTTGGCGGCGAAACCTTGGCGCCCATCTTGATGACGACTTCACCGGTATCAGCGTCGATAATATCCTTGGCCGGTTTTGATCCCTTCAGGCGATCCGGGTTAAAGGGCTTGCGCCACCCCTCACCTTCTGCTTTCAGGATAATACGATCATAAAACGTATTGAAGATATCCTCGGTATCCAGCCCCAGCGAATACAGCAGGGTCGAGACCGGCAATTTGCGGCGGCGGTCGATACGGACATAGACGATATCCTTGGCGTCAAACTCAAAATCAAGCCATGAGCCGCGATACGGGATAATACGCGCGGCAAACAGGATCTTGCCGCTGGAATGGCTCTTGCCCTTGTCGTGGTCAAAGAAAACGCCGGGCGAACGGTGCATCTGCGAAACGATCACCCGTTCGGTGCCATTGATGACAAAGGTGCCGTTTTCGGTCATGAACGGCATATCACCCATGAAGACATCCTGTTCCTTGATGTCCTTGACCGACTTGGCGCCGGTATCCTCGTCGATATCAAACACGATGAGGCGCAAGGTAACTTTCAGGGGCGCCGCAAAGGTCATGGAACGCTGCTGGCATTCCTCGACGTCAAATTTTGGAGTCTCGAATTTATACGTCACATATTCAAGGGTCGAAGCACCGGCAAAATCACCAATCGGAAACACCGACTTGAAAACCGCCTGCAAACCTTCTTCCTTGCGCCCGCCCTCGGGCTCTTCAACCTGGAGAAACTGATCGTAGGAGCGCTTTTGCACCGCAATCAGATTGGGCATCTGGGCAACTTCCCTGATATTCCCGAAAAATTTACGCAAACGCCTGTGTCCGTTATATGACAGCGTCATCTTGCTTCCTCGCTCCATGTATCCGTGATCGACAAATCCGCCGAACCGTAAAAAAACATTCAATACAAACCGGTCATCACCCCATTTGCAAAATGCGGCATTTCCAGATTTGCGACCTTACCTGCCAAACATGCCAACGCGGGCCGGGCTGAACAGCCAGCCCGGCTCGCGTCAAATTCGTATTTGCGTCGCTCAAGTTCACTTGAGTTCGACGGTCGCACCTGCAGCTTCGAGCTTTTCCTTGATCTCGTTGGCTTCGTCCTTGGTGCAGTCTTCCTTGACTTCCTTGGGCGCGCTTTCCACCAGATCCTTGGCTTCTTTCAGGCCAAGACCGGTAAGAGCGCGGATTTCCTTGATGACGTTGATCTTCTTCTCGCCAAAAGAAGCCAGAACAACGGTGAAGCTGTCCTTTTCTTCCTCGGCCGCCGCTTCGCCGCCGCCAGCCGCCGCAACAGCAACCGGAGCCGCAGCCGAAACGCCCCATTTTTCTTCCAGAAGCTTGGAAAGCTCGGCAGCTTCCATAACCGTGAGCGCTGAAAGGTCTTCAGCAATTTTTTCTAAATCAGCCATTTTTCATGTTTCCTTCGATTTGAATCTTGATTTTAATCCGCTTGAATTGTTCAGGCGGCTTCACTCTTCGTTGCATAGGCATTCAGCACCCTTGCCACCTGGCCTGCCGGCGCTGCGAGAACTCCGGCAATACGCGTTGCTGGCGTATTCACCATGGCGAGCAGCTTGGCCCGCAGTTCATCCAGCGAAGGCAGACTTGCCAGAGCCGAAACACCGGCGGTGTCCAGCACGGTCGAACCCATTGTGCCGCCCAGGATAACGAGCTTGTCATTCTCCTTGGCAAAATCGGCCGCGACCTTGGGCGCCGCTACGGGATCATCAGACCAGGCGATGACCGTAGGGCCCGAGAACAGATCGGATATACCGCTTGATTCCGTTCCCTGAAGAGCAAGCTTGACGAGACGGTTCTTGGCAACGCGTACGCGCACACCGGCCTCACGGGCCGAATTGCGAAGCGTTGACATATCCGCCACGGTAAGACCTGAATAATGAGCGACAACCACAACACCGGCATCGGAGAGTTCCGATTTCAGTTCTGCGACCACCTCTTCTTTTCTGGCTCTTTCCATGAGCTAACTCCACGAATGGCGGCCCGATCCAATATCTTCGGCAAACAATCAAAGACATCGGGCAAACCGCCGTTTCACCCTGCCCCCGAGATTGATCCTGAAAAAACAGCCAGGCTCCACCGCGGAGACGTTACATGCCCTGCCCTCAACCTTGCGCTTTCGCGCTATTGCAGGTGAGGTTCAAACCGAAGACACGAAAAACTTTCGTCAGAATTCCGGTTTTCCCATCTCATGCCGGCCGGTTTTCCCGATTAAGCCTTCCTTTTAAAAAGGTTGGCGCCCACAGTCTTGGACAGGCAATTCGCGCCGCCGCCAAACTGACCAGCGGCACTATCCCGGCGGGGCCCCAAGGCCCCGACCGTGAATTTTAAAACTCCTTAATCAGCCGCCATGATGCTTGAGGTATCCACATGCACCCCCGGCCCCATGGTGGAACTCAAAGCCACGCGTTGCAAGTAAACGCCCTTGGCGCCCGAGGGCTTGGCCTTGATGACAGCATTCACAATGGCGCGCGCATTCTCAAGGATCTGTTCCTCGCTGAAGCTGGCCTTGCCAATGCCGACATGGACAATCCCGGCCTTTTCGACCCGGAACTCAACTGCCCCGCCCTTGGCAGACTTGACCGCCGCAGCTACATCCGGCGTCACCGTGCCGACCTTGGGGTTCGGCATCATGCCGCGCGGACCAAGGATTTTGCCCAAACGGCCAACAAGTGGCATCATGTCCGGAGAGGCAATACAGCGATCAAAATTGATCTCGCCTTTTTGCACCGCCTGCATGAGATCCTCATCACCGACGATATCAGCGCCCGCTTCACGAGCCGCATCGGCCTTCTCGCCCTTGGCAAACACCGCAACCCGGACCTTGCGCCCTGAACCGGCGGGAAGATTGCACACGCCGCGAACCATCTGGTCAGCATGGCGCGGATCAACATTCAGATTGATGGCAATCTCGATGGTTTCGTCAAACTTCGCCCTGGCGTTTTCCTTGACCAGCTTGACCGCATCGGCAACTTCATAATGCTTCTTGCGGTCAACCTTTTCCATGGCCGCCTGCATCCGTTTTCCTACTCTGGCCATGATCTTATCCTTTCACCTCAAGCCCCATGGAGCGGGCTGAACCAGCTATGATCCTGGCTGCCTGATCTATGGAATTGGCATTCAGATCAACCATCTTGGCCTCGGCGATCTCGCGCACCTGATCCATGGTTACCGATCCGGCAATTGTCCGCCCCGGCTCGGAAGAGCCCTTGTTGAGCTTGGCGGCCTTTTTAAGGTAATAGGACGCTGGCGAGGTCTTGATCGTAAAGGTGAACGACTTGTCCTGGTAAATGGTAATGATGGTCGGCACGGGCATGCCGTTTTCCATTTCCTGCGTCTTGGCGTTGAACGCCTTGCAGAATTCCATGATATTCAGTCCCCGCTGACCAAGCGCTGGCCCGATCGGCGGTGAAGGTGAAGCGCTACCTGCCGGCACCTGCAATTTCAGGTACCCGGCGATTTTCTTAGCCATCTTTAATCCCCTTTGCGGCGCACCGGCCGCGGTTCAAGTTTAACAAGGGTTAGTGGTCCGGTTTATCCAGCCTTCACGATGGCGCAAAGACTCTCCCAACCTCCCACGACCAAATCAGGTTTTTTCCACCTGACCATACTCAAGATCGACCGGGGTTGCCCGGCCAAAAATAGACACGGCCACCTTGAGCCGCGCCCGTTCTTCATCAACTTCCTCGACAACACCGTTGAACGAGGCAAATGGCCCATCCGAAACCCGCACCTGTTCGCCCACATCAAAGGTGACCGAGGGCTTGGGCCGCTCAACGCCTTCTTGCACCTGATGCAAGATACGCTGGGCTTCCTCATCGGAAATGGGGATCGGTTTCTTGTCCGACCCCAAAAACCCCGAGACTTTCGGGGTATCCTTGATAAGGTGATAGGCCTGATCGGTCATTTCCATTTTCACCAGAACATAACCGGGAAAAAACTTGCGCTCCGATTTGACCTTGCGGCCACGGCGCATCTCGATCACCTCTTCCAGAGGAACAAGAATCTCTTCGAACTTGTCCTCAAGCCCCTTCAAAACCGCCTGTTCCCGAATGGCTTCGGCAACCTTTTTCTCGAAATTCGAGTAGGCATGAACGATATACCAGCGCATGGCCATTTTTCAGATCAGCTCCTATTGCCCAAGCCCGAGCACGGCGCGAACGCCCCAGCTCAGAACCTGATCCGCGAGAAAGAAGAAAATCGCCGCCAGGAACACCATAATCAGCACCATGACAGTGGTAATCACGGTCTCACGCCTCGAGGGCCACGTAACCTTGGACACCTCAGCGCGAACCTGCTGGATGAATTCAAATGGGTTGACTTTCGCCATGAACCTTATACTCGCATGTAAAACTGATTCTGGGCAACAGAACCTACAGCCGCCCCACATAACCGTAAAACAGGTGAAACGCAAGCCTTAGATGGCAGGAGTGGAGGGACTCGAACCCACAACCCCCGGTTTTGGAGACCGGTGCTCTGCCAATTGAGCTACACTCCTAATCGCCTTCCCAGGCAAATTGCGCCTGTTTTTCCCGCCTTGCCCTACTCGATAATACTTGCAACGACACCGGCGCCCACCGTGCGGCCGCCTTCGCGGATGGCGAAGCGGAGCTGCTCTTCCATGGCAACGGGCACGATCAGCTCGACATTGATCTTGCAGTTGTCACCCGGCATCACCATCTCGGTGCCCTCGGGCAGGTTCACAACACCGGTCACATCCGTGGTGCGGAAGTAAAACTGCGGGCGGTAATTGCCAAAGAACGGCGTATGACGCCCCCCCTCTTCCTTGGTCAGGATATAGGCCTCGGCGGTAAACTTGGTATGCGGGGTGATCGAACCGGGCTTGCAGACCACCTGGCCGCGCTCAACCTCGTCACGCTTGGTGCCGCGCAGAAGAACCCCGACATTGTCACCGGCCTCGCCCTGGTCCAGCAGGTTGCGGAACATCTCAACGCCCGTGCAAACCGTCTTCTGGGTCTCCTTGATCCCGACAATCTCCACTTCCTCGCCAACATTGATGACACCGCGCTCAACACGCCCCGTCACCACCGTGCCGCGGCCAGAGATCGAGAACACATCCTCAATCGGCATCAGGAAAGGCAGATCCTTCGGACGTTCCGGCTGCGGAATATACTGGTCAACCTCTTCCATCAGCTTCAGGATCGAATCCCGGCCAATCTCGTCGTCACGACCCTCAAGGGCAGCCAGAGCCGAACCCATGACAATCGGAATATCATCACCGGGAAAATCATAAGAACTCAGAAGCTCGCGAATCTCCATCTCGACAAGCTCAAGAAGCTCCTCGTCGTCAACCTGGTCAACCTTGTTCATGTAAACAACCAGCGCCGGAACACCAACCTGGCGCGCCAAAAGAATATGCTCGCGGGTCTGCGGCATCGGGCCATCAGCAGCCGAAACAACCAGAATCGCCCCGTCCATCTGCGCCGCGCCGGTAATCATGTTCTTCACATAGTCCGCATGCCCCGGGCAGTCCACATGAGCATAATGCCGGTTCGCCGTCTCGTACTCAACATGAGCCGTCGAAATCGTGATGCCGCGCGCCTTTTCTTCCGGCGCCTTGTCAATCTCGTCAAACGCCGTCGCCGTCGCACCGCCAGCCTCCGCCAGAACCTTCGTGATCGCCGCCGTCAGCGTCGTCTTGCCATGGTCAACATGACCAATCGTGCCAATGTTGCAATGCGGCTTATTGCGCTCAAATTTCTCTTTGCTCATCTATCCTGCGTCCTTAGCGCCTTATATTAAAGTGGGATTTACCGACCAACTACCCTACACCTTAAAACTCGTCCAGCGGCCCTGATCGTCAAGCGAAGCGAGCAAAGCTGGAGCGGGCGAAGGGAATCGAACCCTCATCTTCAGCTTGGAAGGCTGTGGCTCTACCATTGAGCTACGCCCGCTTTGACTTTGCCGGGTTTCCTTAAAATTCACGGGAATGGTGGAGGGAGTTGGATTCGAACCAACGTAGGCATAGCCAACGGGTTTACAGCCCGTCCCCTTTAACCGCTCGGGCATCCCTCCGGAAAAGAACCCCGTGAACCTTGCAGATCAACAGCATCAATCCACTGCTCCCCCGGCGCAAACCGGGAGACATATTGCCGCGTTTATGTTGAGAGTTGCGCCATCTGTCAACAGCTATCCGTCAAAAATAAAAATTATTTATTCCTCTGCCCTTATAAAGGGCGCAAATTACCCGTAAATCAGGCGGATCAACATTGCGTGCAGGATCGCTTCGCGCCTATAAGGCGGTATGAAACCACACCAGAAATCTTTCCCGAAAAAAAGGCCCGCCGCCATCCGAAGGAATCGGAGCAGGAAAACGGCCCATCTTCAGATATACGGCGTGCATGCGGTGCTGGCCGCCTGCGCCAATCCCCAACGCAAGCTGCACCGGCTTTTCGTGACACGAAACATCCAGAATCAGTATGAAACCAGGCTCAAAGCGGCGCAATGTCCCATCGAAATCCTGACAAGCCAGGAGATCAGCCGCATGGCCCCGGAAAATGCCGTGCATCAGGGCATTCTGGCCAAGGTCGCCCCCCTGCCCGCAACAGATCTGGAGGATTTGAAAGATTGCCAGTTAATCCTGGTGCTTGACCAGGTCACCGATCCGCATAATGTCGGGGCCATTTTGCGCTCGGCGGCGGCCTTTAATGCCGAAGCCGTAATCATCACCGCCCGCAACTCCCCCGAGGCAACCGGTGTTCTGGCCAAGACCGCATCAGGAGGCCTTGAGCATGTTCCCCTTGTTGAGGCGGTGAACCTGGCGCGTGCGCTCGACACTCTGGGCAAACAGGGTTTCACCTGTATCGGATTTGACAGTGAAGCGGAATTTGCCCTTGAAAAAGCCCCCATATCAGCGCCTATAGCCCTCGTGATGGGCGCCGAGGGCAAGGGGCTGCGCCGCCTGACCCGGGAGAAATGCGACCTCCTGGTCCGCCTCGACATGCCCGGCCCCATCAAGAGCCTGAATGTCTCCAATGCCGCAGCCCTGGCTCTATATGCCACCAGTAAGGCTTTTTTGCGCTGAAAACCCTATTCGGCCAGGGTCACGCCGGGCCGGGCAAGCTTTGTTTCATACCCCTGGCGGGGGATATGAGGAACAAGAAACGACAATCCCAGGGACATCGCCGCCATGACAGCCCCCAACATGAAAACCAGCGACGGGCTGACCAGCCAGATCATGCCAAACCCCAGCGGAATCCCCACCGCGGCAATGTGGTTGATGGAAAAGGCGACCCCGGCCGTGGGGGCAAAATCCGCCGGGTTTGCAATTTTCTGAAAGTATGTTTTCAAGGCGATGCGCATGGCAAAAAAGGCATGATCGAGCACATAGATCCCCGCCGCCACCCACGGACTGTCCACAAACGCATAGGCCAGAAACACCGCGATCAGCCCGCTATACTCGAATATAAGGGATTTGCGTTCGCCCCATTTGCCAATCAATGCCCCGATCCGGGGTGCAAAAAACATGTTGAAGGCATTGTTTGCCAAAAACAGCAATGTGATCTGGGTAACCGAAAAGCCAAATTTTTCCACCATCAGGAAACCGGCGAACACGACAAAGATTTGCCGCCGCGCCCCGGCCATGAAGGTCAGCAGGTAATACAGCCAGTAGCGCTTGCGCAAAAACAGTTTCTTTCGCTGCGGAACCTTGTCCGGAAAATACGGAAAAGCAATCCACAGCGCGATAACGATCAGGATCGTCAACCCGCCGCCGGTGAGATAGACAAAGGAATAATCGAGCGCCAGAATTTTCCATGTGACCGAGATCAGGCCAAAGGCCAGCAGCGCGGCAAACGAGCCAGCGGCGATAATCCGCCCCAGCGCCTCCGGGGCCTCTTTTTTGTTCAGCCATTGCAGGGATAAAGACTGGTTCATGGTCTCGTAATAGTGAAACCCGATCGACATCAGCAAGGTTGTGCAATAAAGGCCGATTTCGCTGGGGAAATAGCCGGTAGCCGCCGTTCCAACCCCCAGCAGCAACAGGGAAACCAGCGCCAGGGTCTGCTCCCGCATCATCAGTAACAAGAAAACCGCTGCAAAAGCCAGGAACCCCGGAATTTCACGGATTGACTGGAGCATGCCGATCTCGGCCCCGGTAAAAGCAGCCCGCTCAATGGTGAAATTGTTAATCAGCGAACGCCAGGTGGCAAATGAGAGCTGCATGGCGACACTCATCAGCATCAACATGACGACGGGCGAACGCCAGCTCCCCCTGAATGATTTGCGAAAATATTTCATGAAGGGCTTGTATCACCGCCCCTGGCATAATCCTACCCATCAATATTTTCTTCAGCTACGCTTGCCGTCTCTGAATGCATTCACGACAGGCAAATTTGGAATTTAATGATGACCGGATCCATTCGGCATATCGGCTCTGGTTCTTGCCCCGGCAATCTGGTAGCTACTAAGGGGTTGCGGGCCATGAGCCTGCCCACGAGAATTCTAAAGAATGAAAAACAGTTCAAGGGAGAAACCACATGAAAATCTTAAACGCAATCACCATTGCCGGCGGCATCATGGCCGCAACATCGGCCCTTGCTGCCGATCCGGTCAAGATCGGCATGATAACAACCCTTTCCACCGGCGCGGGCTATCTGGGTCAGGAAGTGCGTGACGGCTTTATGCTCGCGGTTGATGAAGAAGGCGGCAAGCTGGGCGGAACGCCGGTCAAGGTGATGATCGAGGATGATGGCCGCAAGCCGGGCAATGGCAAGCAGATCGCCGAGCGTTTCTTGAAACGCGAAAAGGCGCAGATCATCACCGGCGTGATTTTCTCCAATATCTCGCCGGTTGTCGCTCCCATGACATTGAAAGCCGGGGCGTTTTATATCTCGCCAAACTCCGCTCCGTCCACTTTTGCCGGAGCCAAATGCAACAAGGATTACTTCGCCGTTGCGTGGCAGAACGATAATTTGCACGAAGCCGCCGGTATGCTGGCCAACAAGCTGGCATACAAGAACGCCTTTATCCTCGCCCCCAATTACCGCGCCGGCAAGGATTCACTGGCCGGGTTCAAGCGCTATTTCAAGGGCAAGATTGCCGGGGAAATCTACACCAAGCTGGGCCAGAAGGATTACGCCGCCGAGATCGCCCAGATCCGCGCCGCCAAACCGGACATGGTGTTTCACTTCCTGCCGGGTGGCATGGGGATTGCCTTTCTGAAACAATATGTCCAGGCCGGTTTGAAAAAGGACATTCCCCTTGTGGTTTCCTCCGTCTCCATGGATCACCGCATCATGAGCGCGGTTGGGGAGATGGCCATCGGGGTCAACAACGCCTCGCACTGGAATGCCGATTTCGACAATGCCGCCAACAGGAAATTCGTTGCCGGGTACATGAAGAAATACGGCAAGGTCCCCACCGTGTTCGCCTCGCAGGGCTATGACACCGCCAAGCTGATCGCCAGCGCGCTGAAGGCCACCGGCGGCAAGGTGCTTGACGCAAAAGACGCCTTCCGGGCAGCGCTGAAAAGGGCTGATTTCCAGTCGGTGCGCGGCGCGTTCAAGTTCGGCAACAACAACCACCCCATCATCAACTGGTATGGCCGGGTTGTTGAAAAGGGCAAGGGTGGCAAGCTGGTCAACAGGACAACCGGCAAGATCAGTGAAAACCATCAAGATGCCTATGCCAAAGACTGTCCGCTGAAATAGAGAGGCTGACTCCCACAGCCATCCCGGCGAAAAACCGGGATGGTTGTCGAGGATAACCATTTACTGCCAATCGCCATAAACCCCGCCCATGCTACTTTTTCTCGAACAGTTCCTGAACGGCCTTCAATTTGGAGTCTTCCTGTTTCTCCTGGCGGCAGGACTGACCCTGATTTTTGGCATTTTGGGGGTAATTAACCTGGCGCATGGCTCGCTCTACATGGCCGGGGCCTATGCCGCGGCGCTCACTGCCCGGCTGACCGGCTCGTTCTGGCTCGGGCTGGCCGCCGCGCCCATTGCGGCGGGTCTGGTGGGGCTGGCCATGGAAATCCTGATTATCCGGCGGTTATATACCCGCGATCATCTCGACCAGGTCCTCGCCACCTTCGGCCTTATCTTGTTTTTCAACGAACTCACCGCCCTCATCTGGGGCCGTCAGCCGCTGATCCTCAATGTTCCCGAAGCCCTGAACGCCACCGTGGAAATCATTCCCGGCGCGCCCTACCCGCTCTACCGTTTGCTGATTATTGCCGCCGGAAGTCTGGTGGCGGTATTGCTTTACCTGCTCATCCAGCGCACCCGCGCCGGGATGCTGATCCGCGCCGGATCAACCGACCCGGAGACGCTGGGGGCCATGGGGACCAATGTCAGGCTGCTGTTCTCGGCCCTGTTCGCGCTGGGCGCCATGCTGGCCGGTTTTGCCGGGGCCATGGCCGGCCCCTTGCTGTCGGTGGAAATCGGCATGGGTGAAAATGTCCTGATTCTCACCTTTGTCGTGATCGTGATCGGCGGAATAGGTTCCGTGCGCGGGGCTTTTGTCGGGGCCATATTGGTGGGACTTGCCGACACATTGAGCCGGGCCTTCCTGCCCGGACTCTTGAAACTTGTGCTTCCCGCAGCAGAAGCTGCCGGGATCGCCGCCGGATTATCGTCGATGGCAATCTATATCCTCATGGCCGCCGTTTTGCTTTTGCGTCCGCGCGGCCTGTTTCCGGCCAGGGGATAGCCCATGCGCACCCGTCTTTATCCGCTCATTGGCCTCGCCCTGTTTATTGCCATGCCGTTCGTTGTAACGGCCATGGGCGAGCCGTTTCTTGTCAGTACGCTGACGCGCATCGTTATCTTCGCGATTGCCGCGGTCAGCCTTGATCTCCTGATCGGGTTTGGCGGCATGGTCAGCTTTGGCCACGCGGCCTTTTTCGGCCTTGGCGCCTATATTGCCGGAATCCTGGCCTTTCACGCCGGCGAAAACACGACCCTCCTTGGCTTGCCCGGCACACAAAACGCGCTCATCATCGGGCTGGCCGCCATCTTCCTTTGCGGCCTGATCGCCATCATGATCGGCTATTTGAGCCTGCGCACCAGCGGGGTTCATTTCATCATGATTACCCTGGCCTTTGCCCAGATGTTCTATTTCCTGTTTGTCTCGCTGGAACAATATGGCGGTGATGACGGCTTGATGCTGCCTGAACGCAATTTTATCCCCGGCCTTGACCTGGGCAATGACCGGGTCTTCTACTATGTCTGCCTTGGCGTTTTGACCCTCATATGCCTGCTTCTTGGGCGGATCATCAACGCCCGTTTCGGCATGACCCTGCGCGCCATCAGGCAAAGTGGACCAAGAGCCCGCTCACTGGGGATAAGCACCCTGGGCCACCGCCTTTATGCGTTTTCCTTCGCCGGGGCTTGCGCCGGGCTGGCCGGAGCGCTGATGGCCAACCATGACGGTTTTGTCAGCCCCGACCTGCTGCACTGGACCATGTCCGGCGATATTCTCATCATGGTGGTTCTGGGCGGCATCGGCACGCTTTACGGACCGGTTCTGGGGGCGGTGGTTTTTCTTGCCATGGAAGAATTCCTGCCACTGGTTTTTGACGCCGCCGGCCTGCCCCAGTTCAAGGAGCACTGGCGGATCATCTTTGGCCCCCTGCTGATCTTTATCATCCTGTTTGCCCGGCGCGGGCTTTATGGCTTCTTGCTGGGAAAGGCGGCTGATGATGTCTGAGCCCTTGCTGCAAATCAAAAGCATCAGCAAGCATTTTGGCGCGGTGGCGGCGGCAGATAACCTTGACCTTGAGGTTCAGGACAACGAGCTTCACGCCCTCATCGGCCCCAACGGGGCGGGAAAAACCACCTTGATCGGCCAGATCCTGGGCGAACTCAAACCCGATTCGGGCCGCATCTGTTTTGCCGGGACCGATATCACGGCCCTTGATGTGCATGAACGGGTCCGGCTGGGACTGGGGCGCACCTATCAGGTGACCACGATCTTTCCCGATTTCAATGTCCGCAACAATGTCATCCTGGCCATTCTCGCCAAATCTGGCCGCAGCTATGGCCTGCTGCGTTCAGCGCGCACCGATCCGGCCCTTGTGGCCCCGGCGCTTGAGGCGCTTGAACAGGTGGGGTTGAGCGCCCGCGCCGATGAAAAGGCCGCCCGACTCTCCCACGGCGAGCAACGCCAGCTTGAGCTGGCCATGGCACTGGCCCTTGAACCGAAACTGTTGCTTCTGGATGAGCCCATGGCCGGAATGGGGCTTGAAGATGGCCGCAGGATGATCGGCTACCTTAAAAACCTCAAGGGCAGCATCGCCATGTTGCTGATCGAGCATGACATGGACGCGGTCTTTGCGCTGGCTGACCGGATATCCGTGCTGGTTTATGGCCATGTTATCGCCTGCGGCTCTCCCCAAATGATCCGGCAGGACAAAAACGTGCGCGAAGCCTATCTGGGATATGAGTAACGCCATGCTCAAGCTGGAAAATATAAACACCTTCTACGGCCTCTCTCAGGTGCTTTTTGATGTCTCGCTGCATATTGACCCCGGCGAGGTCGTCACCCTGATGGGCCGCAACGGCATGGGCAAGACAACCACCATACGCTCGATCATGGGGCTGACCCCGCCACGCACAGGACGAATGACCTTTCACGGCAAGGATATCACCGCTCTTCGCCCCTACCGGATCGTCCGCCGCGGCCTGGCCCTGGTACCCGAAGGGCGGCGGATTTTTCCCAATTTGAGCGTCTATGAAAACCTCGCAGCCACCGCCAGACCCCGGGCGGGCGCCAATACACACTGGGATATAAAATCCATATACCGCCTGTTCCCCAGGTTGGAGGAGCGAGCTACGCAAATGGGCGCCTCGCTCTCGGGCGGCGAACAACAGATGCTGGCCATTGGCCGCGCCCTGATGACCAACCCCGAGCTTTTGATTCTCGATGAAGCCAGCGAAGGCCTGGCGCCGCTTGTCCGTGATGAAATCTGGAACTGCCTTGAAACCCTCAAGGGCGAAGGCCAGTCGATCCTCGTAATTGACAAGAACATCAAGGCCTTGAACAGGATTGCCAATCGCCATCATATCATGGAAAAGGGCCGGATCGTCTGGACCGGCACACCGGCAGAACTGGAATCTGACCCGGAGCTTGGCCAACGCTGGCTCGGTGTGTAGACTCTGGTCCATGAATCAGCCCGTTTATCGCCATCTTGATCGCGAAACCCTCGACCGGGAATATAATGCCCGCGATTCGGTTCCCGATTTTACGATCTTCCTGAAGCATTATGCCGAACTCAGCGCCAATGCGCGCCGTGATCTTCCCTGCATTACCGATATTGCCTATGGCCCCCACAAGGCACAGGACCTCGATCTTTTCCCCGCCGGACCGGGCGTGCCTCTTTTTGTTTATATTCATGGCGGCTACTGGCGGCTTCTCGGCAAAGAAGATTCGGCTTTCATGGCCCCGGCCTTCACCGCAAACGGCATTGCGGTTTGCGCACTCAATTACGCGCTTGTCCCCTCTGTTACCCTTGATGACATCGTGGCCCAGTGCCGCCAGGGCATTGCCTGGCTGTTCAAAAACGCGGCGGAGTTTGGCATTAATCCTGACCGGATTTTCGTGGGTGGTTCCTCCGCCGGCGGACATCTTGCCGCCATGCTCGCCGCCGATAGCTGGCAGGAAGACAGCGGCATCCCGCTCAATACCGTTAAAGGCGCACTATCGGCCAGCGGGTTGTTTGATCTGGAGCCTGTGCGCCTCAGCCACATCAATACATGGATGCAACTTGACGAAGTCAGCGCCTATCGCAACAGCCCCATTCACCACCTGCCCCGCAGCGGTTGCCCCTTCATCATCAGCTATGGTGGTGAGGAAAGCGCCGAATTCAAGCGTCAGTCCGACGAATTCGCCGATCAGTGGAAAGCTCATGGCTTCCCCTGCCAGAACCTGAATATGCCCGGACGCAATCATTTTGACGTGATCCTTGAACTGGCCAATCCCCAAAGCCCCCTGGCCAAGGCTGTCTTCGACATGATCCTGTAGCAAAGACCTGTCAGTTCTTTTTGGCGCTTTGAAGATGGGCTTCTTCTATGGCCATCTCGATCAAGTAGGACAAAAAGCCGGTATTCGCATCAATCGCAAGATGCCGCAGGGGGATCAGCATTTCAGCTATATACTCGGCAACATCCGTATCTTGAAGCGAACGGGGCACATGGACTTCCTGGTCCGGCATCCGGGCACGAACAGATGAAGCCCGTTGATTTTCACTTCGCTGTTTTTCCGACTTTTGGGTTTTTGTCATGCCAGCCGCCACATAGTATGAAGTTGAAAGCGTGTATGAAGTTAAGCGCGTATATGAAGTTAAGAGCGTGATTCGCCTCGAAAACACAAAAACAGGATACAACCATTGCGTTCAATTGCAACTATTACTCGCGCAGGTAGTGGGTATTTTTTCAAATATTTTCTCACGTAACCGCCCGGATCACCAACCAAGTCACTTGACCAATCGGTGCGCAATGAGATAAGCCGCCCAAGAAAATCAATCCACAAGAGCAAAATCAAGCAAGGCCAGTAAGCCAATGAACATCGTCATCGTGGAGTCTCCGGCCAAAGCCAAGACCATCAACAAATACCTTGGCAAGGACTATGAAGTCGTCGCCTCTTACGGCCATATCCGCGATCTGCCGTCCAAGGATGGCTCGGTAAAGCCCGATGAGGATTTTGCCATGACCTGGCAGGCCGATTCCAAATCCGCCAAGCGGCTGGCCGAAATCGCCAAGCTGGTCAAAGGGGCCGACAAGCTCATCCTGGCAACGGACCCGGACCGTGAAGGTGAGGCCATTTCGTGGCATTTGCTGGAAGTCCTGAAGAAAAAACGCGCCCTGAAAGATGTCAAGATCGAGCGGGTTGCCTTTAATGCCGTGACCAAGACGGCCATTCTGGACGCCCTGGCGCATCCACGCGAGATCGACGCTTCCCTGGTCGATGCCTATCTGGCGCGCCGGGCGCTGGATTATCTCGTGGGCTTTACGCTCTCGCCGGTATTGTGGCGCAAGCTGCCCGGTTCACGCTCGGCTGGCCGGGTTCAGTCGGTAGCCCTGCGCCTCATATGCAACCGGGAAGCAGAAATCGAGAAATTCGTCTCCCGCGAATACTGGAGCATCAAGGCGGCGCTGAAGCCGCAAAGCGAAAATGCGTTTACCGCAAGGCTGGTTTCTGTTGATGGAGAAAAGCTCGACAAATTCGCCATTCCCGATGAAAACAGCGCCAAGGCCCTGGAATCCGCCCTCAATAGCGCTGATTTCACGGTTTCGGACTTGCAAAAGAAGCCGCAAAAACGCAATCCCATGCCGCCCTTTACCACCTCGACCCTGCAACAGGAAGCCTCGCGCAAGCTGGGGTTTTCCTCCCAGCAAACCATGCGCGTGGCCCAGCAGCTCTATGAAGGGGTGAGTATTGAAGGGGAAACGCAAGGCCTCATCACCTATATGCGTACCGATGCGGTGCAAATGTCGCCTGAAGGCATTTCCGCCTGCCGTGCGGCCATTGGCGCGGGTTTTGATCCGCGCTACCTGCCCGCAAGCCCGCGCAGCTACAAGACCAAGGCCAAGAATGCCCAGGAAGCCCACGAGGCCATCCGCCCCAATAATTTTGAGAGAAAGCCAAAAGAAATCAGCCGCTTTCTTGATTCCGATCAGGCAAAACTTTACACCCTGATCTGGAACCGCGCCGTGGCCAGCCAGATGAGCAATGCCGAGTTCGAGCGCACGGCCATAGAGATCAGGGCCGGCAAATACGGGCTTCGCGCCACCGGTCAGGTGCTGGTTTTTGACGGTTTTCTCACCCTGTATCAGGAAAGCCGGGACGATGACAAGAACGGTGACGAGGAAAAACGCCTGCCAAAGGTCAGCATCGGCGAGCCCCTGGAACTGCAAAAGCTCGATTGCAACCAGCATTTCACCGAACCCCCGCCGCGCTACACCGAAGCCAGCCTTATCAAGCGCATGGAAGAGCTGGGAATTGGCCGCCCGTCAACCTATACCTCCACATTGACGGTCTTGCGGGACCGCGATTATGTGCGTCTGGAAAAACGCCGCCTGATCCCGGAAGACAAGGGCCGCCTGGTCACCGCTTTTCTGGAAAACTATTTTGACAAATATGTCGAATTTGATTTCACCGCCGATCTGGAGGAGAAACTCGACAAGATTTCCAATGGCGATGCCCGGTGGAAACAGGTTTTGCGCGAATTCTGGGAGGATTTCATCAAGACCGTTGACGGGATCAGCGATCTGCGGGTCTCTGAAGTTCTTGACACCTTGAATGAAGCCATGGGCGATCATGTCTTCCCGCCGCGTGAAGATGGCGGCGATGTGCGCCAGTGCCCATCTTGTGAGGATGGCAGGCTCAGCCTCAAGGTTGGCCGTTTCGGCGCCTTTGTCGGCTGTTCAAACTACCCTGAATGCCGCTTTACCCGCCAGTTGGTCACAATCAACGGCAAGGACGCCGAAGCAAACGGCAATGGCGAGCGTGAACTGGGAACCGACCCGGAAACCGGCCATGTGGTCAAGCAGCTTAGCGGCCGCTTTGGCCCCTATGTGCAGGTGGATTCGGCTGTTGAGGGCGAAAAGCCAAAACGCGCCAGCCTGCCCAAGGGGGTTGATCCTTCTGCCGTTGACCTTGAACTCGCCCTGAAGCTGCTTTCCCTGCCGCGTGAAATCGGCCTTCACCCGGAAACCGGCAAACCGGTAACGGCCGCTATCGGGCGCTATGGCCCTTATGTCCATCATGACAGAACCTATGTGAACCTGAAATCCTGGGAAGATGTTTTCACGACCGGCCTGAACCATGCCGTCGCCCTGATCGCCGACAAGGCCAAGAGCCGCTCGACCCCCACGGCTTTAAAGGACCTTGGCGCGCATCCCGATGACGGCGAGCCGGTGCGCATCCTTGATGGCCGCTATGGCCCTTATGTCAAGCATCTGCGCACCAACGCTTCCCTGCCCAAGGGTGTAGAGCCCGATAGCGTGACCATGGAACAGGCCGTGGAACTGCTCGCCGCCCGCGCCAGGAAGAAACCCGCCGCCAAACGCAAGAAAGCCCCGGCAAAAAAGGCTGCGGCGAAAAAACCGGCGGCGAAAAAGCCTGCCGCAAAGAAAAAAACCACCGCGAAAAAAACAACCCCGAAAAAGAAAACCTAGTATGACAAGCTGGCCAGTCTCTTGACCAAACGCAGCAGCTATAAGGTCAAGCTTCCCACGCGGGATGAAATTCTTGAATTTATCGCCCGGTCCGATCAGCGCGTAGGCCGCCGGGAGGTGGCGCGGGCCTTCAACATCAAGGGCGCGGCCAAGATCGGGCTGAAAAGGCTCTTGCGGGAGATGAAGGCCGATGGCCTGCTGGGCGGCAATACGAGGGGCAGGAAAACAGGCCGGGACCGCAAGGGTGGCGGGCGCATGACCAAGGTTGGCGTGGCGCAAATCACCGGGCGGGACATGGATGGTGAACTGGTTGCCAAACCGGCAAACTGGAACGAGGACGAGCACGGCCCCGCGCCGCGCATTGTCGTTGCCCCGGCAAACCCGCAAAACCCGGCCATGACGGCGGGCGTGGGAGATCGTATCCTTGCCCGTTTCATCCCGCTGGAAGCAGATGGGAAAGGCAGCTACCAGTATGAAGCCCGTATTATCCGCCGCATTGGCAAGGCGCGCGAAACCGCCATGGGAATATTGCGCCGCCGCAACGGGGAGATGTTCATTGAACCGGTGGACAAGAAACGCCGCTATAACTGGAATCTGGCCTCTCACGATCTCAAGGGCGCCAAACCGGGCGATCTTGTTTCCATCGAACTGGCCCGCCGCTCGGTATATGGCCAGAGCGAAGCGCGCATCCTGAAAGGTTTTGGCCCCGCCGATACCCCGCGCTCCTTCAGCCTGATTGCCGTGGAAGAACAGGGCATTCCCTATATTTTCCCGGACAGGGTGATTGCCGAATCCGAAGCTGCCAAACCGGCCCCGGTAAAAGGCCGCGAGGATTTGCGCCACATCCCGCTTGTTACCATGGATCCGCAAGATGCCCGCGATCACGACGATGCGGTCTGGGCCGCACCCGATGAGGATCCGAAAAACCCCGGCGGTCACATTGTCATGGTCGCCATTGCCGACGTGGCCCATTATGTGCGCCCCGGCTCGGCACTCGACAAGGAAGCTTTCAAACGGGGCAATTCGGTCTATTTCCCGGATCGGGTGATCCCCATGCTGCCCGAGCGGATTTCCAATGACCTGTGTTCCTTGCGAGAAGGAGAGGACCGCCCTGCCCTTGCCGTGCGCATGGTCTTTGACAAGCAGGGCAAGAAACGTTCGCACAGCTTTATCCGCGCGCTCATCCGCTCGGCGGCAAAACTTTCATATACACAGGCGCAAACCGCCATGGACGGCGCACCAGACGCCAAAGCCGCGCCCTTGCTGGAAACGGTCCTGAAACCCCTATGGGCTGCCTACGGGGCCCTGGCAAGGGCCCGCGATGAGCGCCAGCCGCTGGATCTCGACTTGCCCGAGCGCAAGATTTCCCTTGATGACGAGGGAAATATCATCGCCATCACCACCCCGGAGCGTCTTGAAGCGCACCGGCTCATTGAAGAGATGATGATTCAGGCCAATATCTGCGCGGCAGAAACCCTTGAAGAGAAAAAATGCCCCGCGCTTTACCGCATTCACGATGCGCCGTCAGAAGAAAAACTGCGTGCCTTGGGTGAATTTTTAAGAACCCTCGATATCAAGCTGGCCCGGGGCCAGGGCATGCGCCCGTCCCATTTCAATGCCATTCTGGCAAAAACCGCAAATACCGACAAGGCCGAGCTGGTTTCTCTGGTGGTGCTGCGCTCTCAGGCCCAGGCGGTGTATTCCCCGGAAAATCACGGTCATTTCGGGCTTAACCTGCGGCGCTATTCCCATTTCACCTCGCCTATCCGCCGCTATGCCGACCTGATTACCCACAGGGGACTCATAAAGGCGCTGGGCATGGGCAATGATGGCATTGACAATGCTGCCCTTGATGATCTGGAAAACATCGCTCGGGAAATTTCCAATCACGAACGCCGCGCCATGGCGGCCGAGCGCGATACCATCGACCGGCTGATCGCATCATATTTGCAAGATCAGCTCGGCGCCAGCTTTTCGGCCCGGATATCGGGCGTTACCCGGGCCGGCCTGTTTCTGCGCCTTGCCGGCACCGGCGCAGATGGTCTGCTCCCCATTTCCAAACTTGAAGATGATTACTATGTTCATGAAGAACATGAACACGCCCTGAGAGGCGAGCGTACCGGCAATATCTACCGGCTTGGCGATGAAATCAAAGTGCGGCTGGTGGAGGCCGCTCCCGTGCGCGGCGCATTGCGGTTTGAATTGCTTGAGAGCCGGGAAAAAAACCGGGCCTCAGCGCATCCCGGAGCGCGCAGAGGCCGCAGGCCCCACCCCAAGAGACGGCGCAGGCGATGAATACCCATCTCGACCAGCTCAACAGCATCATCAAACCCATGCGCGCGCCCTATATTCGCCCGAAAGACGCCGCCACCCTGATCGTCATTGACCGTTCTGGCGCAATTCCCAAAATCCTCATGGGACAGCGGCACAAGAATTCCGCCTTCATGCCCGGGAAATATGTCTTTCCCGGCGGGCGAGTGAATGCCTCCGACAGCCGCGCGCCCGCGTTACAGGACCTGCTCCCCGCAACATGTGACAAGCTCATGTGCAACATGAAGGGCAAGGCCAGCCCGCGCCGCGCCCGCGCCCTGCTGATGGCGGCGATCCGGGAAACCTATGAAGAAACCGGCCTGGCGCTGGGCGCACCCCATGAAGGTAAAATTACCTCGCGTTCGCCCGACTGGTCAGACTACTTCAAGACCGGCATTGCTCCAAAACTCGATCATTTCCTGTTTGCCGCCCGCGCCATCACCCCGCCGGGCCGCCCCCGGCGCTTTGACGCGCGGTTTTTCATTGCCGATGCCGGCGAAATCACCGCCCATAGCCCAGCCCTCACCAGCGGTGATGGTGAATTGCTCGATATCGCCTGGCTGGGCTTTGATGAGGCGATGGCCAAGGATATTCCGCTGATTACCCGGATCATCCTTCAGGAAATTCAGGACCGCCTTCGGGATTCAAACGGCTGGTCGCCCGATTTTCCGGTTCCGTTCTATTATTACAAATCCAACCGTTTTTACCGGGAACTGCTCTGAAAAATATCCATGGCGGATTCAAGCCGCTCCAGCGCCGCCTCAAGCAGAGCCCGAGGACAGGCAATATTCAACCGGGCAAAGCCTTCACCTTGCTTTCCAAAGGCTTCACCACGGGTGACCGCCCAGCTGGCCTTTTCTTTAAGAAACCGGCTTAACTTGCTTGGAATCATACCGGTTTTCCGAAAATCAAGCCACAGCAAGAATGTTCCCTCAGCTTCGATAAGCTCAACCCATTCCATGCCTTTCAGACGCTCGCTCACCAGCGCCTTGTTTTGTGCCAGATAGGCAAGAACCGCGTCCAGCCAAGGCCCGCCAGAGCCGTAAGCGGCTTCCATGGCGGCGCTTGCAAAGGCGTTATTCTTGTTCACCGTTAACCGGCTGTTCCCAGATGAGAATATTTCCCGTGTATTATCATTTTGAATAATCGTGAATGAAGAACAACACGAAGCTAGGTTGAAGGTTTTTGCCGGAGAAATGCATATGATTGAATTTTTTGCGCAATCATTTTCCAATGCAGAAAAACTCGTATATTTATGAGGATTATATAGAAGGTCACAATGAATCTCATCACTTACCACCATGACCTCATGACGGGCACATATAGTTCCGAGCATTTCAAGTTCACTTGAATCCCAAACGCGCCCGACCGGATTATGTGGATTACAAAGAAACAGCATCCGGCAGCGCGGGTCCGCCGCCTTGCGTTCAAGATCTTCAAAATCCATCGAATACCGGCCACCCTCAAGGATCAGGGGATTTTCAACCACAACCCGGCTATTTTCAGAAATCACATCAAAAAAATCAAAGAATACAGGAGGTTGAACGATAACCCCATCCCCCTCGCCTGTAAAAAGCGAGACCGCCATGGCCAGCGCATTCAAGATATTGGGAGAGCGTAGAATATGTTGCGGGTTGAGTTCCCAGCCATGGCGCTGCGCAAACCATCCTGTGAGTGCGGGAATCAGCCCTTCGGGCACGGTCTCATAGCCGAACACGCCATGATCCAGACGCGCTTGCATCGCCTTGATAACGGCAGGTGAAGGACGAAAATCCATATCCGCAACACCGGCGGCAAAAAGATTGTTTCCTTTATCTCCCAACACCATAGGATGCGTTTTTAAAGCCGGAACATCACAGCGGTTAATGATCTTGTCAAAATCAAACTGAAGATCTTTATCCGTCATGAATGCAATCCCTCAAGAAGGCCCCGCTCTTCTGGTAACCGGGTAAACCTGCATGGCGCGCTGCTCAAAGGCGCTCAGCAGCCGCATGAAGGTATGTTCGAACAATCCGCCCACAAGGGCGTTCAGCCCCCTCTGACGCAACTCAAAATCAATAAAAAACTCGATTTCCGAACCGCCCGTTGGCAGATCCAGAAACCGCCAGTTATTATCCAGGGATTTGAACGGTCCCTTGATGTAATGCACCTTTATGCGTTTTTCCGCCTCATCCAGCGTCACTTGCGAGCGAAAGGTTTCCTTGAAAATCTTGTAGCCGATAATCATATCCGCGGTCAGAACAGAGCAATCTTCCCGTCTTTCCCTAAAAAGCACCCGCAAGCCACTGCACCATGGCAAAAATTCCGGATAAGCCTCAACATCGGCAACCAGCGCAAACATCTGCCCTGCACTTTGCGGCACCTTGTGAATGATCCGGCGGGTTGGCATTAGCGAATCTGCGCCTCCCGGGCTGCCTTGAGACGGGCAAAGTCAGCCCCTGCATGATAGGATGAGCGGGTCAGCGGCGTGGCGCTGACCAGTAAAAACCCCTTGGCATAGGCGGTTTTCTCAAGGTTTTGAAATTCCGCCGGAGGAACGAAGCGGGCCACCGCATGATGCTTGCGCGTTGGTTGCAGATATTGCCCTATGGTCAGGAAATCCACTCCGGCGCTGCGCATGTCATCCATTACCTGCATGATCTGCTCCCGCGTCTCACCCAGCCCCACCATCAGGCCGGACTTGGTAAAAAGCCCGGGATCAAGCTGCTTGGCCCGGTCAAGAAGCCGCAGGGAGTGATAATACCGCGCCCCGGGCCGCACGGTGAGATAAAGCCCCGGCACGGTTTCCAGGTTATGGTTGAAAACATCCGGCCCGGCCTCAACAACAATCTCCAGCGCCTTGTTTTTACGAAGAAAATCAGGTGTCAAAACTTCAATCGTGGCGCGGGGCGCTTTCGCCCGTATCGCGTTTATGACCCGGGCGAAATGCACCGCCCCGCCATCATCCAGATCATCCCGGTCAACAGAGGTGATGACAACATGTTGCAACTCAAGTTTTGCCACCGATTCCGCCACCCGTTCCGGCTCATTCGGGTCAAGTGGCAACGGAATGCCGGTTCGCACATTGCAAAATGCGCAGGCCCGTGTGCAGGTATCGCCCATAATCATCATGGTGGCGTGGCGTTTTTCCCAGCACTCGCCGATATTGGGGCAGCTTGCTTCTTCGCAAACCGTGTGCATGGCCTGACCGCGCATCAGTTCACGAGTCCGGTTATACGCCTTTGAACCGGGCGCCCGCACCCGGATCCATTCAGGCTTGCGCAAAACCGGCGTATCGGGCCGGGCTGCCTTTTCCGGATGGCGCGGCTTTTGCAAGGATTCAGGCATGGCGGATATGTGATCTCTTCTTGTCATTCTGGCACAAGGCGCATGCCGTTCCGGGACATTTTCTATAGAGGAAATTTACCACGACCTCAAGAAAAGCCCCGCAAAAAGATAAAGCTAACCTTCAAGGTCTAGAGGCAATCGCGAGAGGAAAGCAATGATGAAAATGACAGACTGCATGACGGGGCGCGACAACAATTTCAACCTGATCCGGTTCATTGCGGCGTCTTGCGTGATTCTGTCCCATTCCGTCCTCATCACCGGTGGCGAAAATGTTACCGAACCGCTGGAAAGGCTCACAGGCTTTACCCTTGGGGATCATGCGGTCAACGTGTTCTTTGTCATCAGCGGCTTTCTGGTGGCCAAGAGCCTGTTAATCAAAAAGGATCTGGCGGCCTATGCAGCGGCGCGGATCCTTCGCATTGTGCCTGGCCTGTTTGTCATGGGACTGCTGAGCGCCTTCGTCATGGGAGCGGCATTGTCCTCCCTTTCCCCCGGCGATTACTTTTCAGAGCTGTCCAGTTGGATATACGCGCCCCTGATCGGCACTCTGGCCACCGACCCGCTGAGCCTGACCTTGCCGGGTGTATTTGCGTCCAACCCGTTCCCGGACATGGTCAACGGGCCCTTATGGACCCTGCGCTATGAAGCTATTGCCTATATTGCCCTCGTGCTTGCCGCCGCGATCGGGATTTACGCCAACCCGAAGCGCTTTGCCGGCTTTCTCATGCTGTTTGTGGCGTTGTTCGTCGGTTATTCCTTCTGGAACCCGATGCCGGAGACGCGCTCGTCCCTCGACCACCTGTTGCGTTTCTTCATGGCGTTCGGGCTGGGAAGCGCGTTTTTCATGCTGCGCCAGCAGATTGTCCTGAAGGCCCATGTCATGATCGGCCTGTTTGCCCTGCTGCTGCTGGTATCCAGAACACCGCTCTACCATGCCGCGTTGCTCATCTTCACGGCCTATGCCACCTTCTGGCTGGCCTTTGTGCCTGCCGGCTTCATCCGCCGTTTCAACAGCCTTGGAGATTATTCCTATGGTATTTATATCTATGGCTGGCCCATTGCCCAGGCAATGATTTATCTGTTCCCCGAGCTTTCCACTCCGGCCTTGTTCGCGGCAGGTTACAGCGTTACCCTGCTTCTTGCCGTGGCCTCATGGCACGGGATCGAAAAGCCAGCGCTTGCCAAGCGCTTTGCCCTGGCTGCCTTGCTGCGCATGAGAAAGTTACAAATCGCCTGAACGGGTACCCGCCAGATCCTATCGCGGGCAGGTCCTGGGGCCGTATTCAGCGGTTGAGGCAATATTCTGCAACTCCGGTCCGCCGCCTTCAAAATGCGCCCCGGTAAAGGCGGCGGCGCTGATATTGG
>CAZHLV010000043.1:0-7309 GCA_964533415.1 uncultured Hyphomicrobiales bacterium
TCAAAGCGGCCAAAGTTGCCCTGCAACCAGATGTAATGTTCGTCGATCTGGTCACCATCCCGCACAGCACCAACAGCATTGTTGTCTTCGCTAACGCCTTCAAGCTCAACGCGAACACCAACCTGGATGCCATTGGCAAGCGTGGTGGTTGCGGTGAACCAGATTTCGGAAAGCCACGGAACAGCCGTCTGACCTTCGTCAGCTACACTCGCATTCCGGTTGTTGTTACGATAGAAGAAACCGGCGAAAGCTGTACCGGAAACGGTAACTTCAAAACCTTCGTCAACGGGTGCCGGCAGCGGAGCCGGCTCAAGGTCGGCAGCCATCACGGAACCGGCGATCAAGCCACCCGCGATAAGAGCTGTTGTGCCCAAAAGCGCTTTTTTCATTTGTCAAATCCTCTCTCTTGAGTTTTCATCTCTCGCGGATAATCCCGCTTGATCTGTTTACGGCCTGTTGGAATTCCCCCTCGACGGATCATCCCCTCGCAAGCTCATGAAAACCATAATTGCGATTTGCGCGACAAGATCAAGCACAAAGCAAGGGCAAAAATCGGATTGGCTGGTAGTGTTGCATGAAAAACACATTTTGGCGCTCCAGGGGCGTTTTTTGTTAAATTTCTGTTAAACCAGCTCCGCCAGCCGTGGTTAATCAATGCTTCAAAATCGCCTTTATGCCGCTCTTTTTAAAAAATTTTCTATTTAAAACAGGGTTTTTTTGCCAACATGCCGCATGTTCGGCTCAAGCGAGCCGGCAAAAGATTCGCAAAACGACAAAGATTTCGCAAAACGACAACGGGACAAAACCGAGATGGTCAAACTGAACAGGATCTACACCCGCACCGGGGATAACGGGACGACCGGGCTGGCCGGGGGAACCCGGGTTGCCAAGCATGATTTGCGCATCAGGGCTTTTGGAACCATTGACGAGGCCAATGCCGCCATCGGAATGGCGCGGGTGCATACCCGCAAGAACCACCCGGAACTCGATATCCTCCTGGCCCGCATCCAGAACGACCTGTTTGACGTGGGCGCTGACTTGTGCTCACCGGCAAAGGAGGGCTCAGGCAGCCCTGCCCTGCGAACCAGCCCGAAGCAGGTGCAAAGACTGGAAAATGAAATCGACAAGCTCAACAATGCTCTCCAGCCCCTCACCTCGTTTGTCCTGCCCGGCGGCTCACCGGCGGCCAGCGCCCTTCACATGGCCCGCACCATTGCCCGGCGCGCGGAAAGAAACATGGTGGAACTGGCCAGCCGCCCCGGCGAAACCGTCAACCCCCCGGCCCTTCAATATATCAACCGGCTTTCCGATCTCCTGTTTGTCATGAGCCGCAGCGCCAATGCCCAGGGCGCCGATGATGTGTTATGGACACCGGGAGAAAACCGCTAGAATACTTCCGGCAAAAGCAGGAACCGGTTTTCCAGAAGTGCTCCAGGACAGATCATCCATGCCCCGCCGCCTTCACGAAACCATCAAGAAAAACCAAAGCGCCTCAGAAACATATCGAAAGATAACCCCCCGTGTTCTTGCCCTTGAAAGATGACAATCCGCTGGTTATTATCCCCTGGCAGTTCATGACCGCCACTCTTGTGGCGATCAATGTATTTGTCTTTGCCCTGTTCCAGAGCGGGTTGTTTTTTCCCGAAGCCAAGGCCGCCAGCCTGAATTACGGCATGGTCCCGGCGGCCCTCTTTAACCTGTCCGGACCTGGCAAGCTCTTGCCGGAAATCCCCGCAAGCCTGACCCTGCTGAGCTACATGTTCCTCCATAGCGGCTGGATGCACCTGTTTTCCAACATGGCGTTTTTGTGGGTTTTTGGCGACAATATCGAAGACGCCATGGGACATTTCCGGTTCCTTGCCTTTTACCTGCTCTGCGGGATTGCCGCAGCGCTCACCTACGCCCTGATTACCCGGGATCAGTTTGCCCCTCTGGTGGGCGCCTCCGGCGCGGTATCAGGCGTTATCGGCGCCTATCTGATCCTCCACCCCCGGACAAAAGTGTGGATTCTGCTGTTCTGGCGGATTCCCTTGAAAATCCCGGCCCTGCTTGGACTTGGCGGCTGGGCGGTTTTGCAAATCTATTCGGTCATGGAAGCCGGGGCCGGCAATGTCGCCTGGTGGGCGCATCTGGGCGGACTGGCGGCGGGAATCGTTCTGATCCCGTTTTTCAAACACCGCGAAGTGCCGCTGTTTGATCGGGACAAGACGCATTGACAGCAGCAGACAAAGCGCTAAAGAATGTATCAAAGCCCGATTGATGGTATTGCAAGACACTTCAAATCACAGGTAAGAACCCATTATTAAAAGGCAAATCCCATGAAGGTACTGGTCCCCGTCAAACGGGTTGTGGATTACAAGGTCAATATTCGCGTCGCCGGCGATGGCAGCGGCGTCGAGCTGGCCAATGTCAAGATGTCGATGAACCCGTTTGACGAAATCGCCGTGGAAGAGGCAATCCGCCTCAAAGAGGCCGGTCTGGCCAGCGAAATCATAGCCGTGTCCATCGGCCCGGCACAGGCGGCCGAGACGATTCGCACGGCCCTGGCCATGGGCGCCGATCGCGGCATCCTGGTGAAACATGAAGGCCGCGCCGAACCGCTCAATATCGCCAGGATCCTGCAAAAAATCGTCGAGGCGGAAAGCCCGGAACTGGTGATTCTCGGCAAACAGGCCATTGATGATGATTCCAACCAGACCGGCCAGATGCTCGCCGGCTTGCTGGGCTGGGCGCAGGGAACCTTCGCCTCGAAGCTGGAGCTTGATGGCAAAAAGCTGAACCTGACCCGCGAGGTGGATGGCGGTTTGCAAACCCTTCTTTTAAGCCTTCCGGCAGTCATCACCACGGATCTGCGCCTTAACGAGCCGCGCTATGCCTCCTTGCCCAATATCATGAAGGCCAAGCGCAAGCCGATCGAGGAAAAAACCCCGGAAGATTACGGCGTCGACATGACCCCGCGCCTTGAAATCCTGGAGACAAAAGAACCCGAGGCCCGAAAAGCCGGGATTATTGTTGAAACCACCGCCGAGCTCGTGGACCGGCTGAAAAACGAAGCGGGAGTAATCTGATGGCAATTCTGGTTCTGGGCGAACATGACAACACCCATCTGAACGAGGCAACCACGCGCAGCCTGAGCGCCGCCCTGGAAATCGGCGGTGACGTGGATATCCTGATTGCCGGCGAGAATTGCGCCGGGGTTGCCGATACAGCGGCAAGGCTCAAGGGGGTGCGCAAGATCCTGCTGTGCCAAGACCCGCTTTACGCCCATATGCTCGCGGAAAACATGACCGCCCTGCTGCTGCCCCTGATGGCGGAATATGACACATTCCTTGCCCCCGCCACCGCGAATGGCAAGAACATCGCGCCGCGCCTTGCCGCCGGGCTTGACGTGCAGCAAATCTCCGAGATCACCGCCGTGCTGGCCCCTGGCACCTTCGAGCGCCCGATCTATGCCGGAAACGCCGTTCAGAATGTCCGCTCGGGCCAGGACAAGAATGTCATAACGGTAAGAACAACCGCCTTCGCCCCGGCTGAAGAGGGCGCAAACGCGCCTGTTGAGACCCTTGAAGCGGGCGAGGACACCGGCCTTGCCAGCTTTATTGGCGAAGAGCTCAGCCAGTCGGACCGCCCGGAACTTTCCTCGGCCAAAATCGTCATTTCCGGCGGGCGCGGCATGGGCTCGGCGGAAAATTTCGACATGCTGGAGCGCCTGGCCGACAAGCTGGGCGCCGCCGTTGGCGCCAGCCGCGCGGCGGTCGATGCAGGCTATGTCACCAATGAATACCAGGTTGGCCAGACCGGCAAGATGGTGGCGCCTGATCTTTACATTGCTGTCGGCATTTCCGGCGCCATCCAGCACCTGGCGGGCATGAAGGAATCGAAGGTGATCGTCGCCATCAACAAGGATGAAGATGCGCCGATTTTCCAGGTTGCCGATTATGGCCTGGTGGCGGATCTGTTCAGCGTCCTGCCCGAGCTTGAGGAATTGCTGTAAAGCGTTAATAATGACGTTCCGTAACGAAAAACATGAAAGTTAAGGCGTAAAAGCATGGAAATCAAAAAAGTCGGTGTCATCGGCGCCGGTCAGATGGGCAACGGAATTACCCATGTCTGCGCTCTGGCCGGATATGATGTGGCCCTGAATGATGTCTCGCGCGAGAAAATTGAAAAAGCCCTGGCCACCATTAACGGCAATCTCAGCCGCCAGTGCTCCTCGGGCAAGATCACCGAAGAGCAACGCGACGCCGCCCTTGAGCGGATTTCCATTGCCGAGAGTTTTTCTGATCTGGGCGACGCCGATCTGGTCATCGAGGCAGTGGTCGAGAACGAGGATATCAAGCGCGAGATCTACAAGCAGCTTTGCCCGTCCCTGAAACCCAGCGCCCTGCTGGCCAGCAACACCTCGTCCATTTCCATCACCCGGCTGGCCTCGGCCACCGACCGGCCGGAAAACTTCATGGGAATTCATTTCATGAACCCGGTCCCCCTGATGGAGCTGATCGAGCTGATTCGCGGCATTGCAACCGATACCGAAACCTTCGACGCCGCCAAGACCTTCGTCCAGACACTGGGCAAAACCTATGCCGTGGCCGAAGACTTCCCCGCTTTCATGGTCAACCGCATCATCATGCCGATGATTAACGAGGCCATTTACACCCTTTATGAAGGCGTCGGCAACGTCAAGGCCATCGACACCGCCATGAAGCTGGGCGCGCACCACCCCATGGGACCGCTGGAACTGGCCGATTTTGTTGGCCTTGATACCTGCCTGGCCATCATGCAGGTGCTTTATGACGGGCTGGCCGATTCCAAGTACCGCCCCTGCCCCTTGCTGGTCAAATATGTTGAAGCCGGCTGGCTGGGCCGCAAATCCGGTCGCGGTTTTTACGATTACCGCAGCGATACCCCGGTGCCCACGAGGTAAGACCGGGTATTACTTCCGGGCAATAACCTCGCGAATGAGCGCCTTGAACCCGTCCGAGTCCCACTCCGCCGGGCCGGCAAGGCGTCCAACCTCGCGCCCCTGCCTGTCGATGAGGAGGGTGGTCGGATAACCGCGAAGCCCGAGCTTGCGCCGCACCGCAATGGTCTTGTCATTATAGACCTTCAGGGCTGAGAAATTGTATTTCTTGAAATACTTCGCCGGCACCTGGGGTCCGGCCTTGTCAACGCTTAACGCCACGACCTCGAAATCATCTCCCCCCAACTCCTCCTGGAGCCGGTTGAGGGTCGGCATTTCCTTGCGGCAGGGCGGACACCAGGTCGCCCAGACATTAAGCAGCACAACCTTGCCCTTCCATGCGCCAAGATTAAGCGGATTGCCCTCCAGGCCGGTAAAGTCAATTGACGGCATTTGCCTCGGGCTTGTCAGGCGGATAAAGCCACTGATTTGCCCGCTCTTCCCAGAAGAGGCATATTGGTCATTGCCCTGATTGCGGGTTTTCACATATAGAAGGCCCAGAGCAAGACCAACAAGCACAATGCCGATAATCACAAGAGGCAAAACACTTCGTTTTTTTAAAACGGTACCAGACATTGCAAAAACCTCATCTTTCAACAGCAAGAACGAATCAGATCCCATGAAAAACAGCATGTGGGGCGGACGCTTCGCCGCCGGGCCCGATGAACTCATGGAGGAGATAAACGCCTCCATCGAATTCGACAAGCGCCTTTATGCGCAAGACATCATGGGCTCCATCGCCCATTGCCGGATGCTGGCCGCCACCGGCATCATCCCCGAGAGTGATTCTGAAACCATCATAGATGGTCTGAACACGATCCGGGAACGAATTGAAAGTGACAAGTTCACCTTCTCACGCAAACTTGAAGATATTCACATGAATATCGAGGCCGCCCTGGCCGATCTGGTCGGCCCGGTGGCTGGCAAGCTGCACACCGCCCGTTCGCGCAACGATCAGGTCGCCACCGATTTTCGCCTTTATATCCGCGACCAGGTGGACATTCTGGACGGGCAGCTTCATGCCCTGATGCTGGCGCTGGCCAGGAAGGCGCATGAACACGCCGCCCTTGTCATGCCCGGCTTCACCCATCTGCAAAGCGCCCAGCCAGTCACCTTCGGCCATCATTGCCTTGCCTATGTGGAAATGTTCGCCCGTGACCGCGACCGGCTAAAAGATGCCCGCAAGCGCCTCAATGTCTCGCCCCTGGGCGCCGCCGCGCTGGCCGGCACGTCCTTTCCCATCGACCGGGAGATGACGGCAAAATCTTTAGGCTTCGATGCGCCCATGCGCAACTCGCTTGATGCCGTCTCGGACCGGGATTTCGTGCTGGAAATCCTTGCCAATGCCTCCATAACCGCGGTGCATCTTTCACGCCTGGCCGAGGAAATCGTTATCTGGTCCACCAGCGCCTTTGGATTCACCAGACTATCGGATGCCTTCACCACCGGCTCCTCCATCATGCCGCAAAAGCGCAACCCTGACGCCGCCGAGCTGGTGCGCGCCAAATCCGGCCGCATCATCGGCGCCTTGCAAAGCCTGCTGGTCATCATGAAAGGCTTGCCGCTGGCCTATTCCAAGGACATGCAGGAAGACAAGGAACCCGCCTTTGACGCCCTGCCCTCGCTTTCCGTTGCGCTGGCCGCCATGACCGGGATGATCGGGGATATCGAGCCCAATGCCCGCGCCATGCGCAAGGCGGCAGGGGCGGGCTATTCCACCGCCACCGATCTGGCCGACTGGCTGGTGCGGATGCTCGCCATGCCGTTCCGCGAGGCCCACCATGTCACCGGCGCGATTGTCTCGCGCGCCGAAGAACAGGGCAAGCCTCTCGACAAGCTCCCCCTTGAGCTCATGCAGGAGATTGAACCACGCATCACGGCAGATATTTTCAGCGTCCTGAGCGTGACCAATTCGGTGAAAAGCCGCACTTCCCCTGGCGGCACAGCCCCGGTGAATGTGCGCCGCGCCGCAAGGCGTTGGTTAAAAGCGCTGGAAAAGGAAACCGCAAGGCGTTAGGGTTTGCCCATGAAAAAAACATTTGTCCTCATATTCGCCCTGGTACTCGCCCTTGGGGCCTGCGGCCGCAAGGGTCCATTGCAAGCGCCCCCGAACACACCGGAACCGGACAAGGACAAACCGGTCATTCTTGATCCTCTCGTCAAATAACAAGCAAACCCGGCAATCTGCCGTCATCTTAACGGGTGTTGAGCCATGAACCACTTTGAATACAAGGATGGCGTATTGCATGCCGAAGGCCTCTCCATCGAGGAAATTGCAGAAGATGTCGGCACTCCTTTTTATGTCTATTCCACAGCAACGCTAACCCGCCATTTCCAGGTCTTCTCCCG
>CAZHLV010000044.1:0-5422 GCA_964533415.1 uncultured Hyphomicrobiales bacterium
AATTCATGGACGCCGTATCAAGAGATTTATGGCGACCCCGGCGCAACTCTGCGCTAGATTACCTGGGCGAACTGGCAAAGCAGGATAGTAAAGAATGAGCTTACCCAAGGACACCGCCCGCCATGCTGAAAAGATGAAAAAAAGAAAAGCGGCACAAGACAGGAAAACCGCGCAAAAGACCATCGAAAAGGGTCTGCTCATCGTCCATACCGGCTCGGGCAAGGGCAAATCCACCGCTGCCTTCGGCATGGCCATGCGCGCCATCGCCCACGGCATGAAGATCGGTATTATCCAGTTTATCAAGGGGGGCTGGGAGAGCGGCGAACGCGCGATTTTTGAAAAATTCCCCGAAAATGTCGAGATTCACGCCGCCGGTGAAGGCTTTACATGGGAAACACAGGACCGCGAGCGCGATATCGAACTTGTCAACAGGGCCTGGGAAAAGGCGAGGGAAATGATCCTGGACCCGGATATCACGATGGTGGTTCTCGACGAGTTGAACATCGCCCTTCGCTATGAATACCTTCCCCTGGACGAGGTGGTGAAATTCCTGCAAAACCGCCCCGCCGATACCCATGTCATCGTCACTGGCCGCAACGCCAGGACCGCCCTTGTTGAAGCGGCCGACCTCGTCACCGAAATGGCGCTCATCAAGCACCCGTTTCGCAGCGGCGTAAAAGCCCAGCCGGGTATAGAATTCTAGTTTTCAAGACACTTGCGAGGACATCATGCGCAAAATAACAATAACACTTCTGGTCCTGTTTGCCCTTCTGCCGCAAGCGGCTCTGGCCAATGATTCTTCCGCCAAGCTGGAAGCTGGCGGGCTTCGCCTCGTTGAAGAGGCCGATATCATCATGGAAAGCGAGGATTTGTATATCTCGCGCAAGGAAGTGCGGGTCAATTACATCTTCCGCAACATCTCGAAAAGCGACAAACGCATCATCGTTGCCTTTCCTCTGCCAAAGGTGAATGTTGGCGAGATGATCGAGGGCGATGTGGGCCTGCAATCGCAAGACCCGGTGAATTTCGTCGATTTCAGGGTCATGGCCAATGGCAAACCTGTCCGCACACGTCAGGATGTGCGCGCCTGGCTTGGCAAGCGCGATATCACGGCACTGCTCTCCAGATACAAGATCCCGCTTGGTCCCTTCGATCAGGATTATTTCGAACGCATGGGCGCCATGACGCAAACAGCATTCGAGGCATTGAAAAAGGCCGGGGCCCTCGACCCTGATTCGGTTCGCGGGGATTTCATCCGCCCCTTGTGGACCTATCAGGTAGGCTACTACTGGGAACAGAACTTCCCCGCCGGCAAGCCGGTCAAACTCACCCAGAGCTACAAGCCGGTGATCGGGCAATCCATGGACATGGCGGACACCTTGTGGAACAAGGATGGGCAAAGCGATTCCCTGCGCAAGGATTACTGCATGGACAAACCCTTCCTCAAGGGGCTTGAACGCCTGATGGACAGCAGCGCTTCAGGAGTCGTGAACACCTATGAGCTTGGCTATATCCTCACCACCGCCAATAACTGGCGCGGCCCCATTGGTCATTTCCGCCTGACCATCGACAAGGGCTCTCCCAGGGCGCTCGTCTCGCTGTGCATATCCGGCATCAGGAAAACCGGCCCCACCACTTTCCTCGTCGAGCGGCGCAACTACAAACCGCAAAGCGATCTGAAAATCTTCTTCGCCGACACCAGTTACGATTAAAACCATGCGCAAACCGGCCATCCTGCTGCTGGGGACCGGCTCCAATACCGGCAAATCCCTGATCGCCGCCGGACTGTGCCGCGCCTTTGCCAATCGTGGCCTTACCGTGCGCCCGTTCAAATCGCAAAACATGTCGAACAACGCCGCCGTCACCGAAGATGGCGGCGAGATTGGCCGCGCCCAGGCGCTTCAGGCCATGGCCTGCAAAACCCCGCCCTCGGTGCATATGAACCCCGTATTGCTCAAGCCGGAAACCGAAACCGGCGCACAAATCATCAAGCAGGGGCAAAGGCTTACCTCCTGCAAGGCCCGCGATTACGCCAAGCTCAAGCCCACCCTTCTGCCCGCCGTGCTGGAGAGCTTCAGCATCCTTGAAGGTGAAGCCGACCTGGTTATCGCCGAAGGCGCCGGCTCCCCGGCGGAAGTGAACTTGCGCGCCGGCGACATCGCCAATCTCGGCTTTGCCGCCGCTGCCCAAATCCCCGCCCTGCTCATCGGCGACATCGACCGGGGCGGGGTGATCGCCGCACTCGCCGGTACGCATCTGCTGCTGGAGAGAAAGGAAAAGGCCATCATCAAGGGCTTTCTCATCAACAAGTTCAGGGGCGACCCGGCGCTCTTTGATGAAGGCATGGCGATTATTGAAAAAAACACGGGCTGGCCGGGTTTGGGCCTGGTTCCGTGGTTTGACGAGGCGGCAAATCTTCCAGCCGAAGATTCCGTTGATCTGGAAAACACGTCGAGAACCAGTTCAGGCGCGATCAAGATCGCTGTATTGCAACTGCCCCGCATCGCCAATTTTGATGATCTTGACCCCCTGCGCACTGAGCCCGATGTCAGCCTGGAAATGATCCGCCCCGGCCAGCCCCTGCCCGGAGATGCCGATCTCGTGATTATCCCCGGTTCAAAATCCGTCATTCATGACCTGAAAACCCTCATGGACAACCATTGGGATGGCGATATCCGCGCCCATATCCGGCGCGGCGGCCATGTTCTGGGCCTGTGCGGCGGCTACCAGATGCTGGGCAAGAGTATCAACGACGATCATGGACTGGAGGGCATGCCGGAAACCATCGCCGCGCTGGGCCTTCTTGATATCAGGACCACCCTTGCCCCGGAAAAAACCCTGCGTCATGTCAAGGGGCGGCACATCGCCTCTGGAACCTGGATTTCAGGCTATGAAATCCACCTGGGCCAGACCTCCGGCCCGGATACAAAACGCCCGTTCCTGGAAATTGACGGCGGCCCGGAAGGCGCCTGCTCGGCAAATGACCGGGTTTGCGGCGCCTATGTCCACGGAATTTTTGGCAAAGACGCCTTCCGCCATGCCTATCTTTCAAGTCTCAAACCCCGCGCCAATGGCGGCACGGCTTATTCCAGCCTTGTAGAGATAACCCTTGAAAACCTGGCGGCGCACCTGGAAGAACATCTTGAGCTGGACGCCATCCTTGCCATTGCTCAAAACCGCAGCAAGACAAAAACCCCCAGCACCACCCCCAGATGAAGCCCGGCAGCGCGCAAGAACACCCTCAAAGCGGCAGGAATATCATCCGCCCGCGCCGCCTTGCGCCCGGTCCCGTTCATCCAGTGATCCTCGATCCCCACCCCATCATAATGGCGCGGACCGGCCAGCGCCAGCCCCAGCGCCCCGGCCATGGCAGCCTCCGGCCAGCCTGCATTGGGCGAGCGATGCCGGTGCGCATCCTTCACCATGGCGCGCAGCGCCGCTTTTGAAAACGGCGACGCCAACACGATCAGCAGCCCGGCAAGCCGCGCCGGAATATAATTGGCAACATCATCAAGCCGCGCCGCCACCTTGCCAAAGCCCTCATATCGCGCCGAGCGATAGCCGATCATGCTGTCCGCCGTGTTGAGCGCCTTGTAGGCCATGACCCCCGGCAGCCCGCCCACCAGGAACCAGAACGCCGGCGCAACTACCCCGTCGGAAAAATTCTCCGCCAGCGACTCGATCGCCGCCCGGCTCACCCCGGCCTCATCAAGGCTTTGCGGATCACGCCCGGCAATCCGCGCCACTGCGCGGCGCGCCGCCGCAAGCCCGCCCGAATCAAAAGCCCGGGACACCGCGCCAACATGCTCATGAAGCCCGCGCTGGGCCATGAATACCGATGCAATCGCGGCGTTGACAACAATACCCAAGCCCCCATCGGGCAACAGCCATTCCACCCCTGCCCCGATGCCAGCCGCCAGCATCATGACTGCAAACAGGCTCAAGCCCCCGGCAAAAAGGCGAAACCGCCGGCTTTTGCCCTTCCCATTGAAGCGCAGCTCAAAAGCCTCGATCACCCACCCGGCCCAGGCCACCGGATGCCGGATGCGCCGCCACAACAGATCCGGATCCCCCACCAATGCATCGATCAGGAGCGCCAGAGCCAGGACAAGAGCATGATCCGCCAGTCCCGCCACCTGCCTCACGCCCCTTCAATATCGATGAGATGCATGAATGATCCTGCCACATTCGCCCGCCTCAACCCGGTCTTTTCTCCGCCCTCGATCTGGAACAGCGGCTCATCATCGCCTCCATGCCCTTCATGCAAAACCCGGGCATAGTGGAACTCATGCGCCCGGAAGCGATCGCCCCGCAAGGCCCCGGCAAACCCGCCCAGCGCCGTGAGTTTCCGATATCCGAGATGCAGCCGTCTTTGCGCAAAAGAGGTCTCAAGATCAAGCAACCCGGCCATGCCATGGCGTTTGCCTTGTGCATCAATAATCCCCTTGCCCAGGACCATGTAGCCGCCGCATTCGCCATAAACCTGCACCCCTCTCGCGGCGGCGGCGCGAAGCCCGGTCAGGAATTTCGCATTCCCGGCCAGTTTCCCCGCATGAAGCTCGGGATATCCGCCGGGCAGAAACACCGCATCGACCCGGCCCGGCGGTGCTTCATCCGCCAGTGGCGAGAAAAACAAGATCTGCGCCCCGGCGCCGCGCCACCCTTCCAGCACATGCGGATAAGCAAAGGCGAAAGCCTGATCCTGTGCAACCGCCACATGCTGGCCCGGCGGCAGCAGAAGCGGACAGGCGCTTTCAGAGCGCAACATGAGCGGCCCTGCCAGCCCCGCAATCGCCTCCAGATCAAGATGCGTCTCAACCAGTTCTGCCGCCTCGGTAATAAACCCGTCCAGCCCGCCATGTTCCGCCGCCTGAACCAGCCCCAGATGGCGCGAGGGCAGCGCGGTTTTTGCCGTGCGAGGCAAAGCCCCCAGAACCGGAACATCAATATCGGCCAACGCGCCGCGCAACATGGCCTCGTGGCGCACCCCGGCCACCTTGTTGAGGATAATCCCGCCAACTTCAACTTGCGGATCAAACGAGCAAAACCCGTGCACGATGGCCGCCACCGACTGGCCAATGCCGCTCGCATCCACCACCAGAACGACTGGCCAGCCCAGCGCCCGCGCCAGGTCCGCCGTTGAACCATGGCCCAGATACCCGGCGCTTGCCCCGCCGTCAAACAGCCCCATTACCCCTTCAGCAATTACCAACTCGCCCTGCCAGGAAACTTGCGCAGCCAGAGCCGCAATCAACTCAGGCCGCATCGCCCAGCCATCAAAATTGACGCAAGGCCTCCCGCTCGCCGCCTCATGAAACCGCGGGTCGATATAATCCGGGCCAATCTTGGCCGAAACTACACGCAACCCGCGTTTTTGAAAGGCCCGCAATATCCCCAGCGTCAGGGTCGTTTTCCCCGATCC
>CAZHLV010000045.1:0-18599 GCA_964533415.1 uncultured Hyphomicrobiales bacterium
CTTGAATGCAGACAAGTTGATCGACATCAAGGAGATAGAGCCTGGTTTTGATTCAGTCAAAACCGGAAACGCTCTGGAAAAAAGGAATATTACCGTGCCCGGCCTGTATTTGCGTCCAGAAGGGCTGATTTATGGTTCGGCAGCGCGCGAGGCCGTCATGTCCGGGACAGGGGCATGGCTGGCGGGGTCTTCTGTTGCCTTTACCTGCCTTGAGGTTATTGAGGGGCCGGTTAATAATCCTGCCCGGCGATTGCTTCCCCTTGCCGAGCTCAAGAGGATTCAGGACACTTGCTTGCAGGAAAAACTGGTTTTGCTCAGTACGCCGCGCCCGGCTATAGCTGGGCTTGACTGGAAAAAAACGCGGATAATGGGGATCGTGAACGTCACCCCGGACAGTTTTTCAGACGGGGGGCAATATCTCAATGCCCAGAGCGCCATTGCCCATGGCGCATATCTTCGCCATTGCGGTGCGGATATTCTCGATATTGGCGGGGAATCTACCCGGCCGGGCGCGCAAGCGGTTTCGCGGCGCGAGGAACAGGCGCGGGTTATCCCGGTTGTTGAAGGGCTTCAATCGGGACCTTTGCCGGTTTCTGTTGATACGCGAAATGCCAAGCTGATGCGGCGGACGCTGGGGAAGGGAGCCGATATCATCAACGATGTCTCGGCGCTGACCCATGATGGTGAGGCCCTGGGCGTTGTGGCCCGGGCCGGATGCCCGGTGGTGCTCATGCATACCCGGGGAGATCCCGAAACCATGCAGGATAAACCGCACTACGATGATGTTCTGCTTGAAGTGTACCTGTATCTGGAAGAGCGCATCACGGCCTGCCTGGTGGCCGGGATGGAAAGATCTTCAATTATCATTGATCCGGGGATCGGATTTGGAAAGACCCTGGAACATAATTTGCTTATTCTAAGAAATCTCGGGCTGTTTCACGGCCTGGGCTGCGTGGTTTTGCTGGGGGCTTCGCGCAAGCGGTTTATCGGGGAGCTTGCCGGGGAGAACTTGCCTGACCAGCGGGTTCCGGGCTCTCTGGCGGCGGTTTATCAGGCCGTATTGCAAGGAGTGCAGATCGTGCGCGTGCATGATGTGGCGCAAACTGCACAATGTCTTGCTGTCGCGGAAGCAATATTGCAAAAATAACCCCCTATTATTCATGAGGAGATCAAGGGATGGCGCAGAAATTTGATTTCACAGAGCTTTTTCGAAATGCCGGTCATACCGGGCGTATTTCCAATACTTTGAAAAAGCTCTGTGGGATCAAAGGGCAAGCCAGAATTGATCCTTCCTCATGAATAATAGGGGTAAATTCCCATGTGATTTGAACCTGAATTCACCTTTTCTTGTTAAAAATCGGCGATAAGCCTGGTTGATGGTCTAGATAATACAATGATAATACAATCAAGTGTGAGCAGGGAACTGTCATGACACGAAAATATTTTGGAACAGATGGTATCCGGGGACGTACAAACCGCTTTCCCATGACGGCGGAAACAGCACTGCGGGTCGGTATGGCGGCGGGCAAGTTGTTCAAGAGGGGAGACTACAAGCACCGCGTTGTGATCGGCAAGGACACACGGCTTTCCGGCTACATGATCGAGGCCGCCTTGCAGGCCGGGTTCACGGCGGTGGGGATGGATGTATTCTTGCTCGGGCCCTTGCCGACCCCGGCAATCGCCATGCTGACGCGGTCCTTGCGGGCTGATCTGGGGGTAATGATTTCCGCCTCCCATAATGCGTTTTATGATAACGGCATCAAGCTGTTCGGGCCGGACGGGTTCAAGCTTGATGATGCTACAGAGCGGAACATAGAGTCCTTGATGGACGCTGAGCTTGTTGATGGGTTGGCCATGCCGGCAGATATCGGCCGGGCCAAGCGGATCGACAATGCGGACGGGCGCTATATAGAATTTGCCAAGCAGACATTTCCGCGCCGGATGAATCTTGAAGGGCTGCGCATCGTGATTGATTGCGCCAACGGGGCCGCCTATGAGGTTGCGCCGGCGGTGCTCTGGGAACTGGGTGCAGAAATCATTGATGTGGGAACATCGCCAAACGGCTTTAATATCAATGAAAATTGCGGTTCGACCTCACCCCAGGCGTTATCGGAAATGGTGCGTGAACGACGCGCTGATATTGGCATTGCGCTGGATGGTGATGCTGACCGGGTAATGATTGTCGATGAGACGGGGGCGGTGGTTGACGGGGATCAACTCATGGCGCTGATCGCCACATACTGGAAAGATGTCGGACGGCTCTCAAGCCCTGGAATTGTTGCCACGGTTATGTCCAATCTGGGACTGGAGCGGTATCTTGGCGGTATTGATCTGAAGCTTGAGCGCACCCGGGTCGGGGATCGCTACGTGGTCGAATTCATGCGCAAGCACGGCTATAATGTGGGCGGCGAGCAATCGGGTCATATCGTTCTGAGTGATTACACGACCACCGGAGATGGACTGATCGCGGCCTTGCAGGTTCTGGCTGTCATCGCCCGGCGCGAACGCAAGGTGAGTGAAATTACCCGGATGTTTGAACCGGTCCCGCAAATTTTGATGAATACCCGCCGGATTGAGGGCGAACCGCTCAAGAATGAGAAGGTTGTCTCCCTGATTGAGGCAGGGCGCGGCAAGCTGGGAGATGATGGGCGGATTTTAATCCGTCCTTCGGGTACAGAGCCATTGATCCGGGTAATGGCGGAAGGGGATGATGAACCTTTGATCCGCAATATTGTTGGCGAGATCGTTGAGGCGATCGAAAACGCCGCCCGATGAAAAAGCGGATACGAAATCCCGTATCCGCATTGTTTACTATCTGGGAAATTCAAACCGAGGGGGGGAGGCGGTGCCGGTGATTGGTAGTTTTCCCTTCCACCATCACGTTGTTTTTCGTCTCCGGCGCGCATCACCTGTTGTTCCGCCTCGATAAAACCCCAATCCGGTCAATCCGAAAAGCGGTAACGCAATAGCCGGAGCGCATTGATCGTTACCAGAACCGTGGCCCCGGTATCGGCAAGGATAGCCATCCACAGCGAGGTTACCCCCAGCAGGGTGGTTATCAAGAACAGCGCTTTCAAGCCCAGCGCAATGGTGATGTTCTGGTGAATATTCGCCATGGTCGCCCGCGACAGGCCAAGCAGAGCCGGCACATCGCCGACCCGCTCGTGAAGCAGCGCCGCATCGGCTGTCTCCAGCGCCACATCAGCGCCGCCGCCCATGGCAATACCGATATCCGCTCTTGCCAGCGCCGGGGCATCGTTAATCCCATCTCCCACCATCGCCACCGGCCCGAATGACTTCATCTCCTCAATGGCATCAAGTTTGCCTTCGGGAAGAAGCTGCGCCTTGACCTCAATACCAAGCTGGGCGGCCAGCGCCGCGCCGGTGCGGGCATTGTCACCGGTTAGCATGATCGAGAATACCCCCATCCGGGAAAGCGCCGCCAGGGCCGGTCGGGCATCATCGCGCAGTTCATCGCGCAGCGCAATCAGCCCGCTCAGCCTGTCCCCGGCAATCACCGCCGCCACCGTTTTGCCCTCACCTTCGAGAGCTTCGATCTGTTTATGGATATTTTCAGCAAAAGCTGTAACCTCAGCTGCATAACGCGGGGAAGCAATGATAACATCCTTGTTCCCGACACGCCCCTTGACGCCGCGTCCGCGCAAGGCCTCGTTTTGCGTGGCAAGTAAAATCTCAAGCCCGCGCGCCCTGGCCTCATCCACGATCGCTATCGCCAAAGGATGGGATGAACCCGCCTCAACTGCTGCCGCCAAAGTCAGCAGGCGCGTCTCATCGCCATCAAGCGCCACGATATCGGTGATCTTCGGAACGCCTTGCGTCAAGGTGCCGGTCTTGTCAAAAGCGATCCGTTTCACCTTGCCGACGGCCTCCAGAACCGCGCCACCCTTCACCAGCAAGCCTTGTCGCGCCCCGGAGGAAATCCCCGAGGTAATCGCTGCTGGCGTTGAGAGCACCAGCGCGCAGGGGCACCCGATCAGCAAGATTGCCAGCCCCTTATAGACCCATGGCAGCAGATCCGCTCCGGCCAACAAGGGCGGTGCAAAGGCAATCATCGCTGAAACAATGATTACACCGGGAGTGTAAAAGCGGCTGAAACGGTCGATAAAGCGCGCCGTTGGCGCTTTACTGGCCTCGGCCTCCTCGACCATGTGCAAAATCCGGGCGATCATGTTGTTCCTGGAATTCCTGTTCACCTTGATGCGGATTACCCCATCGGCATTAATGGAACCGGCATAAACCGTATCGCCGCTTTTCTTGCTGCGCGGAATGGACTCGCCTGTTACGCTCGATTCATCCACCGCCGTTTCGCCCGCAATGATCTCGCCATCGGCAGGAATACGCCCACCGGGGCGAACTTCAACCACATCACCAATTGCCAGATCACCGGCAGGCACCTCGCGCACCCCTTGCGGCTCAACGAGAAAGGCAGATTTTGGCACCAGATCGCCAAGCGCCTGAACCGACCGGCGCGCCTTTGCCGCGGCCAGCATTTCCAGCATCTCCCCGACCAGGAACAAGAACACCACCACCGCCGCTTCAGCGGCCTGGTCAATGACAATCGCGCCAATCACCGCGATGGTAACAAGCATTTCGATGGTAAAGGGCTGGCCTGAAAGCACCCCGCCCCAGGCCTTGCGCGCCAATGGAACCAGCGCCAGGAGCGCCGCGGCTGAAAACACGTAAAAGGCCATCTCGGGAAGAATCAGCGAAACCCCGCCCGCCAGCCCCAAAAGCGCCCCGGCCACAAGCACCAGGCGCCCCCTGGCGCTTTGCCACCATGCCGGATCAGGAGAGGATTTGCCGCCAGCTTGCCGGGAAACCTTGTAACCCAGTTTTTCCACCACCCGCGTGACGCTATCGGCGCTGGCCGCCTGTCCGTCATATTCAAAATCAAGGCGCTGACGGGTGAAATTCAGCTTGACATTCTTCACCCCCGGCAAGGTGCAGACCGCAGCTTCGATTTTGCTGGTGCAACTGGGGCAATCCATGCCCTCAACCTGAAGTGTTACCCGGTTCGCCATGTTCATTTTCGCCCTTACCAAGAAATGGGATAAGGCGAATATAGAAGCTCCAGTCGCTATAGCTTCAAGAGAAAACCTTGAACACGAGATTTTTTACAGCCTTGCCGCCAGCAGCTTCAGTCCCGCATCTCAAGAGCGAAAAACTCGGCGCTTACCCCGGCCTCTTCAAACATGGTCTGCGCCAGGGCATTGCTTTCTTCCCAGCGCGGATTGATTTGCGCCATGGCCATCACCCGCTTGATGCCTGACTGGATAATTGCTGCCGCGCAATTTGAACACGGATTGAGCGGCGCCACATAGATCGTATACCCATGCAATGGCTCGCGCGCATGCAAGATCGCGTTTACTTCTGCATGAACCGTCATGGGGTATTTCAATTGCCGGTCATGCAGACGGGTATCGGAATCCTCCACCCCGCGCGGCAGACCGTTAAAGCCTATGGAAGCCACCGTCTTGTCTGGCCGCACGATCACCGCGCCCACCTTGGTGCTCGGATCCTTGGACCAACCGGCCACATGACTGGCCAGGTCAAGAAAGCGTTTGTCCCAGTGATTCATCATCTTCCCCCGATCAAGAACGCCAATATACAGACCCGGCCACGGCGAGGCCAGCATCTTTGCCGCAAAGATGAATCGCAGATGAACGAATCATTCCGCGCCAGTTAAGCTTGAAACCCTTAACCTGAATATCAGGCTCAACCCCGCCAGGTTAAAAACACATGTACTTTATACCTTCCAATCAAGACCCAGCCCCTTCGTCCGCAACCGACTACATGGCAGAAATCACCGCCAAGGGCCGTGTGGCGCAGCATTTTCATTACTGGCTTGGCACATCGGGCAAACCCTACCTGCACACCGTATTCGACATGAAAAATGCCCCGCACTACGCTGATGCGCTGATCCTTGCTGTCCGGCGCAACGGATCTGATCGTACTCCCGTGCTTCTCGCCCGGACCGGAAAAATGCCTGAAACCTTGTTCTCCGGGGCCCGTTTTGCCCGGGCGCTGGCATGTGGTGCAAACGAGCTTCATATTCATCTCATGGGAAAAGATGAAAAAGCCCTGAAAAACACCGAGGCTGACATGGCCTATCTTCTGACGGCTCCGGCCAGCCAAAAACTTGCTGCCTGAGCTTGAGCTGCGCACTTGAGCCACGCATTCACCCTGCATCACCTCCTTATCACTGTTGCGCGAAATGCAGAGCTGTCGGCTTGTATTGCCGCACCCTTATGCGTACATAGGGCAGGAAAAGACAACACCGGGAACCTCCCGCATGAACCAGGCCGCCTCAAAAATCCCGCTCCCCTCGCGCATTGCCCGCAGCTTTGCCCGCGCCCTGCCGCTTGCCTGGTTCAGGAAACTCCCCACCATCATCATCATTGATGTCACCAACTCATGCAATCTGCGTTGTCCGGTCTGCCCGGTGACTATCTCCATGCACCGCAAACGCGGGTTGATGTCGCTGGAGGTTTTCAAGCGGATTATTGATGACTTTGCACCGATTGCTGAAAAACCGGCTATCTATTTCAATTTTTCGGGTGAACCAACCCTGAATGACGCCCTGCCGGAATTGATCGCCTATGCCCACCAACATGGCCATGACACGTTCTTAAGCACCAATGCCACCAGGCTCGATCAGGATATGTGTGATCGGCTGGTAAAATCGGGTCTTGACCGGGTTAATCTGTGCATGGATGGATTTTCAAAAAAAGCCCAGGAAAGCTACCGGGTTCGCTCGGATTTTGACGAGGTCAAGGGCAATATCGAACGCTTCTTGCGTGCCCGCAACGCCAATAACCCAAAATTGCCCAAATGCGTCCTGCAAACCCTGCTCACGTCCTACTCGGAAGACCAGATGGATGAAATGACCGCCTGGGCCGATGAACTGGGCTTTGACCGGGTGCGCTTCAAGACCTTCAGTATCGGATCCTATACCTCTGAAGAGGAAAAACGCGAATACAGCCGTTTCCTGCCCACGAAAGAAGAGTTGCGCCGTCACCCTTCCGGCATCGAGCGGGCCTTGTGCTCCACCCCGCTTTACCAGGCGGTAGTCTTCTGGAACGGCGATCTGGGCCTGTGCTGCATTGACTATGACCAGATGGTGCAACTACCCAATATTACGGAAACCGGATTCCTGAAAGCCTATTTGTCCAGGCCTGCCCTGAAAGCCCGCAAAAAGGGTTACCTGAAGCAATTTGAAATCTGCCAGGGCTGTTCGTATTCCAATGCCGAAAATCTCGGCTTCAAGATCAATCTCAACCAGCGCCGCCGCGATGCCAAAGTTGTCCAAAAGACCTCTTAAAGCTACCCTGGACTCTTGAGCTTGTGAATCCGGTTGGCAAGAGAGCCTTTCAGAACCGGTTCTGCTTTTGCCTCCGGGGTGGAGGTTGAAATTGTTGACAGATCAACCTTCCTTGGCCCAAGGCTGTGTACGTTGTCTTTCGGTTTCGGCTCCGATTCAGGCACCGGGCTTTCAGCCTTTTCAGCCCTTGATGTCTCGTTTGCCTGGGAAGTAGCCTTGTCCTGAGCCGGCTGCATATCTGAATCAAGCATACGGCTCATTTCCTTTTTCAGGATACCGATCTGTGCATTACGCTCGGCAAGTTCAATAAGCTGATCGTGAGTCCGGCTCTTCAATTTCTCAATGTTACGTTCCGATTTGCGCAAGGAAAGGGCAAATTCAGCGCGAAGCCGGTCCTTGTCCGCCAGAGCGGCCTTGATGTCCCTGGGAAGCTTTTGCCCCGGCTTGTTACTCCGGCTGAAGCTGCGAACAAGCGGCGGCATGACCAGCCATGCCACGAGTGCGGCACAGATAAAACCGAGAACAAACATCATTGCCGGAAAGATCATGAAGGTTTCAATTCTTCAGAAAAAATACAAGGTGCAGGGCTTTATAGTGCCATATAGTGTCATATCCTGCCTTTTTATACACGAGATGTTTAATTGCTTGGTTAAAACGGGTTCCAGGTGGACTTGCGCGTATATTTCAGATAACCGACATTAACCCCCAGACGCAGGCCAAGCCCGGTGCGGATAATGGCCAGGTGAACCTTGTTATTGGAACGGAAGGTCACCCCGGCCCCGCCAACAATGAACCCGGCGCCCTGAACCCCGCCAAAACGATCGAAAATATCATCGGGGGTACGCAGCTTGTATACCAGAACCATCACCCGCGTGCCGTCTCCGCCCACATCAAGACCAAGCGAAGGCCCCTGCCAGAACACCTTGGTCTGGCTCCCGTTTTTCATCCGCAACCACCCCTCGCCATAACGCAACCCGGCAATAATGGCGCCGCTGCCCTGCTGGCCAACAATATAGGCAGTGGGCTTGCCTTTCTTTTTAAATGCATATTCGATCACACTGGCCAGGTCAGCCGAGGCCTTGCCAAAGAAGGCATGCCCGGTTTTGACCATCTCGCTTTGCGAAAAGTGGTTTTCTCCGGCACTGAGCGGCGAAGCGCCAAGCAAAAGGATGAATACGAAGACAGCAGTAATCTGTTGTAATGGCGGTTTCATGAAAATTGACCTTGATGATTTGCAGGATATTTACCGGTACAGTCTAAAATCTGCCAAATACGGTTAGCATTATCAGCAAATGATTGTGACTAAGATGCGGCAAGAATGGCGTGACAAGGTTAAAGCCCTCGTTAAGAATGCGCGAATATGTGCATTTTTTCTGGGCTTGCTGATCTGCCCAGGCAGCTTTTTTGCCCCCGGAGCCACATATGCCGCCACTTCACGGTATTTCTGGAGCGATCCGTCCACCGGCTTTGCCATTGGCGGCTTTGATCCTCTCTCCTATTTCACAACCCGCCGCCCCAAGCGGGGCATTGAAGATTACGAATTTGAATGGCACGGCGTAACCTTTCGCTTCGCCAATCAGGGGAACATGGCCGAATTCAGCAAATACCCCGAGATCTATGCCCCCCGCTATGGTGGCTATGATGCCTATTCCATGGCAGATGGAAAACTGGTCGAAGGCAATCCGAATATCTGGATGAAACGCAACAACCGGATCTATCTTTTTGCTTCACGCAAGAACCGGGCGCTCTGGCTTGTGCGCCGCGACGACAAGGTGAGTGAAGCCAACCGCCACTGGGCCGAAATCAGCAAGGACCTGGTTGAATAGCAAATACCTCAGAGCATCTTTGGCATATCCCCGCCCCCCCAGGCCATGAAGCCGGGATTCAGGTAACGCTCTTTGGTTTTTCCATAAAGAAAAGCTGTCCCGTCAAGACGGCGCATATGCCCTCCCGCATGGGCAAGAATTGCATGGGCAGCCGCCGTATCCCATTCACTGGTCGGAGCAAATCGCGGATAAATATCAGCCTTTCCCGAAGCCAGAAGGCAAAACTTCAAGGATGACCCCGCTGAAATGGTTTCAGAACCGGAAAAGCGGTCGATAAAACTCTGGGTTTCCCGGTTGCGGTGCGAACGCGAGGCAACGATTACCGGTTGCTCCGGGGTTGAGCGCGCATGAATCAGTTGCGCGCCGCCGCCGCCATTCTCCCGACAGGCATTTCCTGCAGACCAGGCGAAGTAAAGCTGGTCCAGGGCCGGCGCAAAAACAACGCCAAGAACCGGCTCCTTGTTATGGATAAGACCGATATTGACCGTAAACTCCCTGCGCATGTTGATAAATTCACGAGTCCCGTCAAGCGCATCCACGAGAAAGAATGTATCCTTGATCTCAGGCACCCGGCCTGCCGCCACCTCTTCCTCTGCAATGACCGGAATGCCCGGCGCAAGATTTGCCAGCTCACCCAAGATCAGGCTTTCTGCATCCTGGTCCGCCCGCGTCACCGGGCTGGCATCGGCTTTTGTCTCGATCTCAAAACCCCGATGATAATAATCCATGATGATATCACCGGCCCGGCGAACCGTTCCCTTGAGCGCAAGGGCCACATCTTCCCGGAATGAACCGGACAAGGGATGCTCCATTATCAAACCTTCTCTTGGCAAATCACATATGGCCAGTGTATCAGGGAACAAAGTGAATAACACGAAAATTCAATGGATCCGGGACATTTTAAAGGACAATTATATGAGCGAGATTTACCCTGATGAACTGGAACTTGCCGCCCTGCTGTGCAGCAAGGTCTGCCATGATGTAATTTCCCCGGTCGGGGCCATAACCAACGGCCTGGAAGTTCTCGACGAGGAATCGGATGAAGACATGCGCGGATTCGCCATGGACCTGATCCGCAAGAGCGCCACCCAGGCTTCCGCCAAGCTCCAGTTTGCCCGCCTTGCCTATGGCGCAGGCGGCTCGGTGGGCGCCATGATTGACCTGGGTGATGCAGCTTCAGTAACCCGCAACTATGCCAATGATGACAAGCTGACCCTGAACTGGGACTCCATGCCCATTGCCATCGGCAAGGATTATGTCAAGATCTTGCTGAATATGGTGATCGTAGCCCAACATGCGGTCCCGCGCGGCGGTATCATTGATGTTACCATCGAAGATCCCGAAATGCGTCCCACATTTACCCTGCGCTGTTCCGGTGTTGGCGCCCGGATTCCTGCCGGGGCGCCGGAACTCATCGCCGGAACCGGAGTTGAAAATCCAATAGATGCGCGCTCCGTGCAACCTTACTACATGGGAATGATCGCCAAACGCGCCAAGATGGCCATCAGCATTGCCCAGGATGGAGATGATATCATCCTGACCGCAAAGCCTTCAGAACACGGTCAGGATTAAACAAGAACACCCATAGCCTGAAAAGCTGATAGAGTAACACGCCTTCAAGCAAACGCTCTAGTTTTTTCAGGCCATTTCCTTTGCCTGTTTTTGCACTGCGGCTTGAACCTTCTCAAAGGCGCGGACCTCGATCTGCCGGATCCGCTCCCGGCTTACGCCAAATTCCTGGCTGAGTTGCTCCAGCGTCTTGGTTTCTTCGGCCAGCCGGCGGGCAGTGAATATTTTTTGCTCGCGCTCGTTGAGCCCTTTCATGGCGTTGCTCAACATTTCACGGCGATGCCCAAGTTCTTCAGATTCGGCCAGCTCTTCTTCCTGGTTTATCCCTTCTTCAACCAGCCAGTCCTGCCATTCTCCATCCGCATCGGCGCGAAGCGGGGCGTTCAGGGACGCATCCCCGTTCAGCCGCCGGTTCATGGAGACAACATCCACCTCCGGCACGCCCAGGCGTTCAGCAATATGCGCCACCTGATCCGGGTTCAGATCAGAATCCTCAAAGGCCTGAATTTGCCCCTTGATCTTGCGCAGGTTGAAAAACAGCTTTTTCTGGCTCGCCGTGGTGCCCATCTTCACCAGGCTCCACGAGCGCAGGATATATTCTTGTATCGAGGCGCGGATCCACCACATGGCGTAGGTCGCCAGGCGGAAACCCTTTTCCGGGTCAAAGCGTTTGACCGCCTGCATCAGCCCGACATTGCCTTCGGAAATCACCTCGCCAACCGGCAGGCCATAACCACGATAGCCCATGGCAATCTTGGCCACCAGACGCAAATGAGAGGTCACCATCTTGTGGGCGGCTTCCTTGTCCTCATGCTCAACCCACCTTTTCGCCAGCATATATTCCTCTTGCGGTTCCAGCATGGGAAACCGGCGAATATCATCGAGATAGCGGCTGAGACCACCTTCGGGGGTCAGACTTGGCAATGCACTTTTGGCCATTTTGTTCCTGCTGTTCACCTGCTTGCCCCGGCAAATCATGCCCCGGGGCATTTAATCCTTTAAGTCTTTTTAGAATATGCCACCACATTTGATACCTGTATATAGGCATGGTGATGTGACAAAAAAGAGGCATAATCAATCTTGTTGCATTTTATAATGATTGTAAAGAGCTTTTTGCCTGTTTATTTCCCAGCGCCTCGCCGCCTGCTGCGAAGCACGCCAAGACCACAGATGCAAATTAAATAAAATTTTACATTATTAATAATCACGCTTAACTCAAATGCAGTATTAGTTATTGTTTATTTATAAAGTTGTTTGTGAAAAGCTATGTTTGTGTTTTGCAAAGAAGGGCTTCATCATGAAAAAAGAAAATATATACAAGCATGCAGGATTCGCTCTTGTTGCCGCGGCCATGGCCTTTAACGCCGGAAATGCTCATGCCTCGGATCAGGCAAGTTGGGTCTGGAAAGACCGCGGCGACCACAGGGTCGCTGTCGTTGCACCGGCTCCCGATGTCGTTTACCGCAGCGCACCTTATCGCGTGGTGGTTTCACGCCCCGCCGTCACGAGGATTGTTTATACCCGCCCAGTCGTCCGGCAAGTCGTTTACACCCGCCCGGTTATAGGCAAGGTGATTTACCCAAGACCCACCCTGTTTCCCTCAAGAAAAACCGTGCGTGTATACGCTACTGCACCGGTTGCTTATCTGCCGGTTTCGGCGACATATGTGCAAAACATCGGCTATCTGGCATATCGCTAGATCAACCTGCGTTCAAGTGGATCCGCTTGAATGCAGATAAGTTGATCGACATCAAGCAGATAGAGCAACGATAGTGCGTTTGCTTGAACGCTCGTTGCTCTAGGCAAGCAAAGGTGTAAAACGCGCGATCATGTCCTTGGGCAAGCGCTGTGGACGCCCTTCAAGGCTCAGCAAAGCCGCGGTTACCCTGGCCTGAAACAGCACCTCATCGCCGCGCATCACGCTCTGGCTCAAGACAAAGCGCGCCCCGCGCAATTCGGCAAGCTCGGTGCGCACCTCCAGAATATCATCAATTTTCGCCGGACGAAGATAATCCGCCTCGACCCGCCGCACAGCAAAGGCAAGGTTTTGCGCCGCCAGCTCCGTGTGATGCACATCCATGAGGCGCAGGAAATCCGAACGTCCCCGCTCGCAGAATTTCAGGTAATTGGCGTAATACACGATCCTGGAAAAATCGGTATCCTCAAAATAAACCCGGATGGGCAGAACATGCGCCTTGCCCTCAATCTTCCCGGCAAGATCGGGCCAGATTCTAGACATCATCACTCCCAAACAGTTCCGCCTGGGTCTCGGCCAGTGAACCCGGCATGTTCAGCCCCAGATGTTTGAACGCCCCGGGGGTCAGGATACGCCCGCGCGGGGTACGGTTCACAAAGCCCTGCTGGATGAGAAACGGCTCGATGATATCCTCGATCGCATCGCGCGGCTCGCCCAGCGAAGCAGCGATGGTCTCCACCCCCACCGGCCCGCCACCGTAATTGACCGCGATGCAGCTCAAATACCGGTGATCCAGCGCATCAAGCCCGCGTGGATCAACCTCAAGCTGGCCGAGCGCTGAATCCGCCATACCCGCATCGATCATATCAATTCCCGACACCGAGGCAAAATCCCGCACCCGCCGCAGCAACCGTCCGGCCACCCGCGGGGTGCCGCGCGAGCGCCGCGCGATCTCGATTGCCCCGTCATCGGATATCGAAATCCCCAGAACCCGCGCCCCGCGCTCCACAATGGTTTTCAGATCCGCTTCATTATAAAAGTTGAGCCGCACCGGTATCCCGAAACGGTCCCGCAAGGGCGTGGTCAAAAGCCCCGTTCGGGTGGTCGCCCCCACCAGCGTGAACTGCGCCAGTTCAATACGCACCGAACGCGCCGCCGGCCCTTCACCGATAATCAGGTCAAGCTGGAAATCTTCCATGGCCGGGTAGAGAATTTCCTCAACAGTCGGGTTGAGACGGTGGATTTCATCGATAAAAAGCACATCGCGCGATTCCAGGTTGGTCAATAACGCCGCCAGATCACCCGGTTTTGAAATCACCGGCCCCGATGTCGCCCGGAAATTCACCCCCAGTTCGCGCGCCACGATCTGGGCAAAAGTGGTTTTGCCCAGCCCCGGCGGCCCGGCAAAGAGCACATGATCCAGCGCATCGCCACGCCCGCGCGCCGCATCGATAAAGACCTTCAGATTGGATCGCGCCTGATCCTGCCCGATAAATTCCGACAAGAATTGCGGCCGCATTTCCATATCGCCAACATCTTCAACCGCCTGTGATCCGTCCAGAAGCCGCTCGCTCATGAAGAAAGCTCCTTCAAGCCCAGCCGGATAAGCTCGGCCGCACCGGCATCATCGCCCGCCTTTGCCTGCACCTTGGCAATCGCAGCCCCCGCCTGCATTTGCGCATAACCCAGATTGACCAGGGCCGAAACCGCATCGGCAACGGCAGATGGCGCGCCCGTTTCCATCTGCACGGAAACCTGCGCCAGTGACGTATCCGCGCCCATCCGCACCGCCTTGTCTTTCAACTCGTTTAAAATACGCACGGCAACCCTTGGCCCCACCCCCTGCGCCCGGGAAATTGATGCCTTGTCCTGCAAGGCAATGGCCCGCGCCAGTTCCTCACCGCCCAGAACGCTCAAGATCGCCAGCGCCACCTTGGTGCCTACCCCCTGCACCAGAAGAAGAAGCCGGAACCAGTCGCGTTCGGCATCATTGGCAAAGCCGAACAGCCGGATCTGGTCTTCGCGCACATAGGTCTCGATCGCCAGAACCGCCGCCTCGCCCACCGGTGGCAGGGCGGCAAGCGTACGTGATGAGCACTGCACATGATAGCCCACCCCGCCCACGTCAACGAGAACCCAGTCCTCGCCATACCCATCTATTATGCCTTTAAGCCTGCCAATCATTGATCCCATCAATCCTGCTGATTGCCTGAATTCCCCTATAACGCCCGGGCAATTTTGCGCGCCCGCTCCAGCAACGGCAGGCGGTGCGCATGGGTAATCGCAATGGCCAGCGCATCGGCCGCATCATCAGAATGCGGATTACAACCCGGCAGCAGCATCTCGACCATCATCTTGATCTGCCCCTTGCCCGCATGACCAGCCCCAACCACCGCCTTCTTGACCTGATTGGGCGCATATTCGGCCACCTCAAGCCCCGCCAGCGCCGGCGCCAGGAGCAAAACCCCGCGCGCCTGCCCCAGTTTCAAGGTGGCATTGGCATCCTTGCTGACAAAGGTTTTTTCCACCGCCGCCCCATCTGGCCCATAGCGAACCAGAATATCTCTCAACCCTTCAAAAAGCTGCCGCAAACGCACCGGCAATTCTCCCGAAATTTCCGGCCTGATAGTGCCGTTCGCAACATGAACAAGCCTTGAACCTTCGCTCTCGATAATACCCCAGCCCGTATTGCGCAGCCCCGGGTCAATACCGATGAGACGAAGCGGTGCGCGCATATCAGCCCATCTGCTCCAGCACGGAATCTGAAACTTCAAAATTGGCGTAAACGCTCTGCACATCGTCAGAGTCCTCAAGCGCCTCAAGCATACGCAGCAACTTTACGCCTGCCTCATCATCCAGCTCGATATTATTTTGCGCCTTCCAGATGATCTTGGCGGAAGTTGGCGCGCCGTATTTTTCCTCCAGCGCCCGCGAGACACTGTGCAAGTCTTCCGCGCTGCAAAACAGCTCATGACCATCATCACTCGACTCGCAATCTTCAGCCCCCGCCTCAATGGCGGCCTCGAACATGTCATCGGCGCTCGCCACATCCGCCGGATACTCAATTGCCCCCACGCGGTCAAACATGAATGAAACCGAACCGGTCTCTCCCAGATTGCCGCCGCTCTTGGAAAAGATCGAGCGCACTTCAGAGGCCGTGCGATTACGGTTATCCGTGAGCGCCTCAACAATCACCCCGATCCCGCCAGCACCAAAACCTTCATACCGGATTTCCTCGAAATTATCGCCCTCACCGGCCTGCGATTTCTTGATCGCCCGCTCGATATTGTCCTTGGGCATGGACTGCCCCTTGGCCTGCTGAATGGCCAGCCGCAAACGCGGGTTCATATCCGGGTCTGGCGCGCCCATCTTGGCGGCAACGGTAATTTCCTTTGAAAGCTTGGAAAACAGCTTGGAGCGCTTCTTGTCCTGCGCCCCCTTGCGGTACATGATATTCTTGAATTTGGAATGGCCGGCCAAACCCTCTCTCCTTCGTCAAAACTATTTTGATTTGATTTGCTCCATGAATAAGCGATTGGGCGCACAAGAGCAACTTGCTTTGAGCCATCCTGGATCATGACAATCCCCCAAACAAAAACGCCGACGGTTTCCCGCCGGCGTTTTATGGGCTTAAGTTACGCAGTACCTAAAACTAAACCCTTGAACTCATGATCTGTTTTCAAGACCTGTATTGTTGCACCCGGGTTGCCCGCAATCCGGGAAGACCATGCCGGTCAATCGATTCCTGCCAGCCGAGAAACTCCTCAACCGTCAGCGTGTAGCGCTTGCAGGCTTCCTCAAGCGAAAGCAACCCACCGCGTACGGCAGCAACAACTTCAGCCTTGCGGCGGATAACCCACCTCCTGGTATTTGGATTGGGCAGGTCCGCAACAGTCAGCGGGCTCCCATCCGGTCCGATTACGTAACTCACGCGTGCCCTGTTATACTCACTCATGGCAATACTCTGTTCTTTATTGACTTCACGACCATGAGAGTATCCGCGGCACCTTAAAATTCACCTAAAGCTGGTGTTAAAATTATCTACAAACGGCTTTTCTTATGTTTAACCTTTGCTTTACCTTTCCCTTAACTGCTCTCGGCAAGAGATATTTCCTTGATATTTGAAATGTTTACGCGAACGCCAGAGATGGTGGCGACAGGCTCGCTCCCGCTCAAGTCGATGGAATCAACGATCCCTTCAAGCGAAGTATCAGCGCTGACATGGTTGCCATCGGCGTCCTTGGCATCAATCGTAATGCTGTACACCCCATCAGGCGCCGTTGATCCGTCAGATTTTGTCCCATCCCAGCGATAAGAGCCTGCGCCAGAACCCAGGCTGATATTCTCGCTGAACACGACACTCCCGGCAGCATCACGTATGCTCACCGTTGTATCCGGGGCGGCGGTGGGCAGATCAAAGCTCCATTTTACGGCCCCATCCTTCAGGTAAGAAGATGAACCGGTGGCCGTAACGGATTTCCCGATATAACCAACAACCATGCTCGTGGCATTGCTCGTTGAAAGCGCCAGCAACTTTTCCAGGTTTTCATTCGCCTTGAGTTCCTGTTCCACGCTCGAGAATTGAACAAGCTGGTTGGTAAATTCATTGGTATCCATGGGCTCCAATGGATCCTGGTTTTTCAATTGAGCCGTCAAAAGCTGCAAAAACGCATCAAAATCTTCAGCAATGGCCGAAGCATCCGTTGTGGCCGCTGCAGTGCTGGCATTCAATGTACTTGAGGACAAGGCATCAATGGCCATTGGTCATTCTCCTGCTAGATCAACCGCGTTCAAGTGGAATCACTTGAATGCAGATAAGTTGATCGACATCAAGTAGATAGAGCAACGATAGTGCGTTCACTTGATTGCGCGTTGCTCTAGACATGGATATCCACCCCGCCGGAACGGACATATCCACGAAGGATTGCCTCGCTCCCCAGAGTTTCAACATCACGGACAGCCGTGATATCCGGGTCACCATTCGAACCAAAACCGCTTGGGTTTTCGTTACCATCAAAGCTGTGGTTTCCCCCGGAAAGCGAGAAATTCAGCCCGTTCTCCCGGGTTTCAAGACCCGATGTATTCAACGCCCGCACGAGCGCACCAGCATCACGATTAAGGGCAGCAAGAGTCTCGGGTTTTTCCACGATCAGATGCGCAGAAACCTTTCCTTCCCGGTTCACATCCATGCGAACATCAATGCGCCCCAGTTCCGGAGGATCAAGCCGGATCTGGAACCGGTTGGCGCCAGCGCTGAACTTGCGCGAAATCTCAACCGCAACCGCGTTGACCGGCAAAGCACCGGATTTGGAATCGCCAAGGTGGCCTTGCAATAAGGACTGGAACCCCTGGGACTTGTCCGCCGGGATATTCACAGAACCATCAACCGAGACCGTGGGCAAACCGGTCTCAGGCGTTTTAACACCATCCGTAATGTTCAGCTTGGCCGCCACAAGATCAGAAAATGCCTTGCCGCCGGTTACCGCATTTATCTTGGGAAACACAGCAAGGGTCGATTTCGCCGGATCCGGATCAGGCGCCGCCTTCAAAGCCGCATCAGCTTTTCCCGCCACACCGGGTTTTTCCAAGGCAAACTTCGCCTCATGAGGCCTGGCTGTGATGTTCCTGTTCAAAACGCTGCCAAGCTGCGATGTTTCCAAAATCCCGCCCGGCTGACCGCCCTGGGCAGAAAGACCTGATTTTAGAACAGATAATCCAATATTTGGGGTTTCCGATCGAACCAGAGCGGAATCAACTTGTCCCACAGCCAGGCCCGGCCCTTGCCCCGCCCCTTGCTGCCCGTTACCAAGTCCCCCTTCACCTCCCATCCCGATCAAGGACGCATCACCATGCCCTTGTCCATCCGCGCCGATCAAAGAAGCGCCAACACGCTCCTCGCCTTCCAGGAGCAGGAACGCCTTTAAACCACTGGTCTCATCGGAAGAGTCGGCTACCCCGTTATTGGTATTTTCCCCCTGCCCCTCTTCGCCCGGCACGTGTCCAACAGGCAAGCCATTTCCGGTTTCAGGCGCATCTGGCGTCTCTTCCGGCTGGGTTTTGGACACAAGAGAAGCAAACGGTGAATTTTCATCCCCGCCAGATTTTGCCGGCGCTTCGGCGCGATTCGGCTTTGTGCCGCTTGCACCATTTGTTCCCGGTATTATAT
>CAZHLV010000046.1:0-2710 GCA_964533415.1 uncultured Hyphomicrobiales bacterium
AACCTGGATAAACCGGTTGTCATTATCGATATTGATGATGAAAGCCTTAAAAGGGTCGGGCAATGGCCCTGGCCGCGTAATGTCATTGCGGCTCTATTGGCCAGTATTCGAAAAGCCGGGGCGGCGGCAGTCGGGGTTGACTTTGTGTTTCCTGAACCGGACCGGCTCTCGCCAGAGCAGGTTATCAAGAACTGGCCGGCTGAATCGGGACTGGGCAATATGCGCCGGGCGATCGCCCGGCTTGTGCCGCATGACCAGATTCTTGCCGATGAGATCGGGCGTGGGCGTGTTGTGCTCGGGTTTATCATGTCCAACACGCAAGGAGTTGGAAAAGCGCCAATTTCGCAAGCTTCGTTTGCCTTTGCCGGGACGGATCCGAGAAAACTGGTGCCGGCCTTTCCCCAGGCGGTCTCAAGCCTCCCGGTGCTTTCCAAGGCCGCGAGGGGATCGGGTTTTTTAAACTGGATACCGGACCGGGACCAGGTGGTGCGCCGGATTCCGCTTCTGGCGAGGGTCGGGGATCAGCTTTACCCGGCCATGGCCATCGATACGTTGCGGGTGGCGCAGGATGCGAGCACCTATATCGTGAAATCCTCGGGTGCCAGCGGGGTGCAGTCTTTCGGGCAGGATACCGGGGTGGATTCGATCCGCGTGGGGTCGGGGATCGTTCCGGTCAATCCTTCAGGGGAGATGCTGATCCACTTTTCCTACCGTGATCGTTCACGCTATCTTTCGGCATGGAAGGTGCTGGCCAACAAGGTTAGCCTTGAGTCTCTGGCCGGGCGTATTGTTTTGCTGGGAACGTCAGCGGCGGGGCTTTTCGATATGCGGGCAACGCCGCTGGAATCAGCGGTGCCGGGAATTGAAGTGCATGCCCAGGCCATTGAACAGGTGATTGACGGGCGATTCTTGTACCGGCCTGATTACTCGCTCGGTGTCGAGGTTTTATACATGGTCGTGGTGGCGCTGATTATGATCTTTTTGCTGCCGCGGGCCGGGGCGGCCTGGTCAGCTCTCGTGGGAATGGGGATTGTCGTGATTGTCGGCATCACGTCCTACTACATGTTTGTAAAGATGGGCTGGCTGGTCGATCCGGTTTATCCTTCTCTTTCAGCCCTTGCTGTTTACCTGACGGGGAGCGCAATTGTCTATTTGCATTCGGAGACGGAGCGGCGGCAAATCCGGGCGGCGTTTTCCTATTATCTCTCGCCGCCGCTGGTTGAGCAACTGGCTTCAAATCCCGAGCGGCTGGTGCTGGGCGGCGAGTTGCGCGATATAACCATGCTGTTTGCGGATGTGCGGGGCTTTACAACGATTTCCGAGGGTTTGAGCTCACCGGAACTGATTGCACTTATCAACAAGGTTCTGACCCCTGCCTCCGATGCTATCCTTGAACACAAGGGGACGATTGACAAATATATGGGCGATGCAGTCATGGCGTTCTGGAATGCGCCATTGGATGATCCCGATCATGCTCGCAATGCGGCGCTGGCGGCTCTGGATATTCAAAAACATCTTGCCCCCCTGAACGCGCAATTGCGCGCCAAAGCCGCGGAGACGGGCCGGGACGTAATTGATATCAAGATCGGGGTGGGGCTCAATACCGGTCCATGCAGTGTTGGCAATATGGGAACGGAACACCGGTTTGATTATTCCGTGATTGGTGACAATGTCAATATTGCCTCGCGGCTTGAAGGCCAGACCCGTGAATATGGGGTTGATATCCTGATAACCCAGTCCACGGCTGAACTTTGCGCGGACCTGGCAATCCTGGAGGTCGACCTGATCCGGGTGAAGGGTAAGCATGAAGCCGTTCGGATTTTCGCCCTGATTGGTGATGAGGAGCTTGCCGATACGGATGGGTTCAAGAGCTTGCAGCATGCGTTCTCGCGGATGCTGGGCGCTTACCGGGCCATGCAGTGGGATGAGGCGCTGCAACGGCTGGAGGATTGCCGCCAGCATGCCGGGGGGGCATTGGATCATCTTTTCTTGTTGTACCAGACAAGAATCATGGCCTATCGCAAAAAACCACCTGCCGAAGACTGGGATGGAAGCTATACGGCCTTGACCAAGTGATTGATTATTTGCGCCTGAACTTTCCTATGAGATTCATGATGTCGCGGTCGAGAGCGCGCCAGTTTTTCAGCATGGTGCGCCTGAAGCGGTACTGGATCAGGGTGTTGCCGGAGAGGACTATATCCCGGTAGCAATCGGGGGGGGCCAGGGAGGAAAAATATTGTTTGCAGTGGACGAGGTAGAGTCCTTTTCTTTCACGCGCATAAAAAAGATCATCATCCTTGTAACCGGATTTGGCTTTGAAACGGCGCCTTGTCAGACCATAGGGGCCTTTTTTGGCCGGGCCCTGGAAATAAACCGGGTAGATGTCATCAAGCCGTTTCTGGGCGCTCCAGACCCGTTTGGGAGCGGTGATGGTAATGTAAACGATCTGTGAATTGGCTCCCCGGTTGTTGAATTCTTCCTTGTTTTCAATGGTGTATCCGGTCATTTCCGGCCAGCGCACATACAGCGAGAGCTTCTTGACATCGCCGCCCCGGTGCAGATGGCGAAAGCGCAGGTAATTGCTGGGAACCTTGAACCAGGTTTGTCCAACGCGAAGGTGAACAGCCTTGACGGATACGCTTTGGCGTTCTTCTGGCCGGGTAAACGATTTGAGGCTTGGCCCAAAATAATAATACAAGGTTCCCAGGAG
>CAZHLV010000047.1:0-9145 GCA_964533415.1 uncultured Hyphomicrobiales bacterium
GCCTTCGCCACTGGTGTTCTTCCTAATATCTACGAATTTCACCTCTACACTAGGAATTCCACTCACCTCTTCCGAACTCACGACTGGCAGTATTGAAGGCAGTTCCGGGGTTGAGCCCCGGGATTTCACCTCCAACTGACCAATCCGCCTACGCGCGCTTTACGCCCAGTAATTCCGAACAACGCTAGCCCCCTCCGTATTACCGCGGCTGCTGGCACGGAGTTGGCCGGGGCTTCTTTACCAGGTACCGTCATTATCTTCCCTGGCGAAAGAGTTTTACAACCCTAGGGCCTTCTTCACTCACGCGGCATGGCTGCATCAGGCTTGCGCCCATTGTGCAATATTCCCCACTGCTGCCTCCCGTAGGAGTCTGGGCCGTGTCTCAGTCCCAGTGTGGCTGATCATCCTCTCAGACCAGCTACAGATCGGAGCCTTGGTAAGCCATTACCTTACCAACTAGCTAATCTGACGCGGGCTCATCCATTGGCGATAAATCTTTCCCCCGTAGGGCGTATACGGTATTAGCACACGTTTCCATGCGTTATTCCGTACCAATGGGTAGATTCCCACGCGTTACTCACCCGTCTGCCACTTTCCACCAATCCGAAGATCGGCTTCTCGTTCGACTTGCATGTGTTAGGCCTGCCGCCAGCGTTCGTTCTGAGCCAGGATCAAACTCTCAAATTGAGTTTGAAAACCTGAATCCTCGATCAAACGTTTGAATCCCGCTTGCACAGGATTCGACTTGCTTTGTTCAAGCGTTACTGCGTTTTAAATTGACGAGTCCCAATACACATGATTGCCTGGATATTCGCATACCCACACAATCTTGCGATTGGCTCTATAAAAACACAGGCACGTATCAGGCTCCATTTTGTGAACTTGCCGTTTCCGACAAGTTCCGCCAGAAGCCCGCCGCCTGCGTTTCTCTTTCTTAAATATCAACAATGTCAAAGAGCCCGATACAGACCTCACCGCAAAAGCGCTTTGATCCACATCGTCCAAGCGTCAACCCCAAGGAGTTTCCACCCGAAAAAATTCCACATCCGGGTTGCCCTGGAAGCGAAACTTCATTCTTTCCTATCAGAGGAAATTTGTCAAGGCCAACTTCGTGTCGGCGTTTGCCGTCCGCCACTGCGTTGGTGAGGGAGCTTATATATCCCCCGGACAAAGGGAGTCAAGCACGTTCACAAAAGAATTTTGTTTTTTTTTGCCTTTTAGGCCGCGAACCTTCAAGAGAAAGGGAAACGTCAAATAAATCAATATGATAGCAATTTCACGGATTGCGAAATTAAAGTTAACATTTATTAACCTCGGGGAAAGAATTGAACGATACCCTCTTTTCTGTCAATCGGGCCAGGGAAATGGGATTCGCACCGGGTTCAGGTAAATCAGCGAAAAGGCCTGGAGCTGTATGTTCAGGCGCAAACCAAAGGCCCGGTACAGACAGCTGATGCATGATACCAATCAACTCCGGTTTTGCCCGATATATTGACTTTATACGGAAAGGACGGCATTTTCAGCTATATGCGGGGTGAAAATTTCACCGGAAAAGATCACGATTATGACATGAATCCGAGGTTTAAACACGACCAGACCTCCTAGAGACGGCAAGCTGCCTGCGGGAACAACATAACCAGATGCGCTTCAAAGCCAGCAACGAAATGAACCCGGCCCCCATGAACCGGGCTTTTACCAAGCCATCAAAGGACAAGGTAGAGCCGTTCAGAGCCGCCGAAATCCGCAAAAAACGCTGGCTCATAGCCACGAGTGCAACCGGCTTACTGGGCGCAACCACCCTCGCAATCATCCTCTCCCTGACCCCGGAACCCCGGAACCAGCACCTGGTAACAAGACCTCTGACCGAAACCGGGCAGGCCAAGACAAACCTGCCAAAACCTGCATCAGGCCAGAACCAGATCGCTGCTGCGCCACATAAAACGCCAAACCCGGTTTCAGGCAGCGGCAAACAGGCCATGCTCAAGATCGCGCCAAACCGGATCAACATTAAAAAAACAATCACCCGGCCAGCAACCGGCAAGGACGAAACCGCGATCACCGGGACCGAGAAACTGGCGGCAAAAACCCAGCCCCGCAAGGCATTGCCCGTTCCCGCCGCGCACAATCCGCCAAATCACGGCGACCTGATGGCCGCCCTGAAAAAGACGAATCGGGAAACCTCCACAACCCGGCGCATGACCCCTGCCCCGGACAAGGCAAATCCCCCGGCAAAGGCAACCATTGCCCAAAAAACCGCGCCGAAAACCAATGACAGCAACGAAGAAATCCGCCTGATCGTCGGCAAGGGAGATACCCTTTATGGTCTTCTGACCGACAAGGGCATAAGCCCGCTTGACGCGACGAATATCATCCGGGAACTCCGTCCGGTCTTTTCGCCAAAGAACTTGAAAAAAGGCCATATTCTCGCCATGACCTTGCGCCGCGACCCGGCAACAGGGATAACCCGCCCGCAGAGCATGGAAATCAAGACCAAAAAAGCAAACCGGTATGCGGTCAAGCTCAATGCCAAGGGTAAGTACGAGCGAATCGGAAAACCCACCCGTCTAGCCAACATTGCCAGCCCCCTTTCCTCCGCACGCCCGAAAAAGACGCCCCGGTACAACCGCGCCCGTGCCCAGATCCAGTCCTCTTTCTATCAATCCGCCCTGGCCCAGAATCTCCCTCCCGGCATCGTCAATAAAATGACCGGCATTTTATCCTATGATGTCGACTTCCAGCGTGAAGTGAACCGGGGCGACACCTTTGAAGTCCTGTATTCCGGGCAGCAATCAAAAGACAAGGGGGTCTTGTACGCGGAACTGGTCACCAACCGCAAAAAACACGCCTTTTATCGCTTCAAGACCCCTGATGGAATGGTCAACTACTACAACAAGAACGGCGAAAGCGCCCAGAAAACCTTCATGCGCACTCCCGTCAGCAGCGCCCGCATCACATCGCGTTTTGGCCGCCGCAAACACCCCATACTGGGCTACACCAAAATGCACACCGGCATAGATTTTGGCGTTGCCCGGGGAACCCCGATCTATGCCGCCGCATCCGGCACCGTTCAAAAGGCAGGCTGGGCTGGCGGATATGGCAAATATGTCCGCATCCGGCATAGCAAGAAGCTCTCCACCGCCTATGCCCATATGAGCCGTATCGCCAGAGGCATCCGGCCGGGCAAGAAGATTTCGCAAGGTCAGATCATCGGTTATGTCGGCTCCACAGGGCGTTCAACCGGTCCACATCTGCATTATGAAATCCGGGTCAGTGGCAAACCGGTCAATCCCATGCGCTATAAACTGGCGAATAAAACCAGGAAGCTGAACCGCAAATGGCTGGCCCTGTTCAAGAAAGAAAAATCCCGGATCGACCGGTTACGCAAACAGATCCCGATTGCAACCAACGTCGCCTCAATCGGCAATTAAAAACGACGGCTACAGCTCTCCCGGCTCGTCAAAATACAAAGCGGACAGGATTTATTGAGATTAGGCCAATTGCGTAATGGGCACAAACACAAACAGGCGTGTTGTCAAAATCACTGTCCTGCTGATTAGCGTGTTCGGAGGGTTAACCGCTTTATCTGTGGGGCTGGTTTTGTTGATCTCGGCCTATACCAGCCTGACCGGCACCCGCAACCTCATGCGCAGCCGCGCCATGCTGACCATCGATGCGCTGGAACACTCCATTGAACAGCATCTCAGCCCCGCCCTTTCCCTGATTAATCACATTTCCGGCCTTGTTGAAAATGATGACCTTGACCTGACCGACAAGCCAACCTTGATCTCCACCCTGAAAGGATCTCTTGCCGCAGCGCCGCAAATCAGTGGTGTCGTTGTCTGGACAAAGAGCATGTCCCAGATCCGCATTGTCCGCAAAGACAAGCGCGCTCCGGTAGTCATGTCGGCCTTTCAACCCAAGGATACCGGAATCGCTGATTTCCTGAAAAAAATCATTCAGCAGAAAAAACCGGTATGGAACAGCCCGTACCGGGAAGCCGGGAAAACCTATGTTCTTGTTTTTGCGCCACTTTACCATAATGGCGAATATCAGGGTGTAATCGGGACAGGCATATCGATTCGCGAGTTATCAAAATATGTCAGCACCCTGGGTAAAGAGCTGAACATGACCGCTTTCATTCTTTATGGCAAAGACCGTATCCTGGCCCATCCGGCCCTTAGCGGCGCCAAGAAAAGAAAATTATACACCAAGGGTGAAGCCTTGCTTCCCCTGGCCAAACTGAATGACCCGGTCTTGTTGAAGCTGAAAAACACCGCGCCACGCCGGTTGCTGAAACGCTATAACTTCAACAGCTATCGCATCAAGGCTGGAAAAACCACCTATCTGGCCCTCCTTCGCACCTTGAAAGCCTATGGGAAAACGCCTTGGCAGATTGGCATTTATGGCCCCCAGGCCGCCCTGACATCTGAAATCGCCCGGCTTTTCAATTCCATCATGATCGGCGCCCTCCTGATGCTTGTCTCCATCCTTGCCGCAATCTTCCTGGCCCGCCGGATCGCAGCCCCGATAAAAGAAATCGCCAGCGCTGCCGAACAGATTGGCAAATTCGAGCTAACCGACATAACACCGCTCAGACCCTCGCGAATCACCGAGCTCAACAACCAGTCCCGTGCCTTCAACCAGATGCTGGAGGGGCTGAAATCCTTTCAAACCTACGTCCCGCAGCGCCTTGTCAAGCGCCTGATATCGGAAGGCTCAGGACATGATGTAACCTCGCGCGAAGCCGAGTTGACAGTCATGTTCACGGATATTGTCGGCTTCACGACCCTTTCCGAGCATCTCTCTCCAACCGAGATTGCCGAGATGCTTAACGCCCATTTCGAGTTAATCAACGCCTGCATAGAAGAAAGCGGCGGAACACTGGATAAATATATCGGCGATGCGGTGATGGCCTTCTGGGGTGCGCCCGAACGCCAGAACGATCATGCCGTCCGCGCCGTCCGCGCCGCCTTGTGCATTGCCAGAAAGATGGAGAACCAGCCCCGCGATACCCGCTGGCCAAACTTGCGTATCAAGATCGCCATTCACACCGGCCCGCTGATCGTCGGCAACATCGGGGCGACCTCACGCATGAACTACACCATCATAGGTGACACGGTAAACACCTGCGCCCGCATAGAAAAACTCTGTGGCAAACTGGATAACGGCGCGCGCGTCAACATCCTCCTGAGCGATGAAACAGCACGGCTCATCACGGATAATTTCAAGGTTTCACGGGTTGGCGAATACCCCGTCAAGGGGCGCAGCCAACCCGTTAACCTTTGGCGTCTTGATGCAGCAGCCCCCGGTCAGGACGCCTTGCCAGCCTGCTGATCGTTGAACAGCAACACATCGTCCTGCGCCCGGATGGTAATGTGATCGCCATCATGGACAGCCCCGGCGAGAATCTGCTCCGCCAGCGGATCTTGCACCTGTTTCTGGATCACCCGCTTCAAGGGCCGCGCACCAAAGGCAGGATCATATCCCCTGTTGGCCAGCCATTCACGGGCAGACTCATCCAACTCAACCACGATATTGCGCTCATCCAGCAGTTTTTGCAGCCGCGCAAACTGGATATCGACAATTGCCGCCATCTGCTCACGCTTGAGGCGGTGGAACAAGATAATCTCGTCAAGCCGGTTGAGAAATTCTGGCCGGAAACTGGCCCGGACCACATCCATCACCTGATCGCGCACCGCCTCGGACTCTTCGCCCTCTTTCTGGTTAACCAGGAATTCAGCCCCCATATTGGAGGTCATGATAATCAGCGTATTGCGAAAATCGACAGTGCGTCCCTGACCATCGGTCAACCGCCCGTCATCAAGCACCTGCAACAGCACGTTAAAGACATCCGGGTGAGCCTTTTCGATTTCATCGAACAGCACCACCTGGTAGGGCCTGCGCCGCACCGCTTCGGTAAGCGCGCCGCCTTCTTCATACCCCACATAACCCGGCGGCGCCCCGATCAACCGGGCCACGGAATGTTTCTCCATGTATTCCGACATATCCATGCGGACAATGGCCTGTTCATCATCAAACAGGAAATCCGCCAGCGCCTTGGTCAACTCTGTCTTGCCAACCCCCGTGGGGCCAAGGAACATGAACGAGCCAATCGGCCGGTTGGGATCCTGCAACCCCGCCCGCGCACGGCGCACCGCGGTCGAAACCGCGCTCACCGCCTCTTCCTGGCCGACCACGCGCCTGGCAAGCTCCCGCTCCATGCGCAAAAGCTTCTCACGCTCACCTTCCAGCATCTTATCCACCGGAATACCGGTCCAGCGCGCCACAACCTGGGCTACATGATCCTCGCTCACCGCCTCTTCAACCATGAGATCGGCATCGCCCACATCTTCAGCCGCATTCAGCTTGGCTTCCAGGTCGGGGATAACCCCATAGGAAAGCTCGCCCGCCCGCGCCAGATCGCCGCTGCGCTCGGCCTGCTCCAGTTCAAGACGTGCTTTTTCAAGCTGTTCCTTGATCTTTTGTGCATCTGAAAGCTTGTCTTTTTCCGCTTCCCACTTCGTGGTCAGCGTTGCAGACTCTTCTTCCAGCCCGGCAAGCTCCTTCTCCAGCTTTTCAAGACGCTCTTTCGAGGCACTATCACTTTCCTTTTTCAAGGCCTCACGCTCTATCTTGAGCTGGATAATACGCCGGTCAAGCTCATCAAGCTCTTCAGGCTTGCTATCCACCTGCATCCGCAAGCGAGACGCCGCCTCATCCACCAGGTCAATCGCCTTGTCAGGCAAGAACCGGTCGGTGATATAACGATGCGAAAGCGTTGCCGCCGCCACGATGGCGCTGTCGGAAATACGCACCCCGTGATGCAACTCGTATTTCTCCTTCAGCCCGCGCAAAATCGAAATAGTGTCCTCAACGCTCGGCTCCGCCACGAAAACCGGCTGGAAACGCCGCGCCAGCGCCGCGTCTTTTTCCACATGCTTGCGATATTCATCCAGCGTAGTCGCACCGATACAATGCAGCTCACCGCGCGCCAGCGCCGGTTTGAGCAGATTGGAAGCATCCATGGCCCCTTCCGACTTGCCCGCCCCCACAAGGGTGTGCATCTCATCAATGAACAGGATAATCTCGCCTTCTGAAGCCGTAACCTCGTTCAGAACCGCCTTCAGGCGTTCCTCGAACTCACCGCGATACTTGGCGCCCGCGATCAGCGAGCCCATGTCCAGCGACAGCAGCTTCTTGTTTTTCAGGGATTCAGGCACATCGCCATTAACGATGCGCAGCGCCATGCCCTCGATAATCGCCGTCTTGCCAACCCCCGGCTCACCAATCAGAACCGGATTGTTCTTGGTGCGCCGCGAGAGCACCTGAATGGTACGGCGGATTTCCTCATCGCGTCCGATCACCGGGTCCAGCTTGCCCTCGCGGGCTGCCTCGGTAAGATCGCGGGCATATTTCTTCAAGGCATCATACTGATCTTCCGCGCTGGCGCTGTCCGCCGTGCGGCCCTGCCTGAGCTCATTGATAGCCGCATTGAGACCCTCGGGCGTAACACCGGCGTCCTTGAGAATTTGCGAAGCCTCGGATTTTTCCAGGACCAGCGCCAACAGCAACCGCTCGGCGGTGACAAAACTGTCGCCTGCCTTCTTGGCGATCTTGTCCGCCGTCTCAAACACCCGCGCAGTCTCGGGCGCCATGTAAAGCTGCCCCGCACCGCTTCCTTCAACCTTGGGAATTTTATTCAGCGCCTCATAGGTCTTGGTCTGCGCCGCTTTCGCATTTGCGCCCGTCTTGCCAATAAGCCCGGCCGCCAGCCCCTGCTCATCATCCAGCAAAACCTTCAACAGGTGCAACGGCGAAAAACTTTGATGTCCCTCGCGTAACGCCAGCCCTTGCGCAGACTGGATAAAGCCCTTTGAGCGTTCGGTATAATTTTCAAAATTCATGGTTAACCCTCCAGCACATCACCACCGTCCATAAAAGGCCCGGCTCGTGATATCTTGATTTCACACAACAAAACGTGGCGATAAAACCCTTTGCGGCATTTCATCTAAGGGCTATATAGTGTTGCAAAATCGCAACATAAAGGGGAGCAGGGCAAAATGTCACAATCAACTGGGCCTTTTATTGACTCAATTTATCGCTACCCGGTGAAGGGCCTCAGCCCACAGGCCCTGGATCAGGCGGATCTTGAACCGGGCAAGACCATTGCCTTTGACCGCGCCTATGCAATTGAGAATGGCAGCAAGAAATTTGATCCGGCCAACCCGGTCCATATGCCCAAGATCAATTTCCTGGTGCTGATGCGCAATGAACGCCTGGCCAGCCTGGAAACCCGGTTTGACGACAAGGACGAAAAGCTCACCATTTTGAGGGAGGGCAAAAAAGTCACCTCGGGCCACCTTAATGAAATTTCCGGCCGTCAGATCCTGGAACAGTTTTTCGCCGCTTTCATGTCGTCGGAATTGCGCGGCGCGCCGCGCATCGTGCACGCCCCCGGCCATTCCATTTCCGATGTCCGGGAAAAATGTCTTTCTATTATTAACCTGGCCAGTGTGCGCGATCTGGCCCGCATCATGGGCAAACCGGTAAACCCGCTCAGATTTCGCGCCAATCTTTACATTGACGGCGTAGCCCCATGGGCCGAGATGGATTGGGTTGACCAGGAAATCACCATTGGCGGCAAGGTGGTTCTAAAGGCTTTCAAACGCACAAAGCGCTGCGCCGCGGTAAATGTTGACCCTCAATCCGCCAAGCGGGACATGAATATCCCGCAAAGCCTGAATGCAGCGTTCGGTCACATGGACACCGGCATATACGCAACCGTCCAAAGCGGCGGCGTCATCAAGACCGGAGACCCTCTGGTCACAAGCTGAAAATCCGTATTTAAAAAACCGCCGGCATCAGGCCGCAACACCGCCGGCATCATCACTGCCCGTTTTTTCCTTGACCGGTACATTATCGGGAATCTCGGCTTTAGGCGCTTTCTTCTTGGAATTTTCATCTTTCGGCGCACTGCCATTTTTATTTTGCGGACGGGCCGGACGGGCGCGGCGGCTTCGGCTGCGTTTTTCACCCGAGCGCGCATCTTCCGGCTCCTCGCCCTGCGAACCATTATCGCGAACCTGGGCTTCGGGAGAAGGATCAACCATCTGGGGCTGCTGGTTCATCTGCGCCTGATGCGCCT
>CAZHLV010000048.1:0-35698 GCA_964533415.1 uncultured Hyphomicrobiales bacterium
AGCTTCTCCATCTCGCCGGTTCCGGCCGCGTTGATCTCGGCAGCGCCGGGGTCGAACAGGACTTCCGACTGGAAGACGAAGCGGTCGCCTTCAATGCGGATATCGGAGCGGTTGCCGAGAATCTGGCGCAGGCGGCCGAAGAATTCTGAGCGATATTTCTTCAACTCCGAGACTTTTTGCGCCAGCGCCACATTCAGGCGGCGGCCCAGATCGGCGATCTTGATATTGGCTTTTCTGTCGCGTTCCTCGGAAGCATCAAGCAGGGCCTGGATCGAGGCCATCTGCTTGCGCATGGCGGCAATTTGCTGGTTTAACAATTCCACCTGCGCCAGCGCCTTGGCTTTCAGGGCTTGTTCCTTGCTCAGCTTGCCTGCCAGCTTGGCCTTTGCTGCTTTTGCTTTTTCTTCTTCCGTGCGCAGATCGACGATGATTTTCTTGTTTTTCTGGGCAAGATCCTGCGCTTTTTCTGCTTTTGAGCGCAGGTCGGCAATGATCGTCTCATTCTTCTTTTTCTGACTGCGCAGGTCGAGAATAATCTGTTTTTGATGTTCCGCCAAAGCCCGGGTCTTTTCTTCGCGGGTGCGCAGGTCAATGACGGTGAGCTTTTGTTTCTCGCCCTTGGCGCGTTCGGCCTCGGCTTTCTTGATGAGTTGGGCAATAATGAGCTGGCGTTTTTGAGCGTCAAGTTTTGACTTGGCTATCCGCTCGCGCAGCTCTTTTACCTTTTCCTTGCTGCTCTGGGTTTGCCGGCGGATTTCTTCGGCTTCCAGGGCAAGGGCTTCAAGGAGGTTTTTTTGCGTATTGGCGCGGGCAATGGCCGATTCCATATCGTCGCGCAAGGCGATGATAATCTGTTGTTTCTTGTTGGCTTCGCTCTTTGCCTTTTTCAGGGTTTCCTGAAGGCCCAGAATGACTTCGCGGCGCATTTTTGATTCGGCTTCAGCTTCAGCGGCGGTTTTTTTCAGGCTTTTGATGACCTCGCGGTGCTTGCCTGCCTCGGCTTTGGCCAGTTCGGTTTCATCGCGCAGGATGATGATCTGCTGCTTTTGCTTGCCCAGTTCTTCCAGCGCCTTGTCCTTGATCTTTTTCTCGGCGGACAGATTGGCGTTCAGCAGGCTTAAGGAGCGACTGGCTTTTTCCGCTTCATTTTGCAGGATTATGATGGATCGGTTGGCTTTTTCCAGCTTGGCGACTGCGTCCTTGCGGCGTTTTTCTTCCTCGGCCAAACGGCTCTGAATGGCAATAATGGCGTTGCTGGCGTGTTTTTGCTTTGCGGTCTGCTCACCCAGAAGGGTGACAAGGCGGCTTTTTTCATTTTCCAGCGTGGCCAGGGACTCGGTCATGGTTGCCAGTTCGAGCTTGAGCGATTTGCTGTTTTCATGCTCAAGGGCCAGCAATTCGGTCAGTTCGGCCACTTGCGAGTTCAGTTTCTTCAGGGCTGAATCGCGCCCGGAAATTTCCTGGGCGAGGAAAAATTGCGCCAGCATGAACATGGAGAGCAAAAAGATAATGACCAGGAGCAGTGTGGACAGGGCGTCCACAAATCCGGGCCAGTAATTGGCACCGCTATTGGGTTTGCGCCGGGATGCACGCGCCATGGCTCAGGTCCCGTCACTGCCTGAAGATGCCGGCTTGTTTTCCCGTTTGGCCTGTTCGGCCAGGGCGCGGATGGCTGGGGCAAGTTCGGCCTGCTGGTCGGCCTGGGCCTGGGCCCATTCGCGCACCAGTTTTTGTTCCTGGCGCATCTGGATGACCAGGTTTTCAAAACTCTCGGCAAGACCGTTCATGGCTGAAGCATCCATTGCCGGGCCTTGCGCGCCCGGGGTGTGATGGGTCAGGGCGTCAAGCGAGGCCTGCATGTCTTGCAAGGTAAAGCGAAGCTGGGCCGGGGCGATGCCGGTGGAAATCTCCGCGGTGCCAAGCTCGGTTACCGTGGAGAGCCAGTCTTCAAGCTCGGTATAAAAACGGTTCTGGGCCTGCGAGGTTTGCAGGTCGAGAAAACCCAGGATGAGGGAACCGGCCAGACCAAAGAGCGAGGAGGAAAAGGCGGTGCCCATGCCCTTGAGCGGTGCGGCAAGGCCATTTTTCAAATCTTCAAAAATAACGCCGGTATCGCTGGAGCCGGCATTTAAAGTGGCGATGGTATCGCTGACCGAATGAATGGTGGAAAGCAAGCCCCAAAATGTGCCCAGCAGTCCTAAAAACACCAGCAGGCCAATAAGATAGCGGGAATTGTCATGGGCTTCATCCAGCCTTGTGCCAATGGAATCAAGGAGCGAGCGCATGGATTGGGCAGACAAGGTCATGCGCCCGACCCGCGCCCCCAGCATGGTGGCCATGGGGGCCAGCAGAACCGGCGGACGGGCAACCTCAAGGCCCGGATCGGCAACCCGGAAGTTGTTGACCCATTTGATTTCCGGGTAAAGCCGCAGCACCTGCCGGAAGGAGAACACAACGCCGATGAACAAGACCCCGAGGATCAGGCCGTTCAAAAGCGGGTTGGCAATGAAGGCCAGTGAGAACTGGGGGTAGAGAATCGCGGATATGAAACCGACGATAATCAGGAAAATCACCATGCGAAGCAGGAAAATCTGCGGTGAGCCCAGTTGTGGCCGCTGGGTTTCCATTTCATCTGTCGGTTCAAATTCAGAAGACATTTTTTCCACTTGATGATGAGTATTCACCCGTATTCAGGCAATATATGTCAGATTCGTGGCGAAAATGAAGTCTCTTGGTGTGCTTGGAAGCATTTATCATGAAATCAGCATTTTGCGCATGTCTTTGTGCAGGTGAGTATTTGCCGCCGCGATACTCCCGGTTTTGAGCATGTTGTCGCCGCCCGCCATGTCGGTGATGACACCGCCCGCCTCGCGGATCAGCACGATACCGGCGGCCATATCCCAGGGGGAGAGGCCATATTCCCAAAACCCGTCAAAACGCCCGGCCGCGAGCCAGGCCAGATCGGTGGCGGCGGAACCTGTTCTCCTGATCCCGGCGACCTGGGGCATGATATTGGTCAACTCGCGGGAAAACCGCGCATGATCGCCCCTGGCCATATGGGGAATGCCAGTGCAGATCACCGCGTCCCTGAGCCGGGTTCTGGCGGCGACGCGAATGCGCCGGTCGTTGAAAAACGCGCCCTTGCCGCGCTCGGCGGTGAAAAGCTCATCGGTGGCCGGGCAGTAGACCAGCCCGGCAACCAGCGTGCCTTCGCGTTCCAGGGCGACGGAGATGGCGAAGAGCGGGATGGAGTGCAAAAAATTGGTGGTGCCGTCGAGCGGGTCGATGATCCAGCGATGGGTTTTGTCTGCGCCTTCCACCACGCCGCCTTCTTCCAGCAGGAAACCGTAACCGGGCCGTGCCGCCGCCAGTTCCCGGTGCAGGACCTTTTCGGCCCGGCGGTCGGCATTGGAGACAAAATCGGCGGGGCCTTTGCGGGAGACCTGAAGTTGTTCAACTTCACCAAAATCGCGCATCAGGCCACGCGCCGCCTTGCGCGCCGCGGCCACCATGACATTGATTAATGCAGAACCGGCCATCAGTCGGCCCGCTTGAGGTATTTGAGTTCACCGGTGTCCACGACGATGCGCTCGCCAACCGTGATGAAGGGGGGCACCATGACCCGGACGCCGTTATCCATCAGGGCGGGCTTGTAAGACGATGATGCGGTCTGGCCCTTGATGGTGGGTTCGGTTTCGGTTACTTCCAGAACTACCTGGTCGGGCAGGGTGATGCCGATGGGGCGGCCTTCATGGCTTTCCACCGTGACCTGCATGCCGTCTTGCAGGAAATGGGCGCGCTCGCCGACAAAATCGGTGTGAAGCTCGATCTGTTCATAGGTTTCAGTATCCATGAACACCAGCATCTCGCCCTCGGCATAAAGAAACTGGTAGTCCTTTTGTTCAAGGCGCACCCGTTCGACGGTTTGCGAGGAGCGGAAACGCTCATTGAGCTTGGTGCCGTCGATCAGGTTCTTCAACTCGACCTGGGCAAAGGCGCCGCCCTTGCCCGGTTTGACATGGGAGGTTTTGACCGCCACCCACAAGCCGCCCTTGTGTTCGATGACATTCCCGATACGGATTTCATTGCCGTTGATTTTCATTGCGAATAGATTCCTTGAAAAGATTTTGGTCTTTGTATTTCCGATAAGGCTTGAAAAAGCAAGGAGTTTACTCAAAATCAAGGGGTAAATCGTTTGGCGAACCGGGAGTTGAAGCCGTTAAGGGCAAGAAAACCTGCTCAGGGGGCAGACGGGAGGAGACATGAAATTTTTACAAACGGTTTTTTGCATTGCCCTGCTTTTGTCGGCTTCTGGCGCTCATGCAGATGGACGAATGAGCCGCCATGAGCGGTTGGGCAAGGTGGCAAACTGGTTTTATTTTCTTGATTTCAATGATGTTTCCCGGATGGTGAAACGTATTTCCAATTCCGGCTATGACATGGTTGTTGTTGAACCTGTCTTTACCGAGCGGGAAAATACAAGGTTCAAGGTTGCAGATATGGTCCGGGATCTGAAAGGCAAGGCGGGCCGGCGGCTGGTTCTGGCCTATATTGATATTGGCGAGGCGGAAGAGTGGCGCAGTTACTGGAAAGAGGGCTGGCGCATCGGGAATCCGAAATGGATCGTCGCGGATGATCCTGATGGCTGGGATGGCAATTTTCCAGTGGCGTATTGGCATAGGGGCTGGCGGGATATCTGGCTTGGGGAGACGGGGTATATCGAGGCGCTCAAGCGGGCCGGGTTTGACGGGATTTATCTTGATTGGGTAGAGGCTTATTCCGATGAGAATATCATTCATGCGGCACGACGCGACAAGGTGAAGCCGCGCCGGGAGATGATCCGCTGGGTGCAGGATCTGGCGGCGCAGGCAAGGCGTAACCGCCCTGATTTTCTTGTTATTGCGCAAAATGCGGCGGAACTGGCAGATGATCCGGGCTATGCCAGGACCATTGATGCGATTGCCCAGGAACAGATCTGGTTTGATGGCGGAGCGGATAACAAGCCGGCGGGAGATTGTCCCTTGCCGGAACTTGAGAGGGATATCGAGAGCTTGAAATATATCCGCAGCCTGTCCCGCCAATGCCGCCGGCAGCATGACCGTTACCCGGACAGTACGCTGCATGTGAGCAGCGAGTCCTATATTGGCCTCCTGCAACGGGCAAAGAAAAGGGGGCTGCATATCTTCACCGTCGATTATGCGTTGAAGAGGAGGAATATTGAAAAGGTTTACCGCAAGTCCAGAAGCCTGGGTTTCATTCCGTTTGTTTCAGGGCGTGCGCTGGCCAGCTTCAGGCCGGTGCGCTGAAATTTCCGGTATGTTTCAGGAGTGGCCTTGCGGGGGCTGGTACTTATTTTCGGGAAACCGGATGGGTCTTTTCAAAGTCTTTCACCCGCCCCCGGGCTTCTTCAAGCTCTTCTTTGGTAAGCGAGTCCACGAATCGCTGCATTTTTCCATCGGCATCGCCGCCCTTTTTGGCGAGAAGATGCCATTTGGCGGCCTCTATCTCGTCCTGTTCGACGCCATAACCCATGGCATAAAGCCGCGCGAGGCGGTTCTGGGCAACGACATTGCCGCCCTCGGCGGCGCGCTGGAACCATTTGATCGCCACGGGGATATCCTGCTCAACACCTTCGCCCTTGAAGATCATGAAGGCATATTCAAGCTGGGCCGGGACATGTCCGGCATGGGCGGCCTTGCCGATCCATTTGGCCGCCTTGATATCATTTGGCTTTACGCCCAGCCCCTTGCGGTAAAGCCATCCCAGATCAAAGCTGGCCTTGATATGGTTTTGCAGGGCGGCCTTTTTGTACCATTTCAGGGCGAGGGCGTAGTCGGGTTTTGTGCCCGATCCCAGCGCGTAAGCAACTCCCAGGTTATACTGGGCAGCGGCCAGGCCTTTTGAGGCGGCTTTCTTGAAGTATCCAAGCGCCTTTTTCTTGTCTTGCGGCACCCCTTCACCGCGCATGTAGAGCGCCCCCAAAAGATGCCAGGCCAGCGGGTCGGAGGTTCTGGCGGCGCTCGTGGCCTCGGTAAAGGCGCGTTTGAAGTCTCCGGCATGATAGGCTTTGTAGGCGGTTGCAGAATCCGCCTGTGCTTGCAGGCAGCCCAGAAGCAGCGCAAGAGATGTCGCCAGCCATGTTTTCATTTCAGGGAAACCTCATCAACAAGCTGGTTGAACGCGGCGATCATGCTTTCAGGGCTTTGCGGTCCTTGCCAGATGCTGGCGGGCAGCATGAGAAAATCTGCCCCGGCGCGGATGAACGGGGCAGCATTTTGCAAGGTTATCTTGCCTGTGACGACACAGGGGATCACGAACAGATCACACCACCATGAAATCAATTCAAGGGTGGGAAGATCTTCGCCCGCCTGCGGTGCAAAGGCGAGATAATCCATGCCGGTTTCACCGCGCCGCATGGCGTCATCGCGCGTTGGCCCGGCTACAGCGCCAAGAAGGGCCTGCTTTCCCAGCTTCTGGCGGGCCTGGCGAAGGGTATCCAGATCAGCGCCGACGCTCAGGTGAGCCCCGTCAAAGCCAGAAAGATCGTTTAAGGCATGTTCTGATGCTTGCAGGCAGGCAATATCATGGGATTGGGCGAGATCAAGAATCTCATTTCCCAAGGGTGGAAAGCCGGGGGTTTGTTGTTGCGCCACGAGGGCTGCAATGTCGCCGCCCCTGATGGCGCTGGTGAGCGCTTCACGATCAAGAGCCGTATTTTCCAATGCCGGAGCCATGAGAATCAGTCTGCACTTGATTTGCGGCATAATTATAAAATCCCGTTACAAATTTGCACTGGCCGCAAAAATGCCGCCATTTTGAGGCCTGTGTATCATATGTAGGGCAAATATCCACAAGGGGATGCTTAAAACGGTTGACGGTGCGTTGCCATACGGGTTTATCTTTGGCGCTGATCTTGTTGATTTGATTTTGCAGATTGCATCTTGCAGACTGTCTGACGCGATGTTTTTTCAGGGAGGATCGGCTGGCTGTGGGGCTGTGGTAGGAGAAAGAGCAGGGTGAATATAAAAGAAAGCGGAATTGAGCAGTCACTGACACGGTTGAACGCGGCGCTTGATGCTTTTGAAGCGGCGTTGATGCGGCGAAAGCAGACAACGCAAACCGTTGAAACCCTGAACAAGGAAATCGAAACCCTGACCGAGGATCGCTCGAACCTGGCGCAGGAACTGGACAAGGTGCGTGCTTTTGCCTCGCAACTTGACAAGATCCAGGGAAAAGCCGGGCAGCGTCTTGACGTGGCAATGGATAATATCCGCGCGGCTCTGGAAAACTCCTGAGCTTGTGGTGAACAAGAAAAAGGAAGGCCCGTAGATGGCTGAAATCAGTGTTGTTGTAAATGGACGCAGTTACAAGCTGGCCTGTGATGACGGGGAAGAGGAGCATTTGCAGGAACTGGCGTCTTATCTGGATACCCAGGTGCGCGATATCGAGAGGCATTTCGGGAAAGTCGGGGATACGCGGTTGCTGGTGATGGCCGGGCTTACGGTGGCGGACCGGCTGTATGAATCGTTGAGCAAGATCGAGGATCTCCACGATCAGCTTAAAATCCTGCATGATTCAAAACGCGGCGCCATGGAGCGTTCGCGCTCGGAAGAAAAAGAACTGGCCCTTAAACTTGATGCGGCGGCCGAACGTCTGGAGAGGCTGGGCAAGCAACTGGCCGGTTAACCCGATTGCGGCTATGGGCGGGATGGGAATGGATTGCAAATGCCTCTGGAATTGCGCGGGCCGAAGGACTACATTGGGTTCAGCGGTGCTGCCTGTGCGCGTGAGGGCGCATTTCCCCGGGGCCTTAAGATCCTGAAGGGAGCCGACGCTGGTTGGAACCGTGGTTCCTCTCATTTGGCGCCCACCTAGTTTACTAGGTTTCCCGGGATCAGCATAACCCCACGGCCATGGCGGCTCCGCAATTTGAAACCTGTCCTTGCCGTTGATTTTCAGGCTGAGCGTTTATGTCCCCATCCGGCTTGGATATTGCCCGTCAAAAAGATGAGCTTCGAAAGCGCGCCAGTGCGCGGCGGAGCGCCGAGTATGCCCGCGGCGGTGCGACGGCGGCGGACAGGGTTGTTGAAAATGGCCTGGCCTTTTTTGAAAACCGCCCTTGTGGAGTTGTGGCGGGGTATTACCCGGTTGGTTCTGAACTTAGCCCTTTAAAGCTGATGGCGGCGCTTGAGGCGGCGGGATGGCGCGGGGCGCTTCCGGCCGTTACGCGAAAAGATGCAAGGCTTGATTTTTTGGCCTGGCGGCAGGGGGAGGCGCTCGTACCGGGAGCGCATGATATCCCCCGGCCTTCAGAAGCGTCTGAACGGCTTGTGCCGGATGTCGTAATCACCCCCTTGCTTTGCTTTGATCTTCAAGGTTACCGGCTGGGTTATGGTGGCGGGTATTATGACCGGAGCCTGGCGTTTTTGCGGGCTCAGGGCCCGGTTTTGGCCATCGGGCTTGCCTTTGCGGCGCAAATGGTGGAAGAGGTGCCCCACATGTCCTTCGATCAACGCCTTGACCTGGTGTTGACGGAAAAGACGCTTATCAAATGCCAGGCAAGGGGTTCACGGGTTTGAGGATTTTATTTCTGGGTGATGTTGTTGGCCGCAGTGGCCGGAACCTGATTTGCCGTGAGCTGCCGCGGCTTCGTGAAAAGCTGGCTATTGATTTTGCCATTGTCAATGGTGAGAACGCGGCGGGCGGATTTGGCATAACCGAGAAGATTTTCAATGATTTTCGCGATGCTGGCGCTGATGTGGTGACCAGTGGCAATCATGCCTGGAACCAGAGCGAGGCGCTGGTGTTTTGCGAGCGCGAGCCGCGTTTTTTGCGCCCCCTCAATTACCCGGCTGGCACGCCGGGCAAGGGGGCCGGGCTTTTTACCGCTGCCAACGGGGCGCAGATCCTGGTGATGAACGCCATGGGACGGGTGTTCATGGAGCCCGTGGATGATCCTTTCCGCGCCGTTGAAGACGAGGTTTCCGCCTGCTCTTTGGGCGAGGGAACGGATGCGATATTCGTGGATTTTCACGGGGAAGCCAGCTCGGAGAAAATGGCCATGGGGCATTTTCTTGATGGGCGGGTGAGCGCGGTGATCGGCACCCATACCCATGTTCCCACGGCTGATGGGCAGGTATTGACCGGTGGTACGGCCTATATGACCGATGCGGGGATGTGCGGGGTTTATGACTCGGTGGTGGGCATGGACAAGGAAGAGCCGGTGCGGCGCTTCTTGACGAAAATCCCCGCCCAGCGGTTTTCACCGGCCAAGGGTGAAGCAACGCTTTGCGGCGCGGTGGTGCAAACCGATGATGCGACCGGGCTTGCCCGTTCGATATCGCCCTTGAGGGTTGGCGGGGGGCTGCGCGGCGCAATCCCGAACATGGAAACGGCCATAACCTGATGGATTGTGGTTTTTCCGCGACGGATATCGGAAGCTTCAGGCGTTTTAACATGGATGATCTTGATTAGGGGGAAGCAAATAATGGAATTGCCAAAAAAATATAACAATGTTCATGTGGCCTTGCACTGGCTGACGGCATTCTTGATCGTGTTCATGCTGGTTATGGGGCATTTTTCCCTGGCGGCCACGCCCAATGCGGATGCGGGTAAAATATTTGCCCTGCGCGGGCACATGATTTTGGGTTCTGTCGCGCTTGTTCTGACCCTTGCGCGCCTCTATTGGAAAGTGAAGAGTGCGCGGCCCGCCTATGCCTCAACCGGCTCTGCCCTGATGGACAAGCTGGGCATTTCGGTGCAACACACATTGTATCTTCTGGTCATCATAGTTGCGGCTTCCGGGATCGGGCTGGCCTTGCTCACCGGGCTGCCGGGAATCGTGTTTGGCAGCGGCGGGGCCTTACCGGAGAGCTTTTTTGCCTTTACCCCGCGCTATGTGCATGGCATTGCGACAAAAATACTGGCGGGGCTCATTGTGTTGCACGGGGTTGGCGCGCTTTATCACCAGTTCGTGCTGAAGGACAATTTGTTCGCTCGCATGTGGTTCGGAAAGCCATAAACCCTTCAGGCAAACATTACCGGCGCAATCTGGCAAGCAAGTCGGGGGTCGGGTAAGAATCGGCGGGCATGCGGTATTTAAGCTGCATGGCCTTGATGGCGGCCCGGGTTTTAGCACCGATGATGCCATCTATCTTGCCGACATCAAAGCCACGTCTTTTCAGCAATTGCTGTAACTGCCTGGTTTGCGCGCCGCTCAACGGGGTGACCTTGCCGTTGCCGCTGCGCACGCGCGGTGCGCCGGCAAGGCGGGTGGCGAAATAGGCGGCGGTGGTGGTGTAGACCAGTGATTCATTCCATTTCAGATAGACGCTGAAATTGGGATAGGCGAGAAAGGCCGGGCCAAGACGGCCCATGGGCAAAACCAGCGAGGCGGGCAGGCGGTCAGCCCTGAGCGGCTTGCCATTGGCCTTGCGCACGCCCCATTTGGCCCATTGGGCGCGGGAATGCCGGATATCGATTCCGGCCTGCTCCCACGGCATACGGGCGGGAACCCTTACCTCTTCAAGCCAGGGCTGGCCACGTTTCCAGCCATAGCGGGCCATCAGCGAGGCGGCGGAAGCCAGCGCATCGGGGGCGCTGTGGATGAGATCACGGCGGCCATCGCCATCAAAGTCAACCGCGCTTTCCATGTAATCGGAGGGCAGGAACTGCAACTGGCCAAGCTCGCCCGCCCAGGCGCCGATCATGTCCGAGGCGCGCAGGTCCCCGTGATCGATGATGCGCAGGGCATCGATGAGTTGCGGGCGGAACAATTCAGGGCGACGGCAATCATAGGCCAGGGTGGCCAGTGAGCGGATGGTGTGGCTGTTGCCCATGTAAGCGCCAAAGTCGGTTTCCAGCCCCCAGAAGGCGGCGATCACCGGGGCGGGAACGCCGTAGCGCTTCTTGATGCGGGCAAAGGTTCGCGCGTGTTGCCTGAGGCGCTTGCGCCCGACATTCAGGCGGTTCTTCGAGATCATGCGGCTGGAGAATTTCAAGAAGCTCTGGGCAAATACGCCTTGCCGGCGATCCTTGCGGATAATGGAAGGGTCGTATTTTATCCCGTTGAGGGCGGAAATGGCGCGGCGCGAGATCCCGCTGGCGGCGGCCTCGCGCTTGACGCCGTTAAGCCAGCTTCCAAAATTCCCGGTGCCGCAACTCACCGCGGCGGCCGGTCCGGACAGGAATCCTGTGCTGATAACCAGTGCGATTGCGCCAAAACCCCATGATATTTTCATTGTTAAAGCCTTCATGTTCCCTCGTTTTGAGTCGTTGACCGGAGAGGGTAATGCGCTTTGATGGTTCGTGCAAATTCATTCGCGCCGGAAATGGCGTTTGCGGGCCGGAGTTGATTAAATTCGCAAGGGGTTAGATCAACCTGCGTTCAAGTGGAATCGCTTGAACGCGCGTTGCTCTAGCGGGTCAGTTGCATGAAAAGCTGGGGCAGTTTTTCCGGCAGGCTTTCCACCCGGTCGATAATGGCGTAACGGCCCGCGCCGAAAATCGGGCGGACATACTCATCCGCCTGCCGGTCAAGGGTAATGCAAAAAGTGGAGATGCCTTTTGTCTCCAGCTCGCCCACGGCGGCATGGGTGTCGCGGTGCAGATATGCCTCATCGGAGACATCGATATCATGCGGTTCGCCATCGGTGAGCAGCAAGAGCAGCTTTTTTTCTTCTCCGCGTTGCTCCAGATAGCGCCCGGCGTGGCGCAATGCTGCGCCCATGCGGGTGGAATAGCCTGCTTCTATCCCGGCAAGGCGCGCTTTTGGATCATGGCCCCAGTTCTCGGCAAAGCCCTTGAAATGGCTGTAGCGCACTTCATGGCGGGTGTTGGAGGCAAAACCGGCAATGGCGAAGGGGTCACCCAGCGCATCCACCGCCCAGCCCAGCAGGGAGACAGCTTCTTGCGAAAGCTGCAAAATGGAACTGCTCGCGCCTTCGGGGACATCGGAGATGGATTGTGAAAGGTCAATCAGCAGCAGCACGGCAATATTGCGCCCGTCACGGACATGGGATTGCATGATGCGCGTGTCCGGGGTGGAGTGGGCCTTGTATTCGGTCCAGGCGCGGATCAGCACTTCCAGATCAAGCTCGTCGCCATCTTCCATGTAACGCACCCGGCGGCGTTGCTGGGGCTTGAGCTGGTCGATGATCTTTTTCAGCCGCCGCGCCAGTTGCTTGTGCTTGTTCAGCAAATTGTCGATGAAGGCAGCGTCGCCGGGGGGCTGAATGTTTTCATAAACGGTGGCCCAGTCGGGCCGGTAACTTGAGGTGGCATGATCCCATTCGGGGTAGTGCTGCGGCGGCAGCAGGCCATCGCTCGGGGTGGCCTCTGAGCTTCTGTCCATGGCGCCGTGATCGGAGTGAAAGTCATCCTCGTCATCGGTATCTTCCAGGAACAGCCACAGGTAGCGGTTGTCATCGCGGTAGGAAACCTGCGTGTTTTCAAACCAGATTTTTGGCTGGCGGAACTCATGGGTGTAGTTTTGCGCCAGCCATTTCACGCCCAGTTCAATGGCGAGTTTTTTGTCATGGGGGTCCTTGGCAAAACGTTCCCGGAACCGGGCGGCGTAGTCAAGCACAACCGGGTCGGTATAGCTGTGATCCGGGTCGAGAATGGCGCGCGACAGCATGGCAAGCTGGTGGCGGATGGATGAATATTCCGGCGGGCAGGCGCCTTCTTCGGGAACCGGGTGCAGGGCGCGCCAGAGCTTGCCCAATCCGGGGTATTTCGCCATGGCCAGATGCTCGATGCGGGCATCTTCAAAGACCTCGATGGCGAGATGCTGGAAGGGGCTGAAATTATCCGCCAGCATGGGCTCGGACCACAGGGCATGGGCGCTCAGATGCGCCAGAACCGCGTAATAGCGCGCCAGACCGGAGATGCCGCCCAGATCGTCATAAACATCGGGGATATGGAAGCCCAGCCGGTCAAGATGCGGGACGGGTTTGCGCAACTCGTCAAAGGCCAGGGAATAGGGCTGAAAGTCTTTTTCCAGCCCCCAGAGGGCATGCAGCCACATGGTAATCTGGCGTTCGTGATCCACGAACAGCGTGCCGTGGCGTTCACGCTGCATCATGGCGTGGGAATCAGCCGATTGAAGCGCAAAGAAATCGGCCATGCGGTGGCGCTGGCTGGTATAGGCGTGAATGCCGTTTTCAACCCAGTTGCGCAGCCCCCCGATGGAAAGCTGGCCGAGCAGAAACACCACCTGTCCCAGAAGCGGCTCCAGCCCTTCGGGGGCATTCAGCGCCATATGCTTAACGAGTTTCAGCCAGTCGCGCAGCAATTCGGGGCTGTCGAGCCGCCGGGCCACGGCGGTGAGGGTGGAAAGATAGGGGTTGATGGCCTTGCCGCAGGCATTGCGCGAGAGGAAATTCGCCATATCGGCAATTTCAAGAATCAGGCTTTCATCGGTCAGCTTGACGATGGCGGGGATTTCTTCCAGGAAGATCAGCACCAGTTCCGTGCCGCGGCCCAGCCCGCAAATGGTGGATGCGCCTTTCAGCCAGTCCTCAAGCGCCCCGGCGCTCATTACGCTCAAGGCTTCGGCAAGGCAGTCTTCGAATATATCGTCAACCTTTGCAACCGAGCATTCAAGATGCTTGCGCCAGAACTCAGCGTCATGGGTCATAACGGGCTATCCAAACACCAGTTCCACGGCGCTTTGCAAGGTTGCGCGGATATCTCCATCGTCGGTGATGGGGCGGATCAGCGCCATGGCGCAGGCATCGGCGGGGGCGACCCCGCCCGTGATGAGTTGCCCGGCATAGACCAGCAGGCGGGTGGATATGCCCTCGTCGAGCCCGTGGCCTTTCAGGGCCCGGGCGCGGTGGGCGATGGAGACCAGCTTGTCGCAAAGTTCCGCTTCAAGCCCGGTTTCCTCGGCTATGATGCGGGCTTCCAGCTCTGCTTCCGGGTAGTCGAAATCAAGCGCGGTAAAGCGCTGTTTGGTGGAGGTTTTCAGATCCTTCATCAGGTTCTGGTAACCGGGGTTATAAGAAATCACCAGCTGGAAATCCTCATGGGCGGTGAGCAACTCGCCCTTCTTGTCGAGCGGCAGGACGCGGCGGTGATCGGTGAGCGGGTGGATGACAACGGTTGTATCCTGGCGCGCCTCGACCACTTCATCGAGATAACAGATGGCGCCGATGCGCGCCGCCACGGTGAGGGGGCCATCCTGCCATCTCGTCCCCGAGGCATCGAGCAGGAAGCGGCCCACCAGGTCCGATGCGGTCATGTCCTCGTTGCACGCCACGGTGACCAGCGGGCGGTCCAGTTTCCATGCCATGTATTCAACAAAGCGCGACTTGCCGCAGCCGGTTGGTCCCTTAATCATTACCGGCAGGCGGCTGGCATAGGCGGCTTGATACAAGGGAACTTCGTTTCCCACGGCTTCATAAAAAGGTTCGGTTGTAATACGGTATTGATCGGCGGCGGTGTTCGGACCTGACATGTAAATCTCCAGCAAAAGGCATATCGAGCTTACAATATAGGTACGTTCAGCTTGTGCGAGTAGTCCTGGAGAAGATTTATTGCATGGTTTTTATGGGGCACAGTGCCGACGAAGAGAGGGATAATCCTGTTTTCATCAGGGTGGATCATTTCAATGACCTGGTAACTGCGCGCTTTTCCTTCTTTTGCCGGGCGGATATGTTCACGCAGGGCCAGCCCGGAATATTCCGTGTAGGGGGCAGACCATTTGCTTTTTGTGAAAAAGTGGCGCTCGGTGACCTCGATCTTGTCCGGGTGGAAAGTGATCCGGTCATTGCTTGAATAATGGCGCAGCGCCACCCAGCTCAGGTAAAAAATTACCATGGTAATAATCAGGGCAATGGAAAACGGGATCATTTTGGACAAACCCGTGCGGGCTGTAAAATCCCCGGTCATGGCGTAAAACATCAGCATGGGCATGCCGAAACTCCAGGATCCGGCGAAAACCAGAAGCCAGATTGCTTCTTTTTTGCGCCGGGGCAGTTCGATTTCCGATGGCGTGTGGCTCAAGTCAGCTTCAATGCGAATGGTTTTGTTGGGCGGGATGTAAAGCTGTTTGCTCATGTTTCTTGCTCGTTGACAGTGCTTTGATTTGACCTGATCTTATCGGCAATGCTACGGGATTCTTCAAGCTGTATCCTTGTTCCGTTATTCTGCCGTGTATGGGGGAATTTCATGAAATCTGTTTTCATTGCCGCCTTCCTTTCCAGCTTTGCTCTTTCAGGCGCCCATGCGGGCAAGGCCGATGTGCTTGACGTGAAACTGCGGGCTGGGGAAGGCAATAGCTGGTCGTTTGATGTGACGATCAAGCACGCGGACAGTGGCTGGAAGCACTATGCCGATGGTTTCGAGGTGCTGGGGCCAGATGGCGCGATGCTGGGGCGGCGCACGCTTTACCACCCCCATGTGAAGGAACAACCCTTTACTCGTTCGTTGGACTGGGTGGTCATCCCCGAAACCGTAAACCGGGTTCGTGTCCGCGCCCATGACCTGGTGCATGGGTTTGGCGGCCGGGAAGTTGAGGTCGAGTTGAAGAGATAAACAAGCCCGGATTACCTGCCCATGGTGTAGAACTCGTCATTGGGCCGCATGTTCGAGACATTGGCGATGCGGTTTGAAAGGCCGAAAAAACCGGTTATGGTCGCGATGTCCCAGATATCATCCTGCGAGAAGCCATGGGCCTTGAGTTCTTCAAAATCGTCTTCCCCCACCTCGCAGGCGGCCTCGCAGACCAGCATGGCGAAATCCAGCATGGCCCGTTGCCTGGGGCTGATATCGGCCTTGCGGTAGTTCACCGACACCTGATCGGCGACCAGGGGGTTGCGGGCGCGGATACGCAAGATTGCGCCATGGGCAATGACGCAGTACTGGCACTGGTTGGCGTTTGACGTGGCCACCACGATCATTTCACGATCGGCCTTCGAGAGCGCCTCGGAGGATTTGTCCATCAGGGTGTCGTGATAGGCCATGAAGGCGCGAAATTCCTCTGGCCGCCAGGCAAGGGCGAGAAAGACATTGGGAATGAAACCGGTTTTTTCCTGCACAAGCTCAATGCGTGCGCGGATATCATCGGGCAGGTCCGACAGTTCGGGTATCGGAAAGCGGCTGATTGCCGGAGATTTGTTCATGTTCTGGCCTCCCTGATATTCATATGAATGGATATCATGAGTTATGATAACATAACCATTACGGCAATAATTCTTAAGTTGGTGAAGGATTGGCGGATTGAGATTTCTTCTTTGTGGTTTCTTGATGCTGATGGGAGCATCCGAGGGGTGGGCCGGGGGATCTGAGCCTCAATGGTACCGGTGTATTGTCCGGGCGCCCAGCCATACCGGGCGCTATACTTTCCGTATCGGGGTAAAACCCTGCCGGGTGTATTGGCACGAGGTTGACGCGGATCTGAAGATTCGCGATTGCAAGGGGGGGCAAATCGCGGCGCTCAAGCCTTCGGCCACCGATAATCTGTCGATTGTCTGGTTCGATATGAATACCGGGGCGTTTTACGACTATCTTTCCGGTGTGAAGGACCGCGGGATGTGCACAAAAATGGCCAAAGGGCCGGAGAAACAACCGCTTTTCCAGCTCAGGCGCCACCCCTGCGAAGGGCTGTATTCAAAGCGCGGTACCGGGCTTTAGCACTTTGTTCTTCCCGCACTTCTTATCGGAAAAACCGGTTCCCACTTTTTCGGAACTCTAGCTTTCCAGCCATTCCCAGGCTTCCTTGATCTTCTCCCTGGGGAAGAATTTAAATTCGCCCTTGGCAAAAAAGCCGAAGATCATCACGCCCCAGTCCATCCATTTCGGGGAGCCGATCAGGGCGATCTTCTTGAAGTCATCGGGATGCTGAAAGCCGATCTTGGCATCGTCCCAGGCGGCGTGCAGATCGGCCCAGCCGGAAAAATCCTCGTCAAAAATAATCATGCCGCGGATTTTTCCATATTTTTCAAAAAGCTCGTTGAGCCTGGGGATGATGATCTTTTCATAATCATCGACGGTCAAGGAAGAGCTGGCTTTCACCGCAATCAGGTCGTCATGGCTTTCGGGTAAAATCTCAAACATGGAATATTCTCCTTGCTAACAAGCCCCTGCATGTTTGGCAGATAAGTCTTTTTTTCGGCGTTTGAAGCGTGACAAATTGGCGCTTTGCTTTTGGCTTTCCGACCCGAAACGCTCTAGGCAAAGCTTACAGCAAGCTGAAATTTTACTTCAGCTTTACGACAGCCGGGGGGTGCTAGGTCTTGGTCGTGCTTCAGACAGCGCTGAATGACCGGCGCTGGAATATATCAATAACCAAAGACCAAAAGGACTTGAACCTGATGAAAAAAATCCTCATTCTTACCGCCTCTGCCATGACCCTTGCCGCAGCTACGCCTGCCCTTGCCGGAGCAGGTGATCCGACATGCGATTCGGCCAATGCCAAGTGGATGAGCGAGGCGGCAATTGCCGCAAAAGCCACTGAAAAAGGCTATAAGGTGCGCTCGATCAAAACCGAAAAGGGGTGCTACGAGGTTTACGGGGTGAGCAAGTCCGGCCAGCGGGCGGAGATCTTCTTTCATCCGGTTTCCGGCGAGATTGTCAAGATCAAGGCCAAGTCATAAATCATGAGCATGATGGAACAAACGGCTGCCGCCCGGGAGGACCGGGCGGCAACAGTCAAGGTGTGGGATATTGCGGTTCGCCTGTTCCACTGGTCGCTGGTTTTTACTTTCGCGTTTGCATTTTTGAGTGCCGAATTTTCCGAGAAACTGCATGAACTATCGGGCTATATCATTATCGGCCTGATTAGCTTCCGGTTGACCTGGGGGCTTGTTGGCCCGCGCCATGCGCGGTTTACGGATTTTGTCAAAAGCCCTGCGAAAATTCTCGCCTATATGCGTGACATGAAGGCAGGCAAGGCAAAGCGCTATCTTGGCCACAACCCGGCTGGCGGGGCCATGGTCATCGCCCTGCTGCTGGCGCTCGCCACGATCACCGCCACGGGGTTTGCCATGACCACCAATGCGTTCTGGGGCGTGAAATGGATCGAGGAACTGCACGAGCTTGCCGCCAATGGCACGCTTGTCCTTGTCGCGCTGCATGTCGGCGGCGTTATTCTGGCCAGCCTTGAGCATAGGGAAAACCTGCTCAAGGCCATGATTACGGGAGAAAAACGCCCCCCTTCTTCCTGACCCCGCCCCGGGAATTTGCCGGGATTTTCTATCTGCTTTCCAGGATTTCAATCAGGGGCGCGAGGTGCTTTTCATAGCGCCTTGCGTAGTGAACCGCGCTTTTGTAAATCGGCTGGCGCACCTGCTCGGCGCTGGCGGTCTGGACGGCGCGCCGGGTTTTATGAAAATCGAGACAGGCCGGTTCCCAGTCCAGATTGCAAAAGGCGAGCAGCTTGCGGGTTTCGCTTTCTTGCTCCTGCACCATGTTTTCATAATGCAGGTCGTGAACGAATCCGGGCAAGACCCGGCGCCAATGCTGCATCAGGTCCCGGTAATGATTGTAATACCGGCCCAGTTCAGGCAGGTCATCGGCAAACTGGAAGTTCCGGGTTGGAAAATAGCTCTTGAAGATCGACCAGCAGGTGTCGAGCGGATCGCGCCGGCAGTGAATGATTTTAGCTTGTGGCAGGATCAGCCGGATCAGCCCGACATGAATAAAATTCAGGGGGCGCTTGTCGCTCACATATATGGCTTTTCCGGCCATCTTTCGAGAGCTGGCAAGATAGTCCTGCCCCAGTTTTTCAAGCGAGGATGCAGGGGCCGTTGCCAGCGCCCTGACCAGATCAACTCCTTCAAGCCCTGCAAAAGCGGTCTCGATCAGGCGGGGCAGGGTGGGCAACTCGCCGCCCCCGTAAACCCTTGAATGGGAGGCCAGAACCTGCTCCACGAGCGTGGTGCCCGAGCGCGGCATGCCAAGGATGAAGATGGAGCCAGCGCCCGCGTTTCGAGTGTCCTGATGCTGTGCGAAAAGACGGGCATTGAAATGGTCTCTCAAGGCCGTGAAAAACGCATCGCTTTCGCTGGCCAGCGGCGTATTGAAGCCTTCATGCTTGATTTGGTTTCCGGTCTGGAAAAAGCTGAAAGCCTCGTCGTGGCGGCCAAGCTCTTCAAAGATTTTTCCCAGCCCGAAGGCCAGGTGCATCTTGTATTCCCGGTTGTCTCCGGCCTGCTTGTAGGCTTGCTCCATCGCCCTGACATCCGGGCCATGTTCCCGGTGTTTCTGGCTGTGGGCCCAGAGCCGGTAGGCTGCGCCATGTTCGGGCTGGAGCCGGACAACCTCGCGGTAGCAGGCGGCGGCCTCGTTGCTGCGCCCGGTTGACTTGAGCAATCCGGCCAGGGCGAAATGTGCATCGGCGGAATTTTCCTGGAGGGTTATGGCCTTGCGAAAGCTGGCCTCGGCTTCATCAAATTGCCCCAGCTCCCGCAAGGCCACGCCCTTGTTGATCCATGCAGTCAGGTAATTCTTGCGCAGGGCAAGGGCCTGCCGGCAACAGGCCAGGGCCTCTCCGGGGCGGTCCAGTTCGTTGAGCAAATGCCCCAGATTGCCCAGCACCTCGGCATAATCGGGCCGGATCGCCATGGCTTGGCGGTAGCTGGCCTCGGCCTGATCTGACCGCCCGCGGTCTTTTAGCAAATTGCCGAGGTTATAATGGGCTTCGGCATAGCCCGGTTCGGTCTCAATGGCCTTGCGGAAGCTGGATTCAGCCTCGTCAAGCTCACCTTGTGCCTTGAGGACGATTCCAAGGGAGCTGTAAAATATCGCCCGAGGTGAGGTTTTTATTGCCTGCGCGATATGCTGACGGGCGGTTTCAAGCTCTCCTGCCTGAAAGCAGATGATCCCCAGGAGATGACGGGCATCGGCCTGACCGGGTTTGGCGGTGAGAATACGCCGGCAGATTTCCGCCGCCTCGTTCCTGCGCCCGTGCTGGAAATGCCCAACGGCATCTTGCAATGCCGCTTCGGGCCTTGCCCTTGCGGCCTGCTTCGCCCGTTTTTTCTCTAGCCGCCTTTGCGCCCGGTTCATTTTCCACGCCAAATCTGTTCCAGAAAGTCTGGATGATATCAGACAACAGGCGATTCGCTCTTTCTCCTTCTTGTTTGTAAAAGGCATAAAAAAACCGGGGACCACCTGGCCCCCGGTTGGAGAGTTTCGCAATGTAATGACGTTTATTTGTGAACGCCGAGTTTTTCCTGCCAGCCGGGATAGAACTTGTCGGCGTCGGCGGAGAAGCTCTCGAAGGCGCGGGCCAGTTCCTTGTGCTCCTTGGCATATTCGATAAGATCAACGCCGGCCTTCCAGGCATCGTGGGCCTGATGCAGGGATTTGGCGCCGGCGGTACCGCCGTCAAGATGGCCGAATGCGCCGCCGCCGGAAGTCTGGATGACGTTGGAGTGCCCCAGATTGTCGAAGAAGCCGGGCAGACGCAGCGCGTTCATGCCGCCGGAGATGATCGGGGTGGTGGCCTTCATGCTCTGCCATTCCTGGTGGAAGAAGGGGCCATCGGCGCTGTCGCGCTCGATCATGTAGGCGATGTTGGTGTCCTTGGCATCGCCTTCCATCTTGCCAAAGCCCATGGTGCCGGTGTGGATGCCCGAAGCGCCCAGCAGGCGAGACATTTTACAATGCACGAAGGCGGTGTAGCCACGATCGGACTGGGGCGAGGTGACGGCGCCGTGGCCGGCACGGTGATAATGCAGGAACTGGTTGGGGAAGTTGCGCCGCGCGGTGGTGACCGCGGTGCCGCCAGCCACATAGCCATCCACGAGGAAGGCAACGTGATCGGCGTTTTCGGCAAAGGTTTCGAGAATGAACTCGCCGCGCGCCACCATCTCGGCCGGATCATCGGCGGTGATGTTGGCGGAGAACAGCTTGGCCTCGCCGGTCTCGTCCTGGGCGCGGCGCATGGCATCGGCCACCAGCGTCATGGTGTCTTTCAAGGGTGCAAACACCTGGTTGCCCTGGGGCTCGTCATTCTTGATGAAGTCGCCTCCAAGCCAGAACATGTGGCAGGCATCGGCGAAGGGCTGCGGGCGCAAGCCAAGCTTGGGCTTGATGATGGTGCCAACAATCATGCCGCCATTGTCCATGTCGCGGCCAAGAACGCGCCACATGTCCTGAATGTTCATGCTCGGGCCGTCGAACAGGCGCAAATAGGCCGGCGGGACGTAGAAATCGAGCATCTTGGCGTATTCCACATCGCCCATGCCCTGATTGTTGCCGATGGTCAGGGTCATGAAGGAGGCCAGCATGGCGCGGCCGTCGATGATGTTGCGTTCGAACAGATCGTTTGGGTAGGCGATCTTCATGATCTCGTTTTCCTCGTCGATCTCATAAACGATCGAATCAACGCCCTTGGTGAAATCATCCGTGGTGCAGACTTCAACATTGGTGCCGGTGGAGCTTTCCGCCGAGAAATGCGCGGCGGTTTCCAGATAGCCGCCAAAGCCTTCCTTGGGTTTCATTTTATAAACGCAAAGCACATGCTTGCCGCCCTTGATAAGGTCCTCTTCCTTCAAGCTGAGGTCCGCGTAGCGATTGGATTGGTCTAAAGCCATCAATGGTCTCCTTCATGTTTGTTTTCTCGGGCAGTTTGACCTGCGCGGGTAGGCGTGAATTTCGGTTCAGAAAGCTTGGCAGCCCCTGTTATGAAAATATATTAGCGCATTCTGAAGCATAAGAAAACTAAAACATTTTTATATATACGATAAGGTTTTTTTATAGTATTGTATTTTCATGAATATCACCCTGCGTCAGCTCAAAACCCTTGAAGCGGTGGCCCGCCACCAGAACTATACCCATGCGGCCAAGGAACTGCATTTGAGCCAGCCGGCGGTATCCATGCAGATTCGCCAGCTTGAGGATATGCTGGGCATTAAGGCGGCGGAGCAGATCGGCAAGCGTATTTTCATAACGGCTGAGGGGAACAAGGTTCTGGAGGCGGCGCGGGATATCCTGCAACGGCTGGAGCTTATGCAGGGGGAACTGGAGGCCGGACATGGGCGGGTCGTGGGTAACCTGGATATTGCGGTGGTAACCTCGGCCAAGCATTTTCTGCCGCGTTACCTGGGGGCGTTTGTCAATGCGCATCCGCAGGTCAAGCCGCGGCTGAAAGTGACCAACCGGGCCAGCATTCTCGAAGCCATCGCGCAAAACCGGCATGATCTTTATATCCTGGGGCAGATTCCCGACAGCGTAAAGATGCAGGCGATCCCGTTTCTCGATAATATCCTGGAGGTGATTGCGCCGCCGGGGCATGATTTGTGCGGGGTGAAAAACATACCGCTTGAGCGGCTGGTGAAAGAACGGTTTCTGGTTCGCGAGCCGGGGTCGGGAACGCGCATTGCGGTGGATAAAGTCTTTGTGAAGCATGGGCTGGAGATCACGCCTTTCATGGAACTTGGTTCAAGCGGGGCGATCAAGAACGGGGTAATGGCCAATCTGGGATTGGCGGTGCTGTCGCGGCATTCGCTTGAGTTTGAGCTTAAAACCAACAGCATAGCGGTGCTCGATGTGCAGAATTTCCCGTTGCGGCGGCGCTGGTTTGCCGCCTATCCGGCGGGGAAATCGCTTTCGGTGGCGGCAAGTGCATTCATGCAATTTCTTACCGGAAGCGAGGGGAATCCGGCCTCTTGATTGAATATGTCCTGCCGGATCACTAGATTGGGTTGCACGCGATATTTTTCAAAATCAATGGAGAAACCATGAGTTATCATTTCAGCAAGACGGTTGAAATGCCGTTCGACGAGGCGGTTGAGAAAGTGACGGAAATCCTGGCCAGCAATGGTTTCGGGGTTCTGACAACGATCGATGTGGGGGCAACCCTGAAGAAGAAACTCGACGTGGATTTCCGTCCCTATGTGATTCTCGGTTCATGTAACCCCGGTTTTGCCTACAAGGCGCTTCTGGCGGAAGACAAGATCGGCACCATGTTGCCGTGCAACGTGATCTTGCAAGAGCATGAACCGGGCAAGGTCGAGGTTTCCGCGGTTGATCCGGCAGCCTCCATGGCGGCGATTACGAATCCGGGTCTTGAAGGGATTGCCGGTGAGGTGCGCAATATGCTCAAGGGGGTCATTGACGCGCTTTAACGACCTGAAAAGCTGAACCTTGCCTTGCGGGCCAAAGCAGGTTGAGGTGTTTGTTTTGTCAAATGATGCGCTTGTGTTTTGTTCAGATCCGCCAGTTTCGGGAGCGTTCAACCGCCTCGTCAAATCGCGCTTTGTAATTGCCGGGCAAGGTGGCAGGATGATACATCTTGGGGGTTGCGCCTTGCGGCATAACAGGTTCTGCCTTGTTGATGGCCATCAGGGCCATGCCCAGGGCCGTGATTTCGCCTTTTGCCTGCACATTGACCTGCCTTTGCAAAAGGGTGCTGAGAAACTGGCAAAAACAAGGATTTGCAGACAGGCCGCCGTCGATGGAAACGATCTTGCCGATAGGGATGCTGGCGCTCATGGCTTCAATGACCTGGGCGGCGCGAAAGGCGATGCCTTCAAGAACCGCCTGTACCAGGTCGTGGGCGGTGGTCTCCAGTGACATGCCGAGCCACAGCCCGGCGGCGGAACCGTCCCAGTATGGACAGGCCAGCCCGCTCAGGGCCGGTACAAAAACCAGATCCCGCGAGATGGCGGGCGGGGTTTTGAAAGTGTTGATCTCGTCAAACCGGCTGAACAGGCCAAGGGAGCGGGCCCAGTTTATTGCCGCACCTGCGCTATAGACTCCGCCATCAAGCGCATATAGCGGCTTTTCGCCCCGTGTTTGCCAGGCTACCGTGGGGAGAATCCCCTTTGCCGGCTCACGGATCAGGGTTTCTCCGGTGAGGGCAAGGGCAAAGGCGCCGGTGCCAAAGGTGAATTTTATATCCCCGGCCCGGCGGCAGCCATGGCCATACAAAGAGGCTTGCTGATCTACCGCGCTGGCGCGCAGGGGAATATTGCGCCCATTGAGCCGGAGCGCGCCAAAATCACCCAGGGTTGGGCGGATTTCCGGCAAAACCTCGATGGGAACGCCAAACAGGGCGCAAAGCTCTGGATCCCATTGCCCGCTTGCCAGGTTGAGCAGTGAGGTGCGCGAGGCGGTGGTGATGTCGGTGGCGTAAATGCCGGTCAGCCGGTCCATGAAGAATGCGTCTGTCGTGCCCAGGCGCAACTGGCCCCTGGCCAGCAAGGCGCGAGCGGTGGGGATGTTTTGAAGTATCCATGCAAGTTTTGAGGCGGAAAAATATGGATCGAGCGGCAGCCCGGCCCGCTCCATCGTCAGTTCCTGCGCGCCACCAGCCTTTAATTGCCCGGTCGTCTTTTCGGTTCGCCGGTCCTGCCAGACGATGACCGGCGAGATCGCTTCGCCGCTTTTTGCATCCCAGGCCAGACAGCTTTCGCCCTGGTTATCAATGCCGATGGCGTCAATGTCTCCGGCGGCCTCAAGGCAAGAGATGATATTGCCGAGCAGTTCTTCAGGATCATGTTCGATCTGGCCGGGGGCGGGATAAACCTGTTTATGCGTGCGGGTGCAGACAATTTCGGTTTTGCCCGTTTCATCAAGGACAAGGCCCCGCGTGCTGGTGGTTCCCTGATCTATGGCTAAAACACGCATGGGCTTGATCCTGAAATCATGAAACCGGGCTTTCAAAGCGCAATTCGATCTGTCCATCTGCGCACCGGCCGGCAAGGGGGGCGACCGGGATCAGAACCCGGCGTTCGGGATAAACGCTCATGGCCTTTCGCCAGATCACCTTATTGCCGGATATGGCCTTGAGGATGCCCTTGGCGCGGGCATGAAAGCGCAATTGCAGATTTTGCATTCCGGCTTGAGAAACCGGCAGGGCTATTTCTTGCGGCATGACGAATTTAATCAGCGGGCCGGAAAATGTGACCGGTATATTCGCCTGCGATGATGCGAGGCGGCCCGCCAGATCATCGGCGACGCGCCGCCCGGTATTGCGTCCCTCGTTCCAGCTCCAGCCTGCGGTTTCCACCGGGCGCAGTACGTTGCCAGCGGCAAAATAGGCCGGGTCCGAGCAGCGCCCCAAGGTATCAACCACCGGGCCGCCGGTCGCCGGGTCAATGGCCAGATGTCCGCAGCGGGCAAGGCTGCTCTCGGGGGTGAATTTTCCGGTCAGCAATACCCCGTCACACACCATGCGGCGCTGTTCGCCGTCTTGTTCTTCCAGCACAACGGAGCTGACACGGTCCTTGCCTTCTATCCCTACAAGCCGGGTTCCAAGATGCAGGGCAATGCCGGATATGCGGGCGTAAAGCGGCACCGGCCAGCGGGCGGTTGGCTGCCGGGCGTTCTCGATCATGGCGACGGGGCGGATCTTGCCGTGCCGGCAGGTTTTAATGGCGGAAAAGGCTACCAGTTCGGAGCCGATAATCACCGGGTTTTCAAAGGGGCGCATGGCCTTGAGATATACCATGGATTGCAATGCGCCGGTGTTGAGCACCCCTGAAGGACGCATACCCGATATGAGCCGCGCCGAGCGCGGGGTTTCGCGCACGCCGGTGGCATGGATAACGCGCCTTGCCAGAAGGGTTTGCAGGCCCTTATCCGTGGTGATGAGCAGTTCTGCGTTTTTGCGGGCCTCGATGACCGTGGTGGAGGTGCGGATGTCGACCCCCGCAGTGCTGGCGGCCTGTACCAGTTTGCGGGCATAGCGTGGGCCGGTCAGGATTTGCCTGAATTCGCGCATGCCAAAGGGAGGGTGGCCGCAATGGCGCGGAATCCCGCCGGCCCGTGTTTCGCGTTCCAGTACCACCACATGTTCAACGCCGCGCCGTTTCAGCTCCATGGCGGCTGCAAGGCCAGCCGGTCCACCGCCGATAATGGCGACATCAACCGGCTGGTTTATTGGCGGGTTTGATCTATTCATCGCCGGTTTCCCCGGCAAGGGGGATTTCGAAATGCCCCCTGGTCAACTCGGCCAGGTGTGATGTGCAGAAAAATCCCTGGCAGCGGCCCATGGTAGCGCGGGTTTGGCGCTTTAATCCGGCCAGTGAGCGGGCGGCTAGGGGGCCGGAGAGGGCGGTCTTGATCTCGCGGCTTGTGACCAGTTCGCAATGGCAGACGATCTCGCCGTGATTTGCCGTGCGCCAGTCCCGCTCTCCCTTTTGCGCCAGTATCGTGGCTTGTGGAATTTTCGGGTCTGCAACGGGATCATGGGCCGGGCCCATATTGGCGTAAAGCCGGTAGACATGATGGGCTATACCCAGTGCGCCGCTCAGGCCCGTTGAGCGGATGGCGCCCACGCTGATCCAGTTGCGTTCGGGGTGTGCGGCAATCTGGTAATCCTTGAATTCGCTGGCCGGGCGCAAACCGGCATAAACAGCGGTGACCGGCATGGTTTCCAGGGCCGGGAGCTTTTCAACGCCCGCGGCTATCAGCCCGCGCAAGGCGGTTTCATCGGTGGAACTGTCGGTGCGGCTTTGCTGGTCTTCCGCCGTGGGACCAACCGCCAGATTGCCGAATATGGTTTTGAAGAGCACCACGCCCTTGGTGCGGGCGGTGGGAACGGGGAGAATGACCGAGGTGATGAGTTTTGAGGCCGCCTTGTCAAAGACCACGAACTGGCCCTTGCGCGGCGTGATGTGGAAACCGGAATGACCGAGCAGGGCTTTATCAACCCGGTCGCCGTAAAGGCCGGCGCAATTGATGACATATTTGCTTTTCAGCGGCCCTTGCGTGGTTTGCAGGCTCCAGTGATCCCCGTCAAATTTCCCGCCGGTAATGTTACAGGAGAGAAAGACCTGTGCGCCGTTCATAAGGGCCTGGTGCAGATAGGCATAAGGAGCCGACCAGGGGTCAATGATGCTCTCGCCCGGAATGAAGATAGCCGCTTTTGCGGTTCTGGCCAGATTGGGTTCACGCCGGGCCAACTCGCAGGCGCTGATTCGCCGGACATCGGTTACGGCGTTGGTGTGGGCCTGATCCAGAATACCCTCCAGCCGGGCGGCTTCTTCATCCGTCCAGGCGATGACATGGGCGCCGTCATTTTCCAGCGGCAGGCCCATGTCACGGTGAATCTTGATGTATTCATCATAACCATCGCGGATGCAGGCCAGTTCAAGCGAGCCGGGCGGGGCGTCAAAACCGGTATGCAAGATGGCGCTGTTGGCCTTGCTGGCTCCGTCGAGAATATCACTGGCCTTTTCGGCAATGGCGACCTTTGCTCCTTGCAGGGCAAAGCGCCGCGCTAGCGCGCAACCGACCACGCCAGCGCCGATGACAAGAACATCAAAAGGGATATCAAGTGACCGGGTTGGCGTTGGGGGGGATTTTTTTTGTTGGTTGGCTGGCATATCAACCCTATAATTTGACCGAGTGGGGATATGTTATGCCCATATGGGCATTTTATCAATGGGATTCGGGTATGAAAATCAAAAACCGCCAGCGCCGGATTATCGAGCTTCTCTTGCGTGAAAAACAGGTTCGCGTCGAGGATCTGGCGCGGCGCTTTGCGGTTTCACGCGAGACTGTCCGGCGGGATCTGGGCGAGCTTGCCAATCGTGGAAAAGTCCAGAAGGTGCATGGCGGGGCTGTTTTGCCGCGGGTTTTCGCCGAGGGGCCGTTTCAACAGCGCATGGGAGAAAATGCAGCTTCCAAGATGCGCATGGCGCGCCGGGCGGCGGGGCTGTTCCAGGCCGGTGAGACGCTTTTTATCGATACCGGTTCAACCACGCTCTACCTGGCGCAGGCGCTTGGGCTGGTTTCCGGCCTGACCATTGTGACCAATTCATCGGCTATCGCCGAGGCGGTTTCCTCGGCTGAGGCTGAAATCAGGGTTTTTCTTCTGGGCGGTGAGTTCAGCGCCGATAACCGGCAAACCGTTGGAGGAATGGTTATTGAGCAGATCCGGACCTTTCGCGCGCATCATGCCGTCTTGACAATCGGAGCGCTGGATGGGCAGAGCGGCGCGATGAATTACAATATTGAAGAAGCGCAGGTTGCCCGCGCCATGATCGGGCAATCCCGGTCCTTGACGGTTCTGGCGGATCACTCAAAATTTGGTGCGCTGGCCGCGTTCGAGGTTTGCCCGCTCTCGCGGATTGACTATCTGGTGTGCGATACGGCCCCTTCAGGCTCGTTGCGCCGGGATCTGGACGCGGCTGGAGTTGAGGTTGTCGTGGCGCAGGAGGAATAGGGGAGGCTATTGTTCCTCGAACAGATATGGCCCGTCCAGATCGCGCACGGAGATGCTGTGGGTGATGAGATCTTGTTGCGCTGTCCAGTGGTGCAACAGGTAGCCGGGGGCTTCCTTGTAGAATTCGCTTTCGCGGGTCATGGTCAGATCAAGCCCGAGTTGCAACCCCATGCTGGGTGCGGTGCTGACGATGGTGCCGCGCCAGCTTGCATGGGTGACCAGATGGATATGGCCGCATAATATACGCTCGATATTGCGATGTTTTTCAACTACCTGCCCAAGCCGGTCAGCGCCTGTAAAGCCGTCTTCATCGGTTTCCAGAACGCTGCATTTTAGTGGTGGGTGGTGCATGAAGATAATGACGGGCTGGCCTTCGGCCTGAGCCAGTTGCCCGTCAAGCCAGGCGGTGCGCCGGGTGCAGATATGCCCGCCCGGCTGCCCCGGCGCGGTGCTGTCGAGGGCGATCAGGCGGATATCATGGCCCTTGATGACATAGTTGAAGAAACTCTCAAAGCGGGACGGGATGGCCTTTTCACCAAAGCTGTCCCAGAGAATTTCCCGGTCGTCATGGTTTCCCGGAACGATAAAGCAAGGGAATTGCAGTTTTTCCAGAAGGCTACGAGCGCGCCGGGTTTCCTCCGCCGTGCCGTAGTTTACCAGATCGCCGGTTACCAGCACCAGGTCCGGGGCGGGATTCAATTGATTGATATGGTCAATGCTGCGCACCAGGTTTTCAGCCGTTGGCGCAATGCCAAAGGCTTGTTTGCCGGGCGCGGCGATATGAAGGTCGCTGATCTGGGCAATGAGCATGTGAGCGGGGTTCCCTGTTTCGAAATTGTCGGTCAGCCTAGATCATGTTTTCCTCTCATACCAGCCCTTGCTGGCATTGACGGTTTTTACCACCGAGAGCATGACAGGAACCTCTACCAGAACGCCGACGATGGCCGGCGATGGCGTTGTTTGGCCGCCAGTTGGCGGTTGACAAACAAGGTGACGCCTATGCCGCTCACAATACATAAAAAAACCGCAATGTGAGGTAACGGGCAAACAGGCCCATGGGGTGACGGGATTTGCTGCGGGCTTGATCTGGCATTGTTCGCTCGTGTCCGTCAGGTTTTGCCGATGGCGGCAAGGGCGTGTTGCTGCTCGTTTTTGCTCATGGTTTCCAGGGGCAGGGCGATAAATCGCGCTATGCGTTTCTCAAGCTGCTTCCAGGCGCTTTGAAAGGCGCGCATCTTGTCTGCATCGCTGCCCTCAACAGCCGCCGGATCGGGAATTCCCCAATGGGCCCTGGCCGGGTGGCCCGGCCAGACCGGGCAGGCCTCCCCGGCGGCGTTGTCGCAAACGGTGAAGACATAATCGATTTGCGGTGCGCCGGGGGCGGCGAATTCATCCCAGCTTTTTGATCTCAGGCCGCTCACATCAAGTCCCTTTTCACGCAGCAGGCGCAGGGCAAAGGGGTTAACCTTTCCTGCTGGCGCGGACCCGGCGCTGAAGCCCTTGAAGCGCCCTTTGCCAAGCTGGTTGACCAGGACCTCGCCGAGAATCGAGCGGGCGGAGTTTCCGGTGCACAGGATCAGGACGGTCTCGGGTTTGCTCATTGGACTCTCGGGAAACTCGCAGATGGTGATGAATATGCGTTTGACAGCATATGCGGATAAACGTATATTGTAAACATGAAACAGACCGTATTTTTCCAGACCTTGAGTGATGAGACCCGGTTGCGGGCGCTTGTTCTCATGGCGGGGGAAGGTGAGCTTTGCGTGTGTGAGCTTGTGAGTGCGCTGGCAATTCCCCAGCCCAAGATTTCACGCCATATGGCGGCCATGCGGGAGGCGGAGATCGTGACCGCGCGGCGTCATGCGCAATGGGTGTTTTATTCCATTGCCGAAGATTTGCCGGGCTGGAAGCGAGAGGTTCTGAAAGCCGCGGTGGCCGGGGCGCGGGGCGAGGCGATTATTGAACAGGACCGGCAGCGGCTGGGCGCCATGAAAGATCGTCCGGAACGCTGCCCGGCGGCTTGACCGGGTAATTGGAGACTGGCGGTATGTTCACGATTTTCACGCTTCTGGCCGATTGGCTGGCCTATGATTTTTTCGGGCTTGAAGCCAGCTCCCGGCTTGGCGAAGCGGTGCATTTTTTTGTTGAAGATGTCAGCAAGATCTTTGTCCTGCTGGCGCTGATCGTGTTTGCCATCGGGGTTTTCCGCTCAATGCTCACCCCGGAGCGGGTGCGCAAGATCGTTGCCGGGCGATCCCGGGCGGTTTCTTATCCCATGGCGGTGGGGCTGGGGGCGGTAACGCCGTTTTGTTCATGTTCGTCAGTGCCGTTGTTTATCGGCTTTCTGGAGGCCGGGATTCCGCTTGGCGTGACCATGGCGTTCCTGATTGCCTCGCCGATGATAAACGAGGTGGCGGTCGTGGTTCTGGCGGCGGCTGTGGGCTGGAAGGTGGCGCTGGTTTACGTGGTTGCCGGTCTTGCTGTCGGGGTTCTGGGCGGTTTGTTCGTTGAAGTCCTGAAGCTGGAAAAATGGGTTGAAGAGTATGTCTGGAAAATCCGCATGGGAGAGGCGGCGATCCGGAAAACCTCGATGTCGCTCAAGGCGCGGCTTGCCTTTGCGTGGGGGCAGGTCAGGGAGATCGTGGGGCGTATCTGGCTGTATGTGCTGATCGGCGTTGCCCTGGGCGCGGTTCTGCACGGCTTTGTGCCGCAAAGCTTTTTTACAAGCTATGCCTCTTCGGCAAATCCCTTTGCGGTGCCGCTGGCGGTGCTGGTGGGAATACCGCTTTATTCCAATGCCACCGGTGTTATTCCGGTGGTGGAGGCGCTGATGGGCAAGGGGGTGCCGGTTGGCACGGTGCTGGCGCTGATGATGTCGGTTGCGGCTATTTCCCTGCCGGAAATGATTATTCTGCGCAAGGTGCTGAAACCGCAACTGATCGGAACTTTTACGGGAATATTGTTTGTGGCCTTCATTGCGGTCGGATTTTTGTTCAATGCCTTGCTGGCCTGATATGCCGCAGGGTGAAGCTTTTGATTTTGCCGTGCCTGCAATCCCGTATACAGTAGTATGAAGTTCATTTTGGCGCCGTGCCGGGCTCTCTCCCGGTAAAGGGCGACTTGCAAGGAGGGTCAGATGACCAAGTCTATCGTTGGAACGCAAACGGAAAAGAACCTGCTCAGGGCTTTTGCCGGGGAATCGCAAGCGCGTAATCGCTATACGTTTTTTGCCTCGGTGGCCCGCAAGGAAGGGCTGATGCAGATCGCGGATATCTTTACCGAAACGGCAAATCAGGAAAAGGAGCATGCCGAGCGCTTTTTCTCGTTTCTCGAAGGTGGCGAGGTGGAGATCTCCGATCGTTACCCGGCGGGAAAAACCGGGTCTACGCTGGATAATCTCAAGGCTGCCGCGGCCGGGGAAGAGCATGAATGGATGGAGCTTTATCCCGCCTTTGCCAAAACCGCCCGGGATGAGGGCTTCAAGGTAATCGCGGCGGCTTTTGAGGCCATATCGGTGGCGGAAAAGCAACATGGCAAGCGCTATAGCGACCTGGCGGCCAATCTTGAAGCGGGGCGGGTTTTCCGGCGCAATGACAAGATTGTCTGGCGCTGTCGCAATTGCGGCTATCTGCATGAAGCGCAAGAGGCCCCCAAATCATGTCCGGCCTGTTTGCATCCGCAGTCCTATTTTGAACTTCTTGGTGAAAACTGGTAACGGGGAAATGCAATGAAACATGTCAAGGTGTTGGGATCAGGCTGTAAGAACTGCGTGAATACCGCCGATCTGATCGCGAAAAAGGCAGCCGAACTGGGGCTTGAGATCAAGCTGGAAAAAGTTACCGATATGGCCGACATCATGGGTTATGGCGTGATGTCAACGCCCGGCGTGGTGATTGATGAAAAACTGGTGCATGCCGGCGGTTTGCCGACGGCGGATGCAATTGCCGGATGGCTTGCCGAATGAGCGTGCATGCGGCCCGGATTGCTGTAACCCTGCTTGCCTTTGTTATCCTCATGGGTGGTCCGGTTGTGGCTTTTGAGCTTCAAAGCGTAAAGGTAACAGACAAGGTTTTTGCGCTTGTCGGGCCGATTGACGCCCGGACCCGGGAAAACCATGCGTTGAATGCGACCATGGGGTTTATCGTGACAGGCAGGGGCATTGTGCTGGTTGATTCAGGAGCTTCGGCAAAAGGCGCTGAGGTTATCGAGCGAGCGATTGCCCGGGTGAGCGATGAGCCGGTGAAATGGGTCATCAATACCGGCTCCCAGGACCATCGCTGGCTGGGAAACGGGTATTTTGCCGGTAAAGGCGCTCAGATCATTGCCCTTGGCCGTACGGTGGAACGCCAGAGGGTGTATGCGGATCAACATATGCAGCGTCTGAAAGCTATCCTTGGCGATCAGCTTTCCGGGACCCGTCCTGTTTATGCGGATCATCGGCTGGCCGGGGACCGGGCCGTGCTGGAACTTGGGGGGGTAAAGCTTGAGATCATCTGGCCCGGCGGGGCACATTTTCCCGGAGATGCAATTGTCTGGGCGGGCGCGGAGAAAACCGTTTTTACCGGGGATCTGGTGTTCATGGACCGGATGTTGGGGATTCAGGGCGGCGGGGCCAGCATGACCCGTTCCTGGGCAAGGGCTTTCAAGGTCATGGCGGCCCTGAAACCTGCTCATGTTGTGCCCGGACATGGCAGGCCCGGCGATCTGGCCAAGGCGCGGCGCGATACCGGGGATTATCTTGACTGGCTTATCCGGAATATTGAACCGGCGGTCAGCGAGATGGAGGAGATCGGCGCGCTGGTCAACCGTCTTTCCGATGCGCCTTTCCGGCATCTGAAACATTATGACAGTTGGCATCGCAAGAATGTCAACCGGACTTATTTACAGCTTGAAGCGGAATAGGAGAGCAGGTGAGAAATTTGTCATGAAATTAGGTGATTTGCCACAATCGCAACACTGACAGAGCTTTCAGGGCTGTTTTTCCGGGGGGCTCGAACGGAGCGATATGAACAGGCTGTGGAATTTGCTTGAAGCAGGTCCTGAAGGTTGGCTCGTGCCTGATTTTATCTTGTTGAAAAATTTGGTAGCGGGGGAGAGACTTGAACTCCCGACACGCGGATTATGATTCCGCTGCTCTAACCAGCTGAGCTACCCCGCCGCCGTGGGCGGTGAATTGGGGCCGCCCGCGCTTGAATGGTATTCAAGGCGCGATATAAATAACATATTCTATTGGTGTCAAGCATTGAAATGAAGAGTTTCAATTTCTTGGCTATCTGAATGTGGGGCAAGGGTTTTCCTGTTAGGGAGGTTCTTTGCCCTGCGGTGGCGTATTATTAGATCACATCTGACTTGCGGTAACGCCAGACAATTGCCGGGGGGACATTTCTGACTACGAGAGATACGCGTTCTCCGCTCAGGTTATAGCGTTTGCAAGCCGTTTTGGGCAGGGGGTCGCCGTTAAAATAGGTGAATTGCACGAAGGTGCCGCCCGGGGAAAGCGCTTGGCTTACCGACAGGGCGATAGCGGTTTTTTCACGCCATTTCATGCTCCGCAAGGGCAGGCCGGATATAATTCGAGGAACGTGCTTGATGTCCATCTGGTGCAGGATCCGGGGGAGCTTGCTGGCGTCACCCTGAACCAGGGTCGCCTTGGGGAAGCGCTGCTTGAGAAGAAAGGCAAAGCGGTGGTTGAATTCGATCAGGATGATATTTTCTTCGGGAATGCCTTCGGCGATCATTTGCTCGGTGAAGACGCCTGTTCCGGGCCCCAGTTCAACGCAAATATCATCAGGTTTTGCATCCAGAGCCTGGACCATTTTACGGGCCAGATGCTTGCTGCTGGGCGCAACGGCGCCTATCTTGCGCGGATTCTTGAGATATCCACGCCAGAAAACCATTGCCTTTTCCATGATTCCCCCTACTCCAACTCATCCCGGTCAGACATACTAAAGCGATTCCCGGTCAGACATATAAGGCGATTTTACCCGTTGCCATATTTGTACAGGCAATTTAGCTCATATTGTGATGAGATGGCAAAAATTAAAGCAGTAATATTTACTTTTCTGACGGGAAAGCGGTGTTCGGGGCTTTTATCTGGAAAATCCAGCCTCCGCCCAGCATACGGGGGGGGGCGCTATCCGTATTGTAAAAGACACAGGCCTGCCCAGGCGATACACCATATTCACAGCTTTCCAACTGGACAATAAACTCTCCGTTCTGCTTTATCAAAAGGGCCGGTTGCGGTATCTGGGTCGAGCGGATGCGGACCTGAAGCGGCAGGGGGGACTCCAATAGCTTGTCCAGCGGGGTATCGCCCAGCCAGTTCAGGTCACGCAATACGATTTCATGCGTTTGCAGGGCTTCGCGCGGCCCTACAATGACGTTGTTTTGTTTGCGATCAATGCGGATGACATAAAGCGGATCACCAACGGCAACGCCAAGGCCGCGCCGCTGGCCAATGGTAAAACCGCTTATGCCGTCATGAACACCAAGACCACGCCCGTCGATGTGAATGATCTTGCCTTGCGGTTCGGCTTGAGGGGAGAGCTTTTTCACAACCTCCTTGTAGTTTCCGCCGGGGACGAAACAGATATCCTGACTGTCGGGTTTTGCCGCCACGCTCAGGCCAAGTTCCCGGGCCAGGGCGCGGGTTTCATCCTTGCTCAAACCACCAAGGGGAAAACGCAGGAAATCAAGCTGGGGGCGGGTGATGGAGAATAAAAAATAGCTCTGGTCACGTCCGATTTCCGCGCCTTGGTAGATTGCTGTTCCCTGCGGACGGATTTTGCGCTGGACATAATGCCCGGTGGCCAGCGCGCCGGCGCCCAGGTCACGGGCAAAATCAACAAGATCGGTGAATTTTACGGTTTCATTGCATCTTATGCATGGAACCGGAGTCTCGCCGCGCCTGTAGCTTTGGATGAAATCTTCAATGACGGCTGTTTGGAAACGTTGTTCATAATTGACCACATAATGGGCGATGCCAAGATCGGCGGCCACGTTCCGGGCGTCCATGATGTCGCGGCCGGCGCAACAGGAGCGGGTCCGCACAAGGGCTTCGCCGTGATCGTATAGCTGCATGGTCACGCCCGCGACATCATAGCCGCGGGCAGCGTAAAGAGCGGCGGTCACGGACGAATCCACACCACCCGACATGGCCACGACAATGCGCTCTCCCGCAGCTTCCTGCGGGGGGGTGATAGATCTTAAAACCTGATCGACGCTGACCATGACATTTTTGCCCCTGGCGTGAATTTTTTGCCGCCCTGTCCTTGTTTTGCCTAGTTAAGGAAAAAAGAGGAGGCTGCTAACTATTTGTTTTTGCTTGGTTTGTGTGCCAAACAAAAACTGGCCCACAGTTTGCAACAAGGAGCCCATGGTTTGCAAAAGGAAAAGCAGACAAGAATGTGGGGACCATGGATTTCACTGCCAATATAATACCGGGAACAAATGGTGCAAGCGGCACAAAGCCGAATCGCGCCGAAGCGCCGGCAAAATCTGGCGGGGATGAAAATTCACCGTTTGCTTCTCTTGTGTCCAAAACCCAGCCGGAAGAGACGCCAGATGCGCCTG
>CAZHLV010000049.1:0-1627 GCA_964533415.1 uncultured Hyphomicrobiales bacterium
GCCAACCCTTCGGCCAATCGCCCGATCTCATCGCTTGCCATCACCCAAATTGCCGGCATGCCGGAAAAGGCGGCCCACCGTTTGCGCGCCCATTTGAAAGCCGAACTGGCCAGCCGCGGGATTAGCCTGGTCAACGCGCCGCAAAAGGCGGCCTACAGCCTGAAAGGCTTCACATCCGCCGCTACTGGCGCACAAGGCCTGACCCTCGTCAATATATGGGAAGTCCTGGACAAGAACGGCCACCGCACCCACCGGTTTATCGGCGAGGAAACCGGTCCCGCTTCCCCGACGGACGATCCCTGGGCCGGCGTTAATTCCACCATGCTGAATGCTGTTGCCGTCAACCTGGCGCGCGATTACAAGGCCTGGGCGCTGGGCCGCCCGGCCCCGTCCAGACAACCGGCCATGGCCCGGCCAACACCCCGAAAACCGCCAGCCCGGCAAGCTCCTGTCCGCGTGGCCCGCTCAACATCACTTGTAACCGGCTCGATACCGCCAGTTCCAACCCGCAGCAAGGCTATTGCCCGCCGCACGATTTCGGTTTCACCGCTTACCGGCGCACCGGGCAATGGTAATATGGCGCTGGCAAAGGCCCTGAAGTCTGCCTTGGCGCAGAGCGGCTACACGATCCTTGCTCCGGGGCAAAAAGCGGCCTACAGCATCAGCGGCAAGGTCAAAATCGCCGCCCCTGAAAACGGCAAGCAGGATCTGGCGATTGACTGGAAGGTAAAAGATACAGCCAACCGCCAGATCGGCGTAATCGAACAGCGCAACAGGGTCAGGGCCTTTGCCCTGAACCGGCAATGGGGAAAAACCGCATCAGGAGCCGCAAGAGCCGCCGCCCGGCATATCGTAAAGCTGCTTCGCTAGAGCGTTTCCGGTTTTGATTAAATCAAAACCGGGCTCTAACTCCTTGTTCTTACCGCACTTCTTATCGGAAAACCGGTTCCCGCTTTTCCGGAAGAGCTCTAGCCCCCTTTTGGAGCGGTTTTTACCATTCCCGGAATAAAGCTGGGAAAAACCGTCCATGCCGCATTTACACGAGGCATCCACGCTGTTAAAACCCGGAAAAACGCGGCCACGGAACGCGAAGGATTTTGGGTCATGAAACTCGTATCAGGCAATAGCAACAGGCCGCTTGCCGAAGCCATGGCCGCTTACCTCAACATGCCGATGACAAAATGTATCGTGCGCCGTTTTGCCGATATGGAAATTTTTGTCGAGATTCAGGAAAATGTCCGCGGCGAGGATGTCTTCGTGGTGCAGTCCACCTCCTATCCCGCCAATGACAACCTTATGGAATTGCTGATTATCATCGACGCCGCCCGGCGCGCCTCGGCGCGGCGCATCACCGCTGTCCTGCCCTATTACGGCTATGCGCGGCAGGACCGCAAACCCGGCGCCCGCACGCCCATTTCAGCCAAGCTCGTCGCCAACATGATTACAAGAGCCGGGGCCGACCGGGTTCTCACCCTTGATTTACATGCCCTGCAAATTCAGGGCTTTTTTGATATCCCGGTGGACAACCTCTTCGCCGCGCCCGTTCTGGTGAAAGATATCAAGTCACAAGGCGATGCTGAAAACGTCACCGTGGTCTCGCCCGATGTTGGCGGCGTGGCCCGCGCCC
>CAZHLV010000050.1:0-3641 GCA_964533415.1 uncultured Hyphomicrobiales bacterium
ATCTACCCGGCAACGCCCGGAATGCAAATCCATCTCGCCCTGCGCCAGCTTGCAGATCTTGCCGAACCCGCCCGCGACAACGAGTTTCGGCACCGGGTTTTGACGAACATATTTCAAAACCCCGCCAACGAAATTTCCCATTTCCACAAGCCCGGTATCGGGCAGATCGTAAAGTGTCTTCACCGCTTTTTCCGATGTCGAGCCGACACAGGCGGCAAGCACCGGAAGCTTCAAGGCCCGCGCCACATCAACCCCGCTATGGATCGAGTGAATCCACGCCGAGCATGAATAGGGCGTAACGATCCCGGTGGTGCCCAGGATCGAAAGCCCGCCAAGAATGCCAAGCCGCGCATTCAGGGTCTTGCGGGCAATCTTTTTGCCAGCCGGGATTGAAACCTCCACCACGAAATCACGGGCATCCCCATGCGCTGCCGCCACCTCGTGCAACGCCGCGACCATCATTCGCCTTGGCGCCGGATTGATCGCCGGCTCGCCCACGCCAAGCGTCAGCCCCGGCAAGGTAACATGCCCCACCCCTTCACCGGCCCTGAAGGTAACACCCGAACCGGCCACGCCAAAACTTACCCTGGAGATAATCAGCGCACCATGGGTAACATCCGGATCATCGCCCGCATCCTTGACAATCCCGGCCTGAGCCCAGCCTTTTCCCTTTTCCTTCACCTTCAGCGCAAATTCAGGAGTTTGCCCCCGGGGGAGCCGGATTTGCACCGGATCGGGAAAATCACCACCGAGCAATGCCGCACAGGCTGCTTTTGCGGCCGCGGTCGCGCAGGCCCCGGTCGTCCAGCCATAACGCAAGGGTTTGTCTGTGCCTTTGCTGTTCATCACTGCATCATGATGACCCGCCGCCAAAAACTCAACCCCCGCAAGAGCGCGGCGCATAAACAAATTCGCGCCCCCCCGCCCGCGCCACATGGCGGCTCTGCGATGAACCGATAATCAACAGGGTCCGCATGTCGATGATCGCAGGTTCAACCGCATCAAGACGGGTGATGACAACCCGCTCGCCATCGCGTCCGAGATTTTGCCCGATCACCACCGGGACCGCGCCGCCGCGATGCTCCAGAAGCAGGGCGATCGCCTTTTCAACCTGCGCCCGGCGGGTTTTCGATGCCGGGTTGTAAAGCGCAATGACAAAATCAGCTTGCGCCGCATGGACAAGCCGGTTTTCAATCACCTCCCACGGCTTGCGGATATCGGAAAGGGAGATCACGCAAAAATCATGGCCTAAAGGCGCACCCGCCCGCGCCGCCGCCGCCTGCATCGCCGAAAGCCCCGGAATGATGCGCACATCAACCCCGGCCCAGCTTTCCGGTTCCTTGTCCAGAACCTCGTAAACCGCCGAAGCCATGGCAAAAATCCCCGGATCACCGGAAGTCACCAGCACAACGCGTTTGCCTGAAGCTGCCAGTTCAAGCGCCTCGCGCGCCCGCGCGATCTCCACCCGGTTGCCGGAAGGGTGACGGCGCGGATTGCTGGCAAGTTCCGGCGCCAGGTCAAGATAGGTCTGATACCCCACAAGATCACTCGCCGCTTCAAGCGCCGCCATGGCCTCGGGCGTAATCCACTCCCTTGCGCCGGGGCCAAGGCCCAGAACCGTCAAAACCTTCACCATCAATCAATCTCCCCGCCGGGTATTACCACCATGGAAAAATACGGTGATGCTCCGCTTTTCACCTCTGCCGCCGGCATCACCTTTTGCGCCTCCATGCTGGCCCGCTCCACATATATCGCCTGCGTGAGCTTGTCCGATTGCGCCAAGGCGCGGCGCACCTTGGCAAAGGTGCGCCCCAGCTTGATAATCACCGCCGCATCGGCACATTCAAGCCGCCGGACAATCTCGCTCTCGGGCAGGGTTCCGGGGATAACCGTCACCGTCTGGGTGCGAAAACACAAAGGCTTTCCGGTAGCGATGGCCCCGGCCAGAATGGACGAGATCCCCGGTACGACAACGGTTTCAAACCGCCCGCTCAAACGCCCGTACCAATACATGAACGAACCATAAAAAAACGGATCCCCGACACAAGGGATCGCCACATCGCGCCCGGCTTCAAGAAACCCGGCAATCGCTTTTGAGGTTTCGTCATAAAACCCGTTGATCCGCTCGCGGTAATCGGGCGCATCGGCCCCCGGCCCGGCGGTGACAGGATAAACCAGTGGAAAAAGCTCCTGCGAAGCGCGCAAATGCTCGCGGATGATCCCCAGCGAAACCCCGGTCCCGGCCCTGGCAGTCGGATAGGCCACCACGTCCACACCGCGCAACAACCGCACAGCCTTCAGAGTCATCAGTTCAGGATCGCCCGGCCCCAGCCCGATGCCAAAAAACCGGCCCGCCATTACTCGCGCTCATCCGCCATGGCGTTGACCGCCGCCACGCTCATGGCCGAGCCGCCGCGCCGCCCGTGCAAGGTAAAAAAGGCTGCGCCGCGCGGATTTTTTGCCAGTTCCGCCTTGGATTCGGCGGCCCCCACGAACCCCACCGGAAGGCCAATAATAGCCGCCGGTTTTGGCCAGCCCATGTCAAGAAGCTCAAGCAGCCGGAACAATGCCGTCGGCGCATTGCCGATCGCCAGCACGGCCCCTTCAATATAAGGCTTCCAAAGTTCAAGCGCCGCCGCGCTGCGCGTAGTGCCGAGTTTTTTCGCCAGTTCCGGCACCTGCTCATTCCGCAAAGTGCAAATCACGTCATTTTGCGCCGGAAGACGCGCCCTTGTAATACCGCTGGCGATCATATGGGCATCACACAATATCGGTGCGCCCCCCTCAAGCGCAGCCCGTGCGGCAACCGCGACATCATCGGAAAAATCCATATCCTTCACGATATCTACCATGCCGCAGGAATGAATCATGCGCACGGCGGTCTTTTCCAGACTGGGCGGCAGGCGCGAAAGCTCCGCTTCGCACCGGATGATGGCAAAGGATTTTTCATAAATCTCTGCACCCGACTTGATATAGTCCATTTGCGCCTCACCTGCCCTTTGTTGCGTCTTGCCGCTTATGCCCGCTTGCCGGATGCGTTTCAAGGCCGGTGTTTGTCCCCGCTTGCCTTGTCGCCAACTCCCGGATTACCTGCGGCAAGCTTTCAGCCGTGACACCTTGCGCCAGCCGGGTTTGTTTTTGCGGCGCAAGAGCGCTTGAGCGCTCATAGACATAATACCCGGAAGCATCTTCACGCTCCAGCGCCAGAATATCGCTTGGCGCCCGGTGCGCACAGCCCTTGGGGCAGCCTGAAACATGTATGCTCAAGGGCGCAAAGCGCTCTGAATCCCCCTGCCCGGCAAAAGCCTGCATAACCTTGAACGCATGATCCGGCGTTGCCAGCCTGGCCCCCCGGCAACCTTCACGGCCCGAACAGGCCGAGACATCCACATGCAGGAACGACTGATCCGTGATGAATCCAGATTCACGCGCCTTTCGCAAAAGCCTTTTTGCATCCTGCGCCTTTACATGAGGGATAAAGACCACGTGCCAGGGCGCAAACCGCAATTCCCCGCGCCCGAACTCCTCCGCCAGTTGCGCAATCAACTCAAGGCGTTGCACCTTCAGCCGCCCGAGCGGCACGCCAAACCCGCACAGTTTCAACTCACCGCCCCCTTGCGCCAAAACGCCAATAGAAGGGG
>CAZHLV010000051.1:0-4783 GCA_964533415.1 uncultured Hyphomicrobiales bacterium
TGACCTGCACCTTGCGTGCTTCAATCAGCCGTTCCACGCCGCGCCGCGAGGCGACACCGGCGCGGGCCAGCCATTTGGCAATGCGCTGGGGTTCTTTTTTCGAGCTGTCCATGACGCCCCTTGTACCAGAACTCTTGACGAAAGAAAGGGCTGGTGCGCACAGTACGCTACATGAGAGTGGAAAAACCAAATTTCATGGCCATAGCCCTTGAAGAGGCCGAAGCCGCCGCGCAGCGCGGCGAAGTGCCGGTGGGGGCGGTGATCGTTGATGACGCGGGGGAAATCCTGGCGCGCACCGGCAACCGGGTGCTGGAGGATAAAGACCCCACCGCCCATGCCGAGATTCTGGCCATACGCGAGGCGGCGCGGGTTTTGGGCTCGGAGCGGCTCGCGAACTGCGCGCTCTACGTGACGCTGGAGCCCTGCCCCATGTGCGCGGCGGCCATCTCCATGGCGCGGATCGCGCGGCTGTATTACGGCGCGGAGGATGAAAAATCCGGCGGCGTGGACCATGGCCCGCGCATATATGCCTCCAGGGCCGCACATCACAAGCCGGAGGTTTACGGCGGCATCAATGCAAGCGGGGCTTCAAGGCTGCTTAAAAGTTTTTTCGCTCAAAGGCGGTGATGCGATCATCAAGAGCAAGGCGCAGTTCTTCCTTCATGGGCAGGGCGGCCTTGATGATATCTTCGGGCCTGAAGAACTCCAGGACGCGGAACTCGTCCACCATGGGGCGGATCAGGATATCGGGGCGTTCGCGTTCCAGCTTGGCGTCGATAATGGCGTGTTGCATGATCTGGGTGGCGCCAAAGCTGGCGTCGATAATACCGGGGATTTCAGCCGGATCCCCGACCGGACCGCCGGTAACATCAATGGCCACGGTGATATCACAGTGTTTCTTGAGCAGGTCAAAGGGCAGCGGGTTGGCAATGCCGCCATCAATCAGCACCCGTCCGCCGATAACTTGTGGCCGGAATATGGTGGGCAGGGCGATACTGGCGGCCAGGGCGGGAAAGAGCGGGCCCTTTTTCACCACGCGCTGCTTGCGGGCATAATAATCGGTGGTCACCACAAGCAGGGGGATTTGCAAGAAACGAAACTCGCGGGCCATCTGGCGCGGCAGGAACATCTCCAGCAACCCTTCCGGGGTGATCTGGGCCTGCGAGACGGGGGAGAGTTCAAACAGGTCAATGAGCTTGCGCGGCCTGGCGCTAATCAGGCGGCGCAGGACTTCGCGCTTGTTTTCAAACAATTCCAGCACATAGGCGCGGATCTCGGCGGCGGAAAGTTCAGAAGCATAGGCTGCGCCCATGAGCGCGCCAATGCTGGAGCCGGAGATGATGGCGGGCTTCAGGCCCAGCTCGTCAAACACCTGGAGGGCGAGAATATGCGCCAGCCCGCGCGCTCCGCCGCCGCCCAGCGCCAGGCCGATGCGCGGACCGCTTTCGACCGCGCTGATGATACGCTCGGATTCGCGCTCAAGGGCGCGGATTCCAGAAAAACCGGGGGGCTGTGTCTGCGTCTTGTCTTCACTCATGGTCTTTGTTCATGACGGTATCTTTGCCCAAGGGATAAAACAAAAGCCCCCTGCCCTATTCCGCCGCGGCGCGAAGCGGGCCGACATTTTGCCGCGCCAGCGTGTTGATGGCGACATAATCAAGCTTGCCGGTGCCCAGAACCGGCAGGGCCTCGACAAAAACGATATGCTTGGGGAGTTGCAATTCAGGGACATGGTGTTCCTTGGCCCAGGCGCAGATCGGCGCACGGCTGGCAGCTTCATGGTCGGTAATCAGCACCAGCTTTTCGCCTTTCCTGGCATCTTCCACCGCGACCACCGCATGGGCGTTGTCAGGCCACACGGAGGCAACATAGGCTTCCACGGCGGCCAGCGAAATCATCTCGCCGCCGATCTTGGCAAAGCGCTTGGCGCGGCCCTTGATGGCAATAAAACCGTCATCGTCGATCTCGACAATATCGCCGGTATCGTGCCAGCCGCCCTCGGGGGGCTGAACCACGCCGGGCTTCTCGACGGTCAGATAACCGCTCATGACATTGGGGCCGCGCACTTTAAGACGCCCGCCAGCATCAAGCCCCGGGACCGGCTCGATCTCGTATTCGATCTGTGGCAGGAGCGGCCCCACGGTGCCGTTCCTGGCGCGGTTCGGGGTGTTGACCGCAACCACCGGCGCGGTTTCGGTGGCCCCGTAGCCTTCATAGATCTCCATGCCGAATTTTTCCCGCCACAGCTCGCGGGTTTTCTGGCGCACCCGTTCGGCCCCCAGGACCACGAGACGCAGGGAGGCAAAATCCTCCTTGCTTGCCGCACGGCCCCATCCGGCGGCGAAGGTGTCGGTACCGAACATCACCGAGGCCCGGGCGCGCTTGATGAGTGGCGGGATCATCTTGTAATGCAGCGGCGAGGGATAAAGAAATACCGGGCGGCCGGAAATCAGCGGCAGGATCATGCCCGGCGTGAGCCCAAAGGAGTGAAACACCGGCAGGGCGGTGAAGAAACGGTCATCATCCTCAAACGCCCCGGTAGCCATGCACTGGCAGCAATTGGCAAGCACATTGCGATGCGAAAGCACGACGCCCTTGGGCGAACCTTCGGTGCCGGAGGTAAACAGCACCACGCCCGGATCATCGGGCGAGACCTTGCGGGCGCCGGGCAGGCGGCGCGGCAGATGCGAGAGCAACGCGCCCGAGAGCTTGGCGCCAAGAGAGATTGTCTTGCGCAAATCTTCAAGATAAACCAGTTTCACCTTTTTGGAGAGCGCCTCGGCAAGCGGTTCAAGCTCGGCAAGCTTGATAAACCGGCGGGCGGTGAGGATGGTCGTGATCTGCGCCGCCTTGCACGCACCCAGCAAGCCATGCGCGCCGCTGGTGAAATTCAGCATGGCGGGAACCCGGCCATAGGCGTGCAGGGCAAAAAAGGTCACGGCAACACCGTTGCCATTGGGCAGCAAAACCCCGATTTTTTCGCCCGGCATGCTGATTTTTGCAATGGCGCGGCCCAGGACCGTGGCGCCTAAAAGAAGCCGGTCATAGTTAAGCGGGTTTTTGTCCGGGTCATCCAGAACCTGTGTTTTCCGGCCATGACGCCTGACCGCATCGAGCAGGGCCGAAAACAATGTCCGGTTGGCTTTCTCAGCCTGAAAAGCGACAGTTCTGTCTTGTATTTCGGGGATTGGGTTTTGTGTTGATTGCTGCATTTGCATATCGGCGAAGCCGCCCCTCCCTGCGCATGCGCGCTGCCCGGGCGCGACAATGCCGCCATTGTGCCACAAAACCGCATAAGAGGGCAATCGCGTAATATCCACGGGGGATTGCCCCGGTTCGGGGGATTGCCCGGCTCGGGGATTGCCCGACTCTAGGTGCATGACCGGTTTTGTGATAGGCTGGATGTATTGTGAAGGATTCGGCAATGTTCAAAATTTAAAAGGGGCAGGATCAAGTGACATCCTTAAGTAAAATGCCAGGCAGGTTACCGCGCCGCGATGCAATGGCCGGGGCCGGCTGCCTCCTTGCCGGCGCCTTTTCAATCTGCGTGTAAATTGAAATTTCGGGGACATATAGATGAGCGATACTCAAAATCACCAGTTCAACATCCTTGTCTGCATTGATGGCTCCGAAGAGAGCTACCGGGGGCTGCATTACGCCATCAAGTTCAGCCTGGATCATACCGATACGGATATCTCGTTGCTCTATGTGCGCCCGGATGGCACCGGGGAGCGCTCCAGCGGGCTGAACATGGATCTGGCCCGGGATAACATGCTGGAATGGAACCTTGAACTGCCGGGGCTCAAATCCCTCAAGCGGGCGCGGGACATGCTGATGGAAAGCGGCTTTCTGGGCGATGACTGGAACGGCGAGGATATCACCAAGAAATTCCGCGGCTCGCGCTCCTCGGACCATGTCATCAACTATGTCAGCACCAAGACGGGGCAGAGCATTTCGCTCATCGTGCGCGAATCCAGCTCGGTTCTGACCGGCATTCTCGATGAGGCGCATTTTTTCCACTATGATATCGTGATCGTCTCGGCCTCATCGGAAAGCGCCGGAGGGCTGGGACATATCGATACCTACACGGCCATCGGGGTGGCCACCGAGCATGATGGCACGGTGATACTGGTGCGCGAGCTGGAAGAAGGGCACGGACATCTCGTCTGTGTTGAAGACACCGAGCGCTCACGCGAAATGGTGCATCAGGACGCCATCATGGCGCAGCGCTGCGATTGCCCGATCACGTTGTTTTCAGTGGCCGAGGATGTCGAGAGCCTTGACAAGGCCCAGCACGCCATCGACATGGCCGAAAAAGTGGTTCTGGAGGCGGGCAACACCGTCATAGAAAAACTCACGGAAGTTGGTGATCCGGTGCGAAAGATCATCGAAAAAGGGGGTGATTATTCCCTGATCGTGATTTCCGCCACGGAAAAATCCAAGCTCAAGCAGATGTTTCTGGGATCCGTTTCCCACGCCATTTTGAAAAAGGCGAAAAACTCGGTGATGATCGTCCGGTAGATTTTGCGCCTGCGTTCATTGTTTATCTGCCAAGCCGCCCGCTTCTCTCTTGTTTATAACCGGGCCGCCCGCTCTCTCTTGTTTATAACCGGGCCGCCCGCTCCCCCTCCCCACCACCCTCAGGGAGTTTGCAAAGGGTGGAGGCGAGGGGGAGCGGACACTGAGAGGGGGGAAAGAATGCCACATTCCACCAGCCCCGCGATCGGCAGCAGAGCGCGACGGCGCGACGGGCGGTCAGCCCGCCCCCGCGGAGGCCCGAGCG
>CAZHLV010000052.1:0-24415 GCA_964533415.1 uncultured Hyphomicrobiales bacterium
ATGAGGCGATAAAAGAAGATCGCATCCATGCTCTGGAACAATATTGTACCTGCTGACAGCCTGCGGGAATATGGTTAACAAGCCATTAACCTTTTCCCCCGGATTCAAAAAAGAAGATGCCTGTTGCCCTGCATCCCCCCGGTTTGTACAGGCTTTTACGCGTTTGCTTTATGTCGTTGTTAACACCATGGCCACCCGTCGCCGCCGCGCCGCGCGCCGCCCATTCCGATTGAAATCATCCCAACCCGGGGACTGGCCAAGGCCCGGTCAACCCCGCTCACAGCTTGGCATGTGATCGCTTCTGCGGAGGGTAAGTTTTAATCAATATTGATTTGTTAGGCTGCGCGAAAATCTTGGGCAAGGGGCCGGGTTTATATAAAACCCGGGCAGTGAAATCCGATGCGTATCTTCAAACTCATGCTGCTGATTGGCATGTGGGCCTTTTCTGCCCTTGCCCTGCTGCCCCTGGAGGCCACCGCCGAAGGGCGCGTGGTCAAATCCTGCATCGAGCTGAAAAGCTACATGGGAAGCAGTGGTTACTCATCCTTGAAAAGTTCAAGCTATACCGCCCGGTACAAGATCGGCAAGAAAGTTACCGATACCGTGGTCACCCAGTATTTCATGCCAGATGGCAGCCGTTTTGCCACCTATGGCGAGCCGGGCAAGGGGATTTACGCTTATGGTTATGATCGGGACATGCAAACACCCATTGACCTGTTCTGCCGCTTTGGTTCGGCAAGGAAGAAAGCCGCTTTCGACAGCTTTCTTGGTCTTTTCACCCGCTCGAAAAAAAGCGCTTCCGGCTCGCCGGGCGTAAAGAGCCGGGAAAAGAGCATATTCAGCTTGTCGATGCCCCGGTACTCGCTGGGCCTTGGCCAATCCTCCCGCGGTAGCGCTGGCCGATCGGGCCTGGCCGGATGGGGCAAGACTACACCGGTTGTCATCCTGGGGTTCCTGGGCTTTGCCTTGGCCGGGGGGCTGATTTTCGCCGCCCTCAATGGCAAGGGCGGGGCCTTGCCCAATGCGCCCACTCATATCCTCGTTTCCATGGCGCTTCCGGTCTTGTTCGTATTGATAAGTAACTATTTTGGCCAGCAGCCGAAATTCGCCGCCATGCAGGGCGGGTTGTCCTGGATCATGATAATTCTGGCGGGGATCGTGATCTTCATATCGGGTATCTTTGCCCGGCGGATCTGGTTCTCGCTGTTCCAGTCGGTTCTGATGTGGTTCGTGATCTCGTTCTCGGACCGGATTTTCGAGCTTGACCGTATCGGTGCAAGGTTATCACGGGATTTCATGGAAGGGCGGCTCGACCAGCTTGTCTACATGTCACTCACCGCCGCCATGGCCTATGGGCTTTTTGTTGGCGTCATCAACAAGTTTGAAGGCATCAATACCGATTTGAAGGTGATCTTTATCCGGTGACCTGACTGGTTTCTCTATCTGCTTGATGTCGATCAACTTACCTGCGTTCAAGTGATTCCACTTGAACGCAGGTTGATCTAGAAAAACGCCTGTATTCCCGTCTGCGCCCGCCCCAGGATAAGGGCGTGGATGTCGTGGGTGCCTTCATAGGTGTTCACCGTTTCCAGGTTCATCACGTGGCGGATGACATGATATTCATCCGCAATGCCATTGGCCCCGTGCATGTCCCGCGCCTGCCGGGCGATATCGAGCGCCTTGCCGCAATTGTTGCGCTTCATCAGCGAGATCGCCTGCGGGGCCAGGTTACCCGCATCGAACAGCCGCCCCAGCCGCAGGGCGCCGGCCAGTCCAAGGGTAATCTCGGTCTGCATGTCGGCGAGCTTTTTCTGGATAAGCTGGGTGGCTCCCAGCGGGCGGCCAAACTGCTTGCGCTCCATCACGTAATCACGCGCCGCGAACCAGCAGGCTTCGGCGGCCCCCATCACCCCCCAGGCAATGCCAAACCGCGCCCGGTTAAGGCAGCCAAAGGGACCCGACAGCCCCTTTGCGCCGGGCAGCATGTTGTCATGCGGGACAATCACATCCTGCAAGGCAACCTGCCCGGTAATCGAGGCGCGCAGGGAAAACTTGCCTTCGATCCCGGGGGTCGAAAACCCCTCCATCTCCCGCTCGACGACAAAGCCGCGGATTTGATCGGAGCCGTCTTCTTCCAGCTTGGCCCAGATTACGGCGATATCGGCAATCGGCGCATTGGTGATCCAGGTCTTTGTGCCGTTGAGGATATATCCTTCAGCCGTTTTCACCGCCCGCGTGACCATGCCCCCCGGATCGGACCCGAAATCCGGCTCCGTGAGGCCAAAACAGCCGATCATTTCGCCCGAAACCAGGCTGGGCAGGTATTTTTGCCTTTGCGCATCCGAGCCATAAGCGGCAATGGGATGAATAACGAGGGAGTTCTGCACGCTCATCGCCGAGCGATAGCCGGAATCCACCCGCTCGATCTCCCGCGCCGCCAGCCCATAGGCCACGTAGCCAAGCCCCGCCCCGCCCAGATCCTCGGGCAAGGTGACGCCCAACAGCCCAAGCTCGCCCATTTCGCGCATGATCGCCGGGTCAAAATGCTCGTTCCGGTTGGCCTCGATCACCCGGGGAAGCAATTTATCCTGCGCGTAAGCCTGCGCGGTGTCGCGCACCATGCGTTCCTCCTCGCCAAGCTCGTTGTCCAGGAGCAGCGGGTCGGCCCAGTTGAAAGAGGTTGCGCTCATAGGGATTCTTCCTGAAAAAAAAGGCTAGTTCTTGTCTTTGAGGCCATCTGGCGTTCCCACCACGACGATGCGCATATTTTCGTCTTTCAGCAGGCGTTTGGCAACCCGGGCGATATCCTCAGGGGTTACCGCCTCGATCTTGGCGTTGCGGGTGTCGATATAGTCGATCCCCAGATCTTCCATCTGGATGGCGATCAGTTGCCCGGCGATCTTGGAGCTGGAATCAAAGCGCAACGGATAGGACCCGGTCAGGTAGGTCTTGGCCGAGCCGAGTTCTTCTGCCGACACCCCGCCTTCCGCCATGCGGGTAATCTCCTTGCGAATAAGCTCAACCGCCTCGGCAACGCTGGCGTTCTTGGTCGAGGCGCTGCCCATGATGGCGCCGGCATGGGCAAGGGGCAGCAGGAAGGAATAGATCGAATAGGTCAGGCCGCGTTTCTCGCGCACTTCTTCCGTGAGCCGCGAGGAAAACCCGCCGCCGCCGAGGATATAGTTCATCACGAAAGCCGGGATGAAATCCTCGTCATGGCGTTTCATGCCCTGCATGCCGAACACGATCACCGATTGCGGAATATCCATCTCGATGACCTGCAAATCCGGTTTTGCCGGGATTTTAACTTCTGGAATCTCGCCCAGGCCGGAAGTTTCAGGCAGGCCGGCAAAGGTTTTGTCCAGCAAGCCCCCAAGCGTTTTGGCGTCGATATCACCCACCACCGTGATGCGCATCACGTCCCTGGCGACGATCTTCCCGGCAAAATCCTTCAGATCCCGCGGCGTGATGGTCCTGACATCCTTGATCGTGCCCTTTTTCGGGCGGCCATAGGGATGATCGCCAAAGGCGCTCTTGAACCAGGCGCGGTAGGCAAGGGTATCCGGGTCGGTTTCTTCTCGCTTGAGCCCGGTAATCACCTGCCGGCGGATACGCGTTACCGCCTCTTCATCAAAACGCGGCTTGGTCAGTGCGATCTGCAACAGGTGAAATGCTTCATCGCGATTGGCGGTAAGGGTTTTCATCCGGGCGTAATACTCATCACGTCCGGCGGAAAAGCTCAGGGACATGGTCAGCTCCTCAAGGCGGCGCTGGAAGCTGGCGCTGTCCAGGTCATCCGCTCCTTCATCCATGGTTGCCGAGAGCAGGTGCACAAGCCCGCTCTTTCCCGCAGGATCTTGCGCCGTGCCGCCCTTGAAGCCCACCCGCACCGCGATCATCGGCACCGTGTGCTGTTCCACCAGCCAGGCAGTGATGCCGCCCGGAGAAACCACTTTTTGAATCCGGGTCGCGCCCGCATTTTGAACCAGCATCAGCATCGCCCCTGTAAATAAGAAAACCGCAACCAAATCTCGTGAAAGCCGCCAGCCCCGCGTCATTGCGCCGCCTCCTGTGTTTTTCCTTTTGCGCGCTTGAGCGGGAGCAAAAGCCCGGTGACCGAGTTCTCCGGCACGAGAAACTTGCGCGCCACGGCATTTACTTCAGCAACCGTGACCGCCTCGATGCGCCTGGGCCACTCCAGCACATCGCTGACGCTCTGGCCCGTGGTCAGCGCCACGCCAAACAGCCGCGCCATGGATGACTGGCTGTCGCGTGTATAGATATTGTCCGAGATCAGGATGCGCTTGGCATGTTCGATCTCTTTCTTGCTCACACCCTTTGCCAGGATCCGGGCGATCACCTCGTCAATGCCGCGCTCCACCTCGTGGATATCCACCCCCGGATTGGGCACCCCGTAGATGACGAAGGAGCCATAATCGAGGCTTGCCCCGGAATAATACGCCCCGGCGCTGGCGGCGATCTTGCGCTTGACGATCAGCTCCCGGTAAAGGCGGCTGGTGGCTCCCTGGCCCAGAATTTCAGACAGCACCGAAAGCGCCTCCGCCTCGCCCTGCCGGGCAGTGGAATAGGCACTGGTGATATAGGAGCGGCGGATATTCGGCTGGCGGACCTTCCTGTCGCGCAGGATCACCCGCCGTTCGGCGTCCGGCGCCGGTTCAAGCGGACGCTTGCGGGGGCTGATTTTTGTCCGCACCTTGATGGCGCCATAATATTTCTCCGCCAGGGGCTTGAGGTCCTCGGCGGTGATATCCCCGGCCACAACCAGAACGGCGTTATTGGGCGTGTAGTATTTGCGGTAAAACGCCAGCGCGTCCTCGCGGGTCAGCTCCGCCATCTCGTTTTCCCAGCCGATGATCGGCTTGCCATAAGGATGCGCCACGTATTGCGCCGCGCTCACCTGCTCGCCAAGACGTGCGCCGGGGTCATTGTCGATGCGCATACGCCGTTCTTCTAAAATCACGTCGCGCTCGGGCAAAACATCCTTGTCCCGCAGCGCCAGGTTAATCATCCGATCAGCTTCCATCTTCATCACCAGTTCCAGCCGGTCGCGAGCGATGCGCTGGTAATAGCCGGTGTAATCCTGCGAGGTAAAGGCGTTGTCCTGCCCGCCATTGCGGGCGATGATCTTGGAAAACTCGCCCGGTGCAATGTCTTTCGTGCCCTTGAACATCAAGTGTTCAAGAAAATGCGCAAGGCCCGATTTTCCCGGCTGCTCATCAGCAGCCCCCACCTTGTACCACACCATGTGGGTCACCACCGGGGCGCGGTGATCGGGAATGGAGACCACCTGCATGCCGTTTTTGAGTGTAAAGGTCTTGATCTCGTCCGCCGATTGGGCGCGGGCGGCCCCGGCAAGCAGCGTCATTGTCATCAGGGTCACCATGAACTGTTGAAGGGGGGAGGGAATAAAAAAGCGATACACAGAACTCATAACGCGGTGTTTGAACACGTTGCACATCCTTTTCGTGAAATCGGCAAACAGCCCGAACAGGTTTGTCCAAGCTGAACTTGAGTTTATATATCTGGAAAGGGGCTTGAAAATACAAGCCTTTCCCGTTCAGTTTCGTGTGATTACTTGCAATTGATATCTTCCGAGGCAGATTTTATGCTGTCGCAATTGACCATTGTCGTCGCGCCCTCGGTGACCGGTTTGCCCAGTCTCTTGTTGGCTTTCAGCCGCGCCGCTTCCGCCTTGGCGTCAATGACCGCGCCGCGTTCACGTTTTTTCTGCCAGAACAAAACCTTGCTGGTAAGCTTCTTGTCCTTTTCCGCAAGAGATTGATTTTCCGTGTTCAGTCTCCGGCGGATATTGGGGTCGGCGCTTGCCGTGCCGATCTCGTCGAGCAGGGCGCTCTCGCCGCGGCTGGCCCCGCGCGCCTTGCTGCCAGCGCCGCCAAACACGCTCTCACGCGCCGCCAGGCGCGGGTCCACCCGGCTCAGCGGCGCCGCGCCTTTTTGCGGCGGGCGCAAGTCATAATTGGGCGGCACCACGAGCGGCGCCTTGGTGACCACGGCAAATTCATCCGGCGCATTTTTATCCAGCCCCAGTGTTTCGCGCAAGGTTCCCTTGCCCTTGGTGCCGATCGAGCAGCCCGCAACGCCAAACCCGGTTGCAATCAGCAACGCCGCTACAGCCACACGTCTTCCCCCTTGCGTGGTTAAGAAAACTGAGATTGTCATTAAGTTCGCCCTTCAACAACAGGATACATTGATCCCCGCAAATCGGGTTAGTCACCATTTTTGGTCATTTTATGACCGCCCTTTCGGCGGAGGGGAATGACCCTTCCCGTTTCCGCCGCCCAGAGTGTCATACAATAGCAGCGCCACGCCTGCAACAATCGCCGCATCGGCAAGGTTAAAGACATACCAGTGAAAGCCAAGGGCGTGGGCCGAGAAAAAATCCGCCACCGCGCCATGAACCCACCGGTCAATTGCATTGCCCAGCGCCCCGCCGATAATGAACCCCAGCGCCAGCCCCAGCAATACCTCCTGCGCCCGCAACAGCCAGATAGCGAGCGCCAGCACCGTAAGCAGCGTAATCCCCAGTAACACCATGCGCCCCAGCGCCGTGTCCTGCTGGAACAGCCCGTAGGAAATGCCCTTGTTCCACACCATGACCAGGTCAAAAAACGGCGTCAGCACAACCCGCCCCCGTCCCGGCAGGTCATAGACATGGATCATCACATATTTGAACCCCTGATCGATCATCAGGACAATCAGGGCCAGGATGAATCCATATCGCGCCGGTGCTTTGAGAATTGTCATTAACCTTTCAGGGCATCCCACTCGCGCACCGCCGCTGCATCACGCGCCGAAAGCTCGGGGAAGTCGGGGTCCGATCCCACGTCGGGCAGGATTTTCCACGATCTCTGGCACTTCTTTCCCTCGGCCTTCTCTGGCGCCACCGCAACACCGGCCACATCTTCAAGCGTAAAGGCACCCTCGGGCGCATCCCCCTTTATCAGCCTTGCCTGCGAGGTGATGGAAATTTCCGCCAGGTCAACCCCCTCCATGGCCTCGAAAATGGCTTCATCAGAAACGTAAACCGCCGGTGCCGCCTCAAGCGAGGAGCCGATGCGCTTTTCGCGCCGCTCGATCTCCAGCGCCCCGGTGACCACCTTGCGCAGCGCCCGCACCTTGTCCCATTTCGCCGCCAGCGCATCATCGCGCCAGTCTTGCGGCACATCCGGGAAAACGCGCAGATGCACCGAATCCTCATCGGACGGAAAGCGCGTCAGCCACACTTCCTCCATGGTGAAACACAGCATCGGCGCCGCCCATGCGGTCAGGCACATGAACACCTCGTCCAGAACCGTGCGGCACGAACGCCGCGTGATGGACGAGGCCGCATCGCAATACAGCGCATCCTTGCGGATATCGAAATAAAACGCCGACAGGTCGATGGTGGCGAAATGAAACAGCGCCGAGAACACCTTCTTGAAATCGAAAGCCTCGTAGCCCTGGCGCACGATCCCGTCAAGCTCCACCAGCCGGTGCAGGATCGTCCGTTCAAGCTCGGGCATGTCCGCCACATCCACCCGCTCGGAGTCCTCAAAACCATGCAGGTTCCCCAGCAAGAAGCGCAAGGTGTTGCGCAGTTTCCGGTAGGCATCGGTGTTGGTCTTGATGATCTCCGGGCCGATGCGCATGTCTTCCCAGTAATCCGACGTGCTCACCCACAGCCGCAAGATCTCCGCGCCGTTCTGCCGGGTGATATCCTGCGGGAACACCTGGTTGCCGAGCGATTTCGACATCTTGCGCCCATCCTCGGCCATGATGAAGCCATGGGTGAGCACCGCGTCATAAGGCGCCCGCCCGCGCGTGCCGCAGCTCTCCAGCAGCGAGGAATGGAACCAGCCGCGATGCTGGTCCGAGCCTTCCAGGTACAGATCCGCCGGCCATTTCAGGTCCCATTTGCCCTTGTTGTGCTCTTTCTCCAGCACGAAAGCGTGGGTCGAGCCGCTATCAAACCACACATCGAGAATATCGCGCACCTGCTCCCAGTCATCCAGGTTATCCACGTGACCGGCAAGAAAGCGTTCCTTCGCCCCGTCCTCGAACCACGCATCCGCGCCGTGCTCCTCAAAGGCCAGCGCAATACGTTCATTGACTTCAGCATCGCGCAGCAACTCGCCGGTTTCCCTGTTTACGAACACCGTGAGCGGCACCCCCCAGGCCCGCTGGCGCGAGATCACCCAGTCGGGCCGGTTCTCGATCATTGCGCCCAGCCGCCGCTGTCCGGCAGGCGGCACGAAACGGGTACCGGAAATGGCGGTGAGGGCGCGATCCCGCAAGGTTCGGCGCTCGCCGTTTAACTCGATATCCTTGTCAATGGCGATGAACCATTGCGGCGTATTGCGGAAAATCACCGGCGCTTTCGAGCGCCAGCTATGGGGATACTGGTGCTTCAGCCGCCCGCGGGCAAACAGCGCCCCGCGTTCGATCAACGCGCCGATCACCCGGCGGTTGGCATCGCCCTTCTTGCCCTTGTCATCAATCACCCGCGCCGCGCCGTCTGGCGCATCCGGGCCAAAGCCGGGCGCATCCGCGGTGAAAAACCCGGCATCATCGACCGTGAAGGGAATCGCCGGGCTGATCCCGCGCGCCTCGATATCGGCCTTTTTGGCGGCCCAGATCTCAAAGTCATCCGCCCCGTGCCCCGGCGCGGTATGCACGAAACCGGTGCCCGCATCATCGGTCACATGATCGCCTTCAAGCAGCGGAACGGCAAATTCATAGCCGCCCCCAAGCCCCTTGAAGGGATGGGCGCAAACAAGGGATTCCAGCACATCGCCGGAGACATCCTGAAGCCGCTCAAAATTCACCCTGGCCTGCGCCGCGCTCTCCTCGGCCAGCCCATCGGCAAGGATCAGTTTCTCGCCCGGTTGCGGACCAAAGTCATTTTCCGCCGCCGTGACCTCGTAAAGCCCGTAGGTGATACGCCCGGAAAAACAGATGGCGCGGTTGCCCGGGATCGTCCATGGCGTGGTGGTCCAGATCACCACGAAGGCGCCGGAAAGCCCGCCGCCGGCCACCGGGAACTTCACCCAGATGGTTTCCGATTCATAATCGTGATACTCAACTTCCGCCTCCGCCAGCGCGGTTTGCTCCACCACCGACCACATCACCGGTTTCGAACCGCGGTAAAGCGTGCCGTTCATGAGGAATTTCTGGAACTCCCGGGCGATCTGCGCCTCGGCTTCAAACGCCATGGTGGTATAGGGATTCTCCCAGTCGCCGATCACCCCGAGGCGCTTGAACTCGCCGCGCTGGGTGTCGATCCAGCCACTGGCAAATTCGCGGCATTCATGGCGGAACTCGTTGATCGGCACCTCGTCCTTGTCCTTGCCGCGCGAGCGGTATTTCTCCTCGATCTTCCACTCGATGGGCAGGCCGTGGCAGTCCCAGCCCGGCACGTAATCGGCATCCTTGCCCATCATCTGCATTGAGCGCACGATGATGTCCTTCAGGATCTTGTTGAGCGCCGTGCCCAGGTGGATATTGCCATTGGCATAGGGCGGACCGTCATGCAGCACGTATTTTTCGCGCCCCTTGCCCGCCTCGCGCAGGCGCTTGTAAAGATCAAGCCTTTCCCAGCGCTCCAGCCATTCCGGCTCGCGCCTGGGCAGCCCCGCCCGCATGGGAAAAGAGGTTTTGGGTAAAAACAGCGTCTCGCGCCAGTCCCGCGCCGTCGAATCAGTGGTGTCAGACATGAGAAAAATCCAAATTATTCCTGCGCGCGCGTTCTAACAGAGCACAGGGGAATAATAAAGGGGCGTATTGGTTTTGCATGATATTCCGGGGCAGGGGGCTTTCTCTCTTTGGTTTTTACCATGCCTCCCGCTTCTCTTTAATTTTCACCGAGCCTCCCGCTCCCCCTCCCCACCACCCTCAGGGAGTTTGTGAAAGGGTAGTGGGGAGGGGGAGCGGACCTTGAGCGGGGGCTTGCGACCGGCAGCAGAGCGCGACTGCGCGACGGGCGGCCAGCCCGCGCCCGTGCAGGCCCGAGCGCCAGCGAGGAATAGCCGCGAACGAGATAAAGTGACTAAGTCACAAATCTTTGATTTTACTGGGTTTTGCGACAATTCGTCACCTGACAATTTGCCGCCGTCTCCTGTAGATTGAGAATCATTCAAAATTTATGCGGTTGATGGCCCGTTCAGAATGGGGGGAATGCTATGGTGAGGATGTTTGATCTGCTCGCGGCCTTGGGGCTTTGCCTGGCATTTTCTACCGGTGTCATGGCGGCCCATGAGCCTGGCAAGGCAGTTGTGGCGGGTATTGATGAATACACCAAAACCACGCCGGCCAAGGCGGCGCCCGGTGGGAAAAGCACGTCCACCACCGATCATTCCCGGCTGAAGGAGTTGCAAGGCCCCTTTGCCGATGGCCCGGCGGTGACCAGGGCGTGTCTGGGATGCCATAACAAGGCGGGCGAACAATTCCTGCATTCGATCCACTGGAAATGGGAATACAAGCACCCGGTCACGGGGCAGATTCTGGGCAAGAAGACCCTTGTCAACAATTTCTGCACCAATGCGCGGGGTAATGAGGGCATGTGTTCCCAGTGCCACGCCGCCTTCAACCACAAGTCCTTTGATTTTGACTACAAGAACACCGCCAATATCGACTGCGTGGTCTGCCACGACCAGACCGGCACCTATTACCGCACCCCGTCAACGAAAGGCTCACCCGCCTGCGCGGTGATGTTCGAGGGCAAAAAGCCGATTGACTGGGTAAAGGTGGCCCAGAGCGTCGGCAAGCCGACCCGCCGCAATTGCGGCACCTGCCATTTTTATGGCGGCGGCGGCGACAACGTCAAGCATGGTGATCTCTCCTCGGTTCTGGCTGCACCGGACAAGCAGGTGGATATCCACATGGCGGCGGACGGGCTGAATTTCTCCTGCCAGAAATGCCATGTTACCGAGCAGCATATCTCCGCCGGCAGCCGCTACCAGATGCTCGCCGTTGACCCTGAAGGCACTGGTGAGCCGGGCGAGCGGCGCCAGGCGGCGAGCTGCGAGTCGTGCCATGGCGATCAGCCACATCCCATGACCACCCTGAAAGGCATCAAGCTCAACGGCCATGTGGACCGGGTCGCCTGCGAGACCTGCCATATCCCGGAATTTGCCAAGGGCGGCGTAGCGACGAAAACCGACTGGGACTGGCGTACCGCCGGCAAGCTGAAAAATGGCGAGGGCTATTACCTCAAGGGCTACACGCAAGGCAATGGCGAGCACCGCAAGACCTACAAGTCCATCAAGGGCAATTTCAAATATGGCGAGAATCTGAAGCCGGTTTACAAGTGGTTTGACGGCACCATGCGCTATACCACCATCGACACGAAATTCGACCCCGCCACGCAGCCGATCCAGATCAATGCCTTCAAGGGCGCATTCAACGACCCCGGGTCACGCATCTGGCCTTTCAAGCGCATGAACACCATCCAGCCCTATGACAAGGGCAACAACACGCTGGTGTACATGCATCTGTGGGGCGATGATGATTCGGCTTTCTGGGGCAATTACAACATGGCCAAGGCCATCGCCTATGGCATGAAGGAAGCGAACAAGCCCTATAGTGGCGAGTTTGGCTATATCAAGACCATCTCCTGGTGGCCCATTACCCATATGGTGGCGCCAAAGAGCAAGGCGCTGGCCTGCTCTGAATGCCACGCCAGGGAAGGGCGGCTGGAAAACCTGGCCGGGTTTTACATGCCTGGCCGCGATGGCTGGAAATGGCTTGACTGGCTTGGCTGGTTGATGATCTTCGGGGCACTGGCGGTTGCGCTTGCCCACGGGGTCGCCCGCTTCATCCTGTGTAAGAAACAGGCCATAGCCCAATGCCGCGACGAGGAGGACGAGACATGCCGCTAGGCAAGAAAAGCAAACACGCCGTCGTCATCTACACCCGCTACGAGCGCTTCTGGCACTGGTCGCAGGCCGGGCTGATCTTCTTCCTTGCCTTTACCGGGTTCAACCTGCATGGCAGCTTTCACCTGCTGAGTTTCGAGCAGGCCGTGACCTTGCACAGCTATGCCGCCATCACGCTGATCGTGCTGTGGGTTTTCACCACCTTCTGGAACTTCACCACCGGCAACTGGAAGCAGTTTTTGCCCTTCTTCGGCATACGCACCGTGGATGGCAAGTGGTCAAGCGCCCTGATGATCTTCATCATCCGGGTTTTCGCCGTGATGCGCTATTACGCCTATGGCATCCTGAAAGACGAGGAACACCCCTTCAAGAAAACCCTGCGCCGCAAGCAGAACGCCTTGCAGGGTATGGCCTATCTGGCCTTCATGATCTTCATGGGGCCCGCCTTGTGGCTGACCGGTATCTTCTACCTCACCTATGATTTGTGGAACGATGTGCCAAATGCCGGGTTCTACCTGACCATCGTGGCCTTCGCCCACACCGCCGCCGCCTTTATCATCATCGCCTTTGCGGTGATCCATGTTTACATGACCACCACTGGCCATACCCCCTTCCATTACATCAAGGGCATGATAACCGGCGTTGAGGAAATCGAGCTTTCCGATGTCGAAAAGGCCTACCTGGAAGAGGACCACCCCGAACGCCTGGGGTAAGCGCACGCCGCGGTCGGGGCAATCAGGCCATGCTGCTGCTTTTCCTTGCCGGGGTCTTTGTGCTCGCCGCCGGGCTGGCGGCAGGGTTGGCCGGAGCTTCGCACTCAGCCCCGCCCAACATGGCGGGTCTTAAGGGCAAGGGCAAGCAATTCTTGCGCCCGCCGGTCGCTGGCGCCGTCAAGGGCAAGCTGGCGCAAGGTCTCGCGCAGGTAAAACAGCGATGACCCACGCGTCCCCACCCCTTGCGCAATCAGCCGGGCCTGCTCGGCAAGAGCCAGGCCCGCCGCCGAGCGCGGATGGTCATAATCATGCACGAAAGTCAGCATGGGGAAGGGGGCCTTGCCCCGCTCCCGCCCTGTCACGGTACATGGCAGGTAAGCCGCCTCGCGCCGGGCAAGGCCGCTCAGTGCCGTGTCAAGCGCCGCCGCCCGGATCAGCAAGGCCCGCCCCGCCACCGCGCCGCCCGCATGCAGCGAGGCGCAAAGGCCGGGCCGCGCCTTGCTGCCCCAGGCCTGGGTCGAGCGCAGCGTAAAGCCGCGCCGCCAGCCATGCACCAGCACGGGCCGGGCGCGGGCCGGCTCGAAATCAGGCGCCCACATGAGCGAGCCATAGGCAAACACCCAAAGCTCGCCATCAGGCGTGAGGGGAAGCTGGGAAAATTTCATAATGAAGGTTTAAATTTTATGGTTAACGAAATGTCAACGACTTCGCGCCAGTTTGGGAAAAAATACCCCGCGTGTTGAAACCATCAAGACATAAGGACCCGGCGCGTCGATGACTGTTGTAAATACGATTATTATGGCAATCAGCACTCTTGCGGTGGGGGTGGCCACCACCCTGGGGCTGGTCACTTTTGCCGCCATGGCGCCGGTAATGGCCGGGGTGAGCGCCTTTATCATCGTTCTGGGGCTGGTTCAGGTCCAACTCATGATGACAAGGGCCCGCCGCCGCCTTGGCCTGCATGGCAAGATGCGCGCCCTGCTCAAGGCCAATTCACAGCTTTCCGAAGAGGTTCTTGACCTGCGCGAGCAGGTGGAATCCCAGATGGCTTGTCTTGGCCGCCTTGAACAACAAGGCGCGGCCATTATCGAGGAACACGTAAACCCGCTTCAGGCCAGTACCGAACGCCTTGAGGATGAAGTCCGCGCCATCAATGCCGTGAACAGCGAGTTGACCGAAGGCTTTATCGCCAGCGGCAAGAAGCTCGACGGCTTTGCCAAGTTGCTCAAGCGCCTTGAGAAAAAACAGAAAAACTTCGGTAATGATCTCTCCAGGGCGCTCGCCGCCGCCAAATCCGCGCCGGTAATGCCGCAGGAAGCCGCTCCGGCGCAGGCAACATCGGACCCGGCCCTGCCTCCGTCTCCATCCACCTCCCCCGCGCCTTCAGAGGCCGCGCCTGCCCCCGCCGCGCAGGCCGCAGCGCCAAAAGCCAAAATGGTTGATCCGGCGCGGCAGGAGATGATCCGCAATGCCCTTGCGCAAAACCGCATGGACTTGTTCCTGCAACCCATCGTTACCCTGCCCCAGCGCAAGGTGCGTTATTACGAGGCGCTCACCCGGCTGCACACCGCCCAGGGCGAGACCATCATGCCCGGTGAATACCTGCCCGTCGCCCGGGAATCGGGCCAGATGGCCAATGTGGACAACCTGTTGTTGCTGCGCGCCGTCAAGGTGCTGCGCCGCCTGGCGGACCGCAACCGCAAGGTGGGGATTTTCTGCAACATCTCCCCCGATTCGCTCACCGATGTGGCGTTCTTCCCGCAGCTCATGGATTTCCTTGAGCAAAACCGCAAGCTTGCCGGGGTTTTGAACTTCGAGTTCCCGCAATCCATGATTAACAGCTTCGGCCCCATGGAGTTTGAAAGCCTCGCGGCGCTGGGCGAGCTGGGTTTCCGCTTCTCGCTCGACCAGGTCACCAGCCTCAACGCCGATTTCCAGAAGCTCAACGAGCTGGGTTTCCGCTTCATCAAGGTTGACGCCGATATCCTGCTCAACCGCATGAACGAGGCCGACACCTGGGTGCACACGGCCGATCTTGCCGATCTCATGCAGCGCCACGGCCTGCACCTGATCGCCGAAAAGGTGGAAACCGAAAACATGGTGCTTGAGTTGCTCGACTATAATGTCGATCTGGCGCAGGGTTACCTGTTCGGCAAACCCGCCCAGGTCCGCGACGATATCCTGAGCCGCAAACCGGTCAAACCGGCCATGAAGATGGCGAGTTGATCCCCGCCACTTTCGTTTGCCGCCGGGTTGTCCCTATACGGCCCGCCGCACGGTCCTTTGGTTGTAATTGGCCACCAGTTCCACGAAAACCGGCTCCAGCACCACCGCCATGTAGCTGATGATGACCACGCCGATATAGGTCGAATGCTCAAGCAGCTCCGCCCGGTCGCCCACCACCACGTCAAAGATGCAAAAGCCGATAAAGGTCAGCACCGAGCCGCCCAGCGCCAGCGCAAAAACATGCAGGCGGTGGCGCATGTCATGGGTCTTGAATGCCAGCATCAGGCCATAGAAACACAGCCCCGCCACCCCAAGCTCCCAGATCCCGGCAAACCACAAGGTGCCCGTCACCCCGTCCGAACCGATGCCCAGCCGGTCCATGTACATGCCGAACTTGTCCACCCGGTCATTGCCATACCACTTGATAAGCCCGAGATTTTCCCGGCATAAAAACTTGTCCAGGCCATTGAGCGCCCAGAATACAAACCAGTAGCCCATGGTCAGGGCCGTGATAATCCGCATGGTGAAATGATTTTTGAATTGAAACATGGCAAACCTCCGCCGGAACGTTTTGTCAGGGGCCATCTGTGCAATTTTGGAACATATTGCACAAACAGATTTGAATAGTTCCGGTTAAGAGCATGAACCATGCCAAAAGCGGTAGTTCCGCCGCGCCATTCTCGCCGGGTGCAAAATTGAAAAACCCGGCTGGGTGCGGTTCAATTTCAGCTGCCTGATGGAATTAAGCCGGGCCTTGTTTAACCTTGCATCTCAACCCCGTGCCTGTTGCTGTGTGAATGACTCATCTTCAATCGCGGTCAGGGCATCGGAGATCTGGTCGAGTAAAATGAAGACCTCGTCACCAGCCTCGTTCATCTGCTCAATATACCGGTAAGCTTCCTGGTTGCGCCCGGCATTGGAAGCCTCAAGAGCTTTTCTCCCGGAATCGTGCACCCGCTCATGAGGTCCGGCAAGTTCGCTGAATGCCGGGATGTTGGTTGCAGCAGGCAGATCAAGCGTATCATACCACTTGCCGAGACGGCAGTTATGATGATCGGGGACCTCCTCGGGGGACATCTGCGAAAGCCCCATGACCGTGTCGATAATCCTCTTCTTGAACAGGATATGGTCGATCTTGGTAATCTCGCACATGCTGCGCGGATCATTCTTGTCAAACCATTCAAGGGCGGTCTTGGTCATCATCTCGTTGATCGAGCTCATCCGGTTGAGCACGGTTTCAACCTGCTTTTTGCTGTCCGCGGCAAACTGGGCCACCTCGTTGATGTTCTGGGCAATTTCCGAGCTTGAGCCTTCTTGCTGGTGCAATACCCCGGTAATATCGCTCATCTTGGCCGAGACATTGGCCACTTGCTGCGCCGCTTCATCCATGGTCTGGGCGGTTTGCTCGATGGAGCCGCGCCCCGATGTCACCGCCTCGCGCGATTGCTCCATGGTCCTGGAAACATTCTCCATGCCGCTTTTCAGCGCCTGGATGCGGTGGGCGATATCCTCGGTCGCCTTTGACGACTGGTTGGCAAGGCTTTTCACTTCAGAGGCCACGACCGCAAAGCCCTTGCCCGCTTCCCCGGCCCGCGCCGCCTCGATCGTGGCATTGAGCGCCAGCAAGTTGGTCTGCTCCGCGATCCCTTCAATAACCCCGAGGATTTGTTCGATCTGCACCGAGGCCTCGGTCAGCTCGTCAAGGCTGCCAACAGACGCCTCCATGGTTTCCCAGATCACCTCGATGGCGCCCATGGCCTTTTGCGCCTCCTCGCGTCCGTCCGATACCGTGTGTTCCGTGCTCACCGCATCGGACGATGCGCCCGCGCTGCTGGCGGAAATCTCGCCTACCGAGGAGACAAGCTCTTCAGCCGCCGCCGAGATTGTCTGGCTGCTGTCGCTCACCTGGTGCGAATGATTGTTCAAAAGCCCCAGATTGACCACGATATTGTTCAATTCGGCCATCGTCTTGGCCGATTGCTTGATCGCCTGAACCCCCTTGTCGATCTCGTGTTTTTCGGTCTGCGCCTTGGCAATTTTCTCCATCTGCAATTTTTCAAGGCTGGTTTCGCGGAATACATCGATAGCCCTGACCATTTCGCCGATTTCCGTATCTCCGGCCAGATCCTTGATGTTCAGGTCAATCTCGCCCCTGGACAGGCGTGTCATGGCCTCGGTGATCCTCTGGATCGGCCGGGTTGTCTTGAAGATCAGCCCCCAGATCGAGAAGGCCACAAGAAGGCTCGCGCTCACGGCAACAATCAGCAAAATGGCAATGGCCAGGATTTTAATCCGCTCAAGCGACCGGGTGAGTTCCTGCTGCGAGGCCCTGTTTTGCGCGGCGATTTGCGGGATCAGCGCGGCCAGGCCCTTGATCGCGGGCTTGTCATCAATCTTTACAACCTTGTCGATCTCCTCAGGCGTTTTGCCCTGACCGGCATAACTGGCGGCAAGCTTGATATTCCTGGCATAGGCCATCAAGACCTTCTCGATTCCCCGGAGGGATTCGTCTTCCGCCTTGTTCACGCCCAGCTTCCTGTATTGGGCAACAATTTTTCTCGCCCTGTCCGTTGCGTCGATAACTTTCCGGATTCGGGGTGTATCTTGCCGCAAGACAAAGTTTTTGAACTGGTGGATCATGTGCCCGTACCCCATGGCCTCACGCAGATTGGCCAGTAACCCGGTCTTGGAAATCTTGCCCTTCCGGCTTTGGCGATCCTGTGCCAGGATGTCTTTTAATGTGGCAATGCCTTTAAGAGCCGGTTTGTCGTTGATCTTGACCTGCCTGTCCACAGCGCTGGCGCCAGCTCCCGTTCCCACCAGGAACTGAACCATCTTCATCTTGCTGGCGTAAAGATTTATGACCTTGCGGATATTCCGTATCGCCCGTTCCTCCTGCGGGCTTACGCCTACGGCCTCATAGGCATCCAGAGCAGCAAGCGCCCCGCCCGCCGCCTTGATGATTTTCTTGATTCTGGGCTCGTCATGGCGCAGCACGTAATTCTTGAACTGGTGAATCATCCCGCCAAAACCCAGGTTTGAAACCAGGGCTTCCACGGCGCGGGCTTTGGGTGAGGAAATATCCTGATAATGGCTCCAGTGCGAGCCTGTCCTGTCGATATCGGTATAGATGACTACCGAACTGGTAATCAGGACGCTGCCCGCGAGAACAAGGGCGGTGACGATGATCGTTGACAGTTTGCGAATGGAAAGAGTTTTCATTTTATATCCGGCGATGTGAAGTTGAGAATCATGACAATCCTGAAACAAAGGGCAGCCATCCGATGCTCCATTGAAGAAGAGCAGGATTAAAAACCCCTTAAAAAACATGTACCCTCCCATGTATTGCCAAGGCTTGCGGATCCTGGTGGAAATATTGAGTATGTATAATTGCAATTATGCGAAAAAAACACGCAAGAATAGAAAATCTGGCCATTGTCCAGAATCCTGGGCGCCGCGCCGTCGGCGCTCAGGGCTGGCATCATGATATAGGCAGAGTGTTCAGTATCACTACCGGGCAGCGACAAAATGACCATGCCCAGAGCTGTAAATCATTCATTGACGGATATCCGTCCTCCCTATAGGCAAGACACATGACAAGCCAGCACACGCCCATTCCCCATTTTGAGCATATCGCTGCCCTGGCCGCGAACTACCCGGCCATCGCCTGCGATGTCTGGGGCGTGGTGCATAATGGCGAAACGCCTTATCCTCAAGCCGTCGAGGCGCTGGTGCGTTACCGCGAAACGGGCGGCAAGGTCCTGTTGCTCACCAATGCGCCGCGCCCGGCCGATTCGGTCGTGGCGCAGCTTGGGCATATCGGCGTGAGCCCCGCGGCCTATGATGGCGTGGTGACATCCGGCGATGTTACCCGCCAGTTGCTCAAAAGCTATGGCGATCGGCCCATCTATCATATCGGCCCCTACGAGCGCGATCGGGCGCTGCTTGATAATCTGGGATTGACCCTGACCGGCCCGGAAGAGGCCGGGGCGATCATTTGCAGCGGTCCATTTGACGATGCGATCGAGACCCCGGAGGATTACAAGGAAAGCTTCGCGCGCCTGAGCAAGCGCGGCCTGCCGATGATCTGCGCCAATCCTGATCTTGTCGTGGATCGCGGCGGCGTTCGCATCTATTGCGCCGGGGCGCTGGCAAAAGCCTATGAGCATGCGGGCGGGCAGGTGGTCTATGCTGGCAAGCCCCATGGACCGGTTTATGACCTGACCCTGAAATATTTTTCAAGGCTTCTTGAACGCAGCGCCGAAGCTTCCGATATCCTTGCCATTGGCGATGGTCTGGGCACCGATGTCAAGGGCGCGATCAGCGCCGGTTGGGACGTCCTGTTTATCGCTGGCGGTATCCATGCCGAAGAGGCGCAGGATGAAGCTGCCCTGGCGCGGTTGTTTGAAGATTTTCCCCGGCTTCCCGTGGGTTGGCAGCGCGAACTGGTCTGGTAAGGTCCAGGCGGGGTTTTCGCGTTAAGCACGGCGCGAAAAAATACATGGCAACCCTTGACAACATTCACCTGCCCCCCTATTTCCCCCGCAGCATTAGCACTCTTGCGTGTGAGTGCTAAACAAAAACCTGATATTTTAAAAAAGCGTGCGAAACGCTTTTTCATTGCAAATGGAGGAAATACCCAATGAAATTCCGTCCGCTCCATGACCGCGTTCTTGTACGCCGGATCGACGAAGAGGAAAAGACGGCTGGAGGGATCATCATTCCCGACACCGCAAAAGAAAAACCCTCAGAGGGCGAAGTTATCGCCGTTGGCAATGGCACCAAGGCCGAAGACGGCACCGTGACCGCGCTCGATGTCAAGGCCGGCGACCGCATCCTGTTCGGCAAATGGTCCGGCACCGAGGTCAAGATCGACGGCGAAGAGCTGCTGATTATGAAAGAATCCGACATCATGGGGATCATGGAATAACCGCATCAGGCCACGGCTTGAGAGCGGTTTTTGTTCCCGATTATTGAAAAAGACACGACAGTTCAGGAGATTTTGACACATGTCTGCCAAAGAAGTGAAATTCGGCGCCAAGGCGCGCGAAAGCATGATGAAAGGCGTTGATATTCTTGCCGACGCCGTAAAAGTGACCCTTGGTCCCAAGGGCCGCAACGTGGTTATCGACAAGTCCTTCGGCGCACCGCGCATCACCAAGGACGGCGTCACGGTTGCCAAGGAGATCGAGCTCGAGGACAAGTTCGAGAACATGGGCGCCCAGATGGTGCGCGAAGTGGCCTCCAAGACCAACGACATTGCCGGTGACGGCACCACGACAGCCACCATCCTGGCCCAGTCGATTGTTCGCGAAGGCTGCAAGGCAGTTGCCGCGGGCATGAACCCGATGGACCTCAAGCGCGGTATTGACACCGCGGTTGCCGAGGTCGTGGCCTCGATCACCGATAGCGCCAAGACCGTCAAGACCAACGAGGAAATCGCCCAGGTCGGCACCATTTCCGCCAATGGCGAGTCCGAGATCGGCAACATGATCGCCGAGGCCATGCAGAAGGTCGGCAATGAAGGCGTTATCACCGTTGAAGAGGCCAAGAGCCTTGAGAGCGAGCTCGACGTTGTCGAAGGCATGCAGTTCGACCGTGGCTATCTCTCGCCTTACTTCGTCACCAATGCCGAGAAAATGACCACCGAGCTGGAAGACCCTTATATCCTGCTGCACGAGAAAAAACTCTCCAACCTGCAGGCCATGCTCCCGGTTCTCGAAGCGGTTGTCCAGTCCGGCAAGCCGCTGATGATTATCGCCGAGGATATCGAGGGCGAGGCCCTGGCCACCCTGGTGGTCAACAAGCTGCGCGGCGGCCTGAAAGTGGCAGCCGTCAAGGCCCCGGGCTTTGGCGACCGGCGCAAGGCTATGCTGGAAGACATCGCCATTCTCACCGGTGGCCAGCTGATCTCCGAGGATATCGGCATCAAGCTGGAGAACGTCACCCTCGACATGCTTGGTTCCGCCAAGCGCGTGAACATCACCAAGGAAGAAACCACCATCGTTGACGGCGTTGGCGAGAAGGCCGACATCGAGGCCCGCGTCGCCCAGATCCGTGGCCAGATCGAGGAAACAACCTCTGATTATGACCGCGAGAAATTGCAGGAACGCCTCGCCAAGCTGGCCGGCGGCGTTGCCGTGATCCGCGTTGGCGGCGCCACCGAAGTCGAGGTGAAAGAGCGCAAGGACCGCGTCGATGATGCGCTCAACGCCACCCGCGCCGCGGTTGAAGAAGGCATCGTTCCCGGCGGTGGCTCGGCCCTGCTGCGCGCCGCCGAGGCCATGAAGTCGAAAGGCGACAACAACGATCAGGAAACCGGCATTGCCATTGTCCGCAAGGCTCTTCAGGCGCCGTGCCGCCAGATCGCTGAAAATGCCGGCGAGGAAGGCTCCATCGTGGTTGGCAAGATCCTTGACAGCAAGAGCGACAGCTTTGGCTTTGACGCCCAGAGCGGCGAGTTCACCGATCTGGTCAAGGCCGGCATCGTGGACCCGGCCAAGGTCGTGCGCACCGCGTTGCAGGATGCCGCCTCCATCGCCGGTCTGCTGATTACCACCGAAGCCATGGTTGCCGAGAAGCCTGAGCCCAAGGGCGCTGCCGGCGGCGGCATGCCCGATATGGGCGGCATGGGCGGCATGGGCGGTATGGGCGGCATGATGTAAGCCTCTCAAAGCCCGGCTTTGAACACTTCAAACCGTCCCGGAGAAATCCGGGGCGGTTTTTCCTTGAAACGGGACAGGTTTATTCCTTTGCTCTCCATCCCATGGCGATATCCAGAATCCCGTGCAAGATGGCCTGATACCCGGTTTCCACGAAGCCGAATTCAGGAGAATCCATGTAAAAATTGATCTCCCCCCCGCGCCGCAGCGGGTTGTCCGGCGTAAAGCCGCTCAGGGTGATGATGTTGAATCCCATCGTCCGGGCCGTCTCCACCGCGCCCAGGATATTGGCCGAGCGGCCAGAGGCGCTCATGGCGATCAGGATGTCGCCAGCTTTGCCCAGATACTCGATCTGCTTGGAAAAGATGAATTCATAGCCAAAATCATTACCCAGGCAGGTCAGGGCCGAGGCGTCATTCATCGCCATTGCCCTTATGCCGCCATTCTTGGTAAAATCGATCGCCATATGCGCCGCCAGCCCGGCGCAGCCGCCATTGCCGATAAACACTACCTTGTTGCCCGCCTCATGGGCGTCCCGGCACTGGACGATGATTCTTTCCACGGCCTGCGTTGTGGGAATGTCCTTGCCGGCGCCGTCTTGCACCTGAACCGTCATGAGATGGTGGTGAAGCTGCTGGAAATAGCCTGGAAGGGATGGATTTTTCACCGGTGAATCCTTTTTTGTGCGTCAGGGTCTGAAGCCTAGACCCTGCCGGGGTGAGTCGGGAATGGCTATGAATCCGTATCCTGTTTTGCCGCCATGGCGGGGATGCGGCAAAAGCCCTGTGCCGGGACATCAAGGGCGGCGTTGAACTTGCTCGACATGTTCTGGAAGCAGATCACCGCGGTCAGCTCTACCAGCGCATCATGGTCGAAATGGCGTTCCAGATCCGCCATCATCTCCGGGGTCGTATCCTGGTCCGAGCGGGTGATGGCATCGCAATAGGCCAGTGCGCACCGCTCGCGCCCGCTGAACAAGGAGCTTTCGCGCCAGCTTGACAAGGCGTCGATTTTCTCCGGGGTCTTGCAGCGTTTCATCAAGGTCGCGGTATTGATATCAACGCAAAATTCGCAATGGTTGATTTGCGAAACCCGCACCGTGAGCAGCGAGCGCAGCTCCGGTTCGATCGGTGAGCGCTTGCGATCAAGCGCCCCGTACAAGAGCGCCAGCGCAGAGAACACGAAAGGCGAGCGCCCCCACAACATCCCCGGCTCCAGAATCTTGCCGTAACGCCGCTTCTGGTTCCAGAAAAACAGCCGGATCAGCCATGGATATTTACTAACGGGCTTGGTCGGGACATACAAGGGCAGGAAAACTCCTTGCAGGAAAATCAATAAGTTGATCGACATCAAGTTGATAGGGCAATGATAGTGCGTTCACTTGAACGCGCGTTGCTCTAGAGCCCGGCTTTGATTCAGTCAAAACCGGAAACACTCTAATGGAACAAGGCATCGATGTCATCTTGTGAAGCGGCGGTCTTTTCTGCACTTTTGTCGCTGGCGAACAGGGCGTCAATATCATCCTGGGCAACCCCTTCACCGTCCATTTGCGGGCCATGCAGGATTTGCTCCTGCTTGCGCGCCTCGCGGGCCTTTTCTTCCGCTGAAAGCTGCGCGACACTGTCCTCGACCCCGAAGGTGCTGGCAAAGGTGCTGATACGCTCATCAATGAAGTTGAGGGTTTCCACCACCTTGGTGATGCGTTGCCCGGTGATATCCTGAAAAGAGCAGGCCTCGAAGATCTTCATGACCTCGCCGTTCACCGTCTCCTGGTAGGTCTCGGTGTCCTCAGGATCCGCGGCCATGATGGTCTCGGCGCTTTCCATGATCCGGTCAGTGGCGCTTTCCGTGGCCTTGACCACGGCGTCCAGTTCCATCCCCGCTTCCGGGATGCGCTTTTCGCTCATGTCATTGGCCTGCAAGGAGCCGATTTCGGTTTTTGTCTTTTCGATATACTGGGCGATCTGGCGGAACTCGCCATAGATCGTCGTGTCGAGTTTTTTGAAATAGGGCTGCAATGTGCTGGCCAAAAGCTCGGCCATGCCCATGATTTCAACCAGGGTCGGGTCGCCGTCCCTCACTTTTTTGATGAAGTCGATCAACTCATCGGCCCGCGAGATATCAATATGATTCCCCACCATGTATCTTGAACCTCCGTTAGACCCCTTGCCGGGTTAAAGTCCTGTTCATCCTGTGCGCCCGGAGCGCACCGGGATGCTATTCGCCGAAGACCGTGCCGATTTTATTTTTCAGCGTCGTGGCGTTGAACGGTTTGACGATATAGTTGTTGACCCCGGCCTTCTTGGCGGCAATCACGTTTTCCGTCTTGGATTCGGCGGTAACCATGATAAACGGTGTCTTGCGCAGGCTGTCATCGCTGCGCACTTCCTTGAGAAGCTCGTACCCGGTCATCGGTTCCATGTTCCAGTCGGAAATGACCAGGCCATACCCGCGCGAGCGCATCTTGTTCAGCGCTTCAGAGCCATCGGCGGCATCATCCACATCATTGAAACCGATCTGCTTGAGCAGATTGCGAATGATACGGATCATGGTTTTGTAATCATCAACAACCAGAACCGGCATTGTCAGATCAACAGACATTTTTTACTCTCCGTCTTTATTCGGCGCAGGTATATTTCCCGTGCGACCCTTCGTCATTAAAAATGGCTGATGCAGCGTCTGGAACCTACGCTGGAACACCCCTGCATGATGGTTGCAGAATAGGCGGACCGGTTGAAATTTACGTTAACGGGTCTGGTTTACGCCGGTTAACCTTAACAATTCGCCGCCCTTTGCCCTTGCGGGGCATTCCCCGCTTCAGTAAGTTGGCGCGGGCTTGTAAAGAATGAAGGTCGAGATGGGTTACAGCTTTGAAGATTTGCAGACCGGCATGAGCGCCAGCTATACAAGGCGCGTCACC
>CAZHLV010000053.1:0-21142 GCA_964533415.1 uncultured Hyphomicrobiales bacterium
TGCGCGAATATGACCAATATTGGACTGTTTTCCGGCAAGGACAAAGATGTTGATCCCCTTGATATTTTCGATATGTGGCTGAAAGATGCCGAGACCAGTGAACCCAATGACCCCAACGCATTTGCGCTGGCCAGTTGCGACGGCGCGGGCCTGCCTAATCTGCGCATGGTGCTGCTCAAGAGCCATGATGCGCGCGGCAATGTGTTCTATACCAACCTGGACAGCGCCAAGGGCCTGGAACTCAAATCCAACCCGCAGGCCGCCATGCTGTTTCACTGGAAATCCCTGAGGCGGCAAATCAGGGTGCGCGGCAAGGTGAGCGCGGTTTCGCCAGAACAGGCCGATGAATATTTTGCCTCGCGGGCGCGCGACAGCCGCATCGGCGCATGGGCGTCAAGGCAGTCACAGCCGCTGGAGAGCCGCTTTGCGCTGGAAAAACGGGTGGCCAGATTTGCCGCGAAATTCAATATCGGCCCGGTGCCGCGACCGGAGAACTGGTCGGGTTATTGCATTTCACCGCTGGAAATCGAATTCTGGAAGGATGGCGCGTTCCGGTTGCATGACCGGATCGTGTTCCGGCGCGCCGATGAAAGCGCCCCATGGGAAAGCACAAGACTTTATCCCTGATCTCCCAAGACATGATGCCGCGGAGCGGGCAGGGCAATCGGGTGAAAAAACACCCGTTTCCCGGTAGTTTCGGACGTCATCAACTCAGTTTCATATCCCTAATTCTAGCATTTGCAATGGTTACCAGTTTTCGGGCTGTTGCGGTCAGGGCTACGATTGGTTTTTTGCCATTTGCGCGCAGCCTTGTGTAGAAAATTTTCATCTCGCGGTTATGCCTCACGGCACTGAGCGCCGCCATGAACAGGGCGCGCCGCACTGCCGGTCTGCCGCCTTTGACTGAACGATACCCTCTATATTCACCGCTGTCTTTGGCGTAGGGGGCAAGGCCGGCCAGCGCCGCAGCCTGTTTTCTGTCCATCGCTCCAAGTTCCGGCAAAAGCGCCAGCAGGCTGCAACTGGTTATCTCACCGATCCCCTTGATTTGCAGCAGGACCTTTTCTCTGGCTTGCAGATTTTCGTCCTGTTTGATGCAGGCCCTTATCTTGCGCTCCACAAGCTTGATCTGATTTGCAATGGCTTTCAAGATCGCTTTGAAGCTCGCCTCCAACGCTTTGGCCATAGGACCAGCAAGGCGGTTTTTCTCCTGGGTCTGCATTTTCACCAAATCCTCGCGGCGCAGCATCAGGCTTTTCAGTAATTGCTGATTGGCGCTTCGGGGCGCATAAAGCCGCAGTTTCGTCTTGCGTTCATGGCCATATGCCGCCAGCATCATGGCATCCAGCCGGTCTGTTTTGGCGCCCTGCCCCATGGAGCGGATAAAACTCTTCACCCGGTAGCTGTGCGCCTGATGAACCTTGTACCCTCTGCCATGCAACGCCTCGCAGCACAAATGCTCATAACCGCCCGTGGTCTCTATTGCAATATAGCTTTGGGCAAGCATTTTATGATGCCTGCGGGCAAACGCCCTGATCTCCTTCGTGTTGTTCTCAACCTGCCAGTCCGCACCGGTTTCCAGACAATGAATGTCCAGTTTCGCCTTGGCGACATCAATGCCGATGTGAAAGCGGTTGTCTTGTTTGGCCTGATTTGTCATGATACTTATGTCCCCGATTTGTAATTGTCTGCGGGCGTTCAGCCCCTTCAACTCAACAAACGATTGGGAACATCCGGGAAGGACCCTGATGACGGCAGGCGTAAAACCTGATTCCTGCACGGTCGCTTTCCCGGTGGTTTATCGGGGTGGCCACCCCGATAAACCAATCTCCCATAATCCGAAAGATACCATATATCCAACAGACAATTCCTGCGGCGGCAGGAATGACGGGTTTGCTTGGCCCGTTGGGCTAAAAAACACTGATTAAACAGATGGTTATTCGTCTTTCATGGCGTAAGTGTGTTCAGGAGCGGGGAAACTGCGATCCTTGACCGCATCGCCGTATTCACGCGCCGCGTCTTCAATCTGCGCCTTCAGATTGGCGAATTTGCGGACGAATCCGGGCACGGATGGCGAGAGGCCGAGCATGTCTTCCAGCACCAGAATCTGCCCGTCACAGGCAGCCGATGCGCCGATGCCGATGGTGGGAATGGCAATGTCGCGGGTAATGCGCGCGGCAAGCGGCTCGGCGATGGCTTCAAGCACCACGGCAAAGGCCCCGGCTTCAGCCACCTGGCGGGCATCATCTTCAAGGCTTTGCCAGCCCGATTTCTCGCGCCCCTGGGTCTTGAAACCGCCCATGACATGATAGGATTGCGGCGTCAAGCCAATATGGGCCATGACCGGAATGCCGCGCTCGGTGAGAAAGCGGATGGTTTTGCTCATGCGCGCGCCGCCTTCAAGCTTGATGGCGCCGCAGCCGGTTTGCTTCATCACCTTGGCAGCGTTGCGGAACGCCGCCGCCGGGCTTTCCTCGTAAGAACCAAAGGGCATGTCCACCACCACAAGAGCATGTCTTGAACCGCGCATTACCGCCTGGCCGTGCATAATCATCAACTCAAGCGGCACCGGCACGGTGTTGTCCATGCCGTGCATCACCATGCCAAGCGAGTCCCCGACCAGCAGGAAATCCACATAAGCATCGATCAACCCGGCGGTGTGGGCGTGGTAGGCGGTGAGCGAGACAATCGGTTCGCCGCCCTTGCGGGCGCGGATTTCAGGCGCGGTAACACGGCGAGCGGCGCTTTGTATGGACATGGCTTTATCCTGCATGTTTAATTTCCAGCCGGTATGATAGGCTGCGGATAATAAAAAGGCTACCATCGCGAGGGATTCAACATGGATGAAAAGCATATGCGCGCCCGGCTGCTTGAACGGCGCGCCGAGCTGGTCCGGCTCAGCGCCCTCTCGGCGCAAGCCCGCGATACCGTGACGCTGGACCAGCAAAGCGTTGGGCGGCTCTCGCGCATGGACGCCATGCAGGGGCAAGCCATGGCGCAGGCCACCGAGGTTCAGCGGAGCAATGAATTGCTGCGTATCGAGGCGGCGTTAGTGCGCCTTGATGATGGTGAATACGGCCTGTGCGTGGTCTGCGGCGAGGCGATTGCACCCAAGCGCCTGGAGGTTGATCCGTCTGCCACTGTTTGCATTGATTGCGCCGGATAAATTATTTTCTTCTAATATTAATTTGCAATAACAGCTTGCCTTGCTTATATTTAGATTCTGTATAAACGCTGGATTGGATACATAACCGATCCTGAAGGAAACAATTGCAAGAGGGTAAGATGAACGTTGAAATTCCTGAACGTGACGGTGATGGCTATTTGTTGAGCATGGATGACTGGACCCCCGAAGTGGCCCGGGCGATGGCCGAGCTTGACGGTGTCGAGCTGAACGACGAGAAATGGGAGCAGATTATGCAGGCGCGGGCCTATTATGAAAAAACCCAGAGCGTGCCGCCGATCCGTATTTTCCTGAAACATATCGGGGCCAAGAAAAAAGATGTTTTTGATCTGTGGCTTACCGGCCCGATGAAGCCGATCACCAAATATGGTGGCCTGCCGAAACCACGCGGCTGCGTATGAACCCGCGCCCCTGATTGGGGCCAACCCGATACTTGCTCTCGCCAATATGGCGGGGGCGGGTGTGAGGCCGCCCGGTTACGCCTTGGGCGTAATACGCTGACTCACAGACACCTCCTGTAATACGCCGACTCACGTGACAACCTCAAAACAGGTTGACTCATGGCGTATTACACGGACTCACACAGCTTGTATTTATTCCCACTCGATGGTGCCGGGCGGTTTTGAGGTAATATCAAAGACCACCCGGTTGATGCCCTGCACTTCGTTGATGATGCGGGTGGATACGCGCCCCAGAAAATCATGGGGGAAGGGAAAATAATCCGCTGTCATGCCATCGGTGGAGTTGACCGCGCGCAGGGCGCAGACATGGTCATATGTGCGCGCATCGCCCATGACGCCCACGGTGCGCACCGGAAGCAACACGGCGAAAGCCTGCCAGATCTTGTCATACAACCCGGCCTTCCGGATCTCCTCAAGGTAAATGGCGTCGGCTTTTCGCAAGATTTCAGCCTTTTCGCGGGTCACCCCGCCGGGCATGCGGATGGCAAGACCGGGGCCGGGGAAGGGATGACGCCCGACAAAATGCGGCGGCAGGCCAAGCTCGCGGCCCAGGGCGCGCACTTCATCCTTGAACAACTCGCGCAAGGGCTCAACAAGCTCCATGTTCATGCGCTCGGGCAGCCCGCCGACATTGTGATGCGACTTGATGGTCACCGAAGGCCCGCCGATAAACGAGACGCTCTCGATCACGTCAGGGTAGAGCGTGCCCTGCGCCAGGAAATCCGCTCCGCCGATTTTCCTGGCTTCTTCTTCAAAGACATCAATGAATTCGGCGCCGATGATCTTGCGTTTTTTCTCCGGCTCGGCAACGCCTTCCAGCTTGCCCAGGAAACGCTCGCTGGCGTCCACATGGACCAGCGGAATGTTATAGTGATCGCGGAACATGGTCACGACCTCATCGGCCTCATTGGCGCGCATCAGGCCGGTATCGACAAAGACGCAGGTGAGCTGCTTGCCGATGGCCTCGTGCAGCAGCACCGCGACAACGGACGAATCCACACCGCCGGAAAGGCCGCAGATCACCCTGCCCCTGCCCACCTGCTCGCGGATCTTGGCAATTTCATTCTCGCGGAACGCGGCCATGGTCCAGTCGCCGGTGCAGCCGCAGATCTTATGGGTAAAGTTGTGCAGCAAATCACGCCCGCGCGGGGTGTGCACCACCTCGGGATGAAACTGCACGCCGTAAAAATGCCGGGTCTCGTCGGCGATAATGGCAAAGGGGGCGCTTTCATTGAGAGCCACGGCATGAAACCCGTGCGGGATATGGCTGATCTTGTCGCCATGGCTCATCCACACCTCATCCACGTCGCCGCGTGACCAGACGCCATCAAACAGGGCGCAGTCACGCACGATCTCGATTTCAGCGCGGCCAAACTCGCGGCTTTTTGATTCCTCCACCTTGCCGCCAAGCTGGGCGCACATGGTCTGCTCGCCATAACAAATGCCAAGCACCGGGATTTCGGCCTCGAATACCCAGTCGGGGGCGCGCGGGGTGTCGGTGTAGGTAACGCTGGCCGGACCGCCGGAAAGGATTACGCCTTTGGGGGCGAAGGTTTCAAGGGAATCCTGCGCCTTGTTGAAGGGGATCACCTCGCAATATACGCCCGATTCGCGCACCCGCCGGGCAATGAGCTGGGTAACCTGGGAGCCAAAATCGATAATCAGGATATTGTTGGTCATGGGAGGTCTCTTTACGTCGCGCGGCGCAGGGCGGCAATGAAGAACCCATCTGTATTATGGCGCGCCGGACTTAGCAACAGGGCAGCTTTTGTTTTTGCATCGGCGAAGGGCGGCGGGGTATCGGGGAGCTGTTTTTTCCACAGGCTTTCCAGATCAAGGGGGGAAAATTCCGGATTTTCATCCAGAAACCGGGTGATCTGGTCCTGATTCTCCCCGGGCAGCAGCGAACAGGTGACATAAACCAGCCTGCCGCCCGGCTTGACAAGGGACCTGGCGCTTTGCAGCACGGCGCGCTGTTCCTCAAGGCGGGTTTGCAGCATGTCCCGGCTCAGGCGCCACTTGGCGTCGGGCTTGCGCCGCCAGGAGCCGGTGCCGGTGCAGGGGGCATCGGCCAGCACGATATCCATCTTGCCCGTGAGCGGCCTTAATACATCCGCATCACCGCCCGGCAAGACCTGCACATTACGCGCCCCGGCGCGCTTGAGGCGCTCCCAGATGGGGCGCAGGCGGTGCCTGTCACGGTCCCAGGCGTGGATTTGCCCCCTGTTTTGCATCCGGGCGGCCAGGGCAAGGGTCTTGCCGCCGGCGCCGGCGCAGATATCGGCGATTTGCATGCCGGGTTCGGCGCCGGTCAAAAGGGCGGCAAGCTGCGAGGCTTCGTCCTGCACCTCGAACCAGCCCTTGCCGTGGGCGGCTTCCGATTCAATATGCGGCAGGCGGGCATCGGGTTTTTCCAGATCCGCGGCGGGCGGGGGGATGCGCAGGCCAAGGGGCGAGAGAGGCGTATCTTGCGCGCCCATGCGGGCAAGGGCCTTTTTGACCCTTTCGCGGTCGGCCTTGAGTGTATTGACCCGGATATCCAGCGGTGCACGAGTGGCAAGGGCGATGCCCTCCGATACCGTATTTTCACCAAAGACACGCTGCAACGCGCCATGAACCCATTCCGGGATATCGGCGCGCACATGGCCGGGGGGCTCTTCCGGGTTATCGTTTTCCAGCCGTTCTTTTTCCGGGGCGCTCAGGCCTTGCGGGGCAAATCCGGAGCCGTCACACAAGGCGCTGATCTCGGCCGGGCCAGCTTTCCAGACAAACCGCAAGGTTCCCAGAACAAGGGCGCGGGGGCTTTCATCACCCATACGCCAGGCTATCGAGGCCTTGTGACGAAGGGCGTCATAAACCAGGTTGCCGATTGCCGCGCGGTCGCGCGATCCGGCAAAGCGGTGGCTGCGCCCCCAGTCGCGAAGCGCCATGGCGGCAGGGCGGTGATGCGCCGCCATATCGGCAAGAATTTCCATTGCGGCGGAAAGTCGCGCACCTTGTTGCATGGGATAACCCCGTTTTGTTAACTTGGCGGGCCGAAGCCTTGCGCCTTATGAGCCGCCGGGATAATTGGGCGATTCGCGGGTGATAGTGACATCATGGGCATGGCTCTCGCGCAGGGAAGCGTTGGAGATGCGGGTGAAAGTGGCGCGCTTTTGAAACTCGGGAATGCTGGGCGAGCCGGTATAGCCCATGGCGGCGCGCAGCCCGCCGACGAGCTGGTGTAACACGCTCTCCAGCGGGCCTTTATACGGCACCTGCCCTTCAATGCCCTCGGGCACCAGCTTGTAGCTCTCCTTGATGTCCTGCTGGAAATAGCGATCCGCCGAGCCCCGGGCCATGGCCCCCACCGAACCCATGCCGCGATAGGATTTATACGAGCGGCCCTTGTAGAGGAACACCTCGCCGGGGCTTTCATCGGTGCCGGCAAAAAGCGAGCCGATCATCACGCAATCAGAGCCCGCCGCGATGGCCTTGGCCAGATCACCGGAAAACTTGATGCCGCCATCGGCAATAACCGGAATATCGGCTTTCTTCGCCACCTCAACGCATTCCATGATGGCGGAAAGCTGCGGCACGCCAACACCGGCGACGATGCGGGTGGTGCAGATGGAGCCGGGGCCGATGCCGACCTTGATGGCGTCAGCGCCAGCGTCGATCAATGCTTTTGTGGCTTCCCCGGTGGCAACGTTGCCGGCCAGGATCTGCACCGAGTTGGAGAGTTTCTTGATCCGGTCCACGGCCTCCAGGACCATGGAGGAATGACCGTGGGCGGTATCGACCACCAGCAGGTCGACACCGGCATCAATCAGCGCCTCGGCGCGGGCAAAGCCCTTCTCGCCCACCGTTGTGGCGGCGGAGGCGCGCAGGCGGCCCTGATCGTCCTTGCAGGCATCGGGATGCAGGCGGGCGTTTTCCATGTCCTTCACGGTAATCAGGCCGATACATTTATAATCGGCGTCCACAACGAGGAGCTTCTCGATGCGATGCTGGTGCAGCAGGCGCTTGGCTTCATCCTTGCCGCAATCCTCGGCCACGGTAACGAGGTTTTCCTTCGTCATCAATTCAGAGACCGGCTGGTTCGGGTTGGAGGCAAAACGCACATCGCGGTTGGTGAGAATCCCTGCCAGCCTGCCGTTTTTTTCAACCACCGGAAAACCTGAGAAATGATGCCGTTTCATCAGGGCCTGCGCATCGGCCAGGGTGGCGTCGGGACCGATGGTCAGCGGATTGACCACCATGCCGGATTCAAACTTCTTGACCTGTCTTACTTCCTCGGCCTGCTCGGTGATGCTCATGTTGCGGTGAATAACGCCGATCCCGCCCGCCTGGGCCATGGCTATGGCAAGCTTGGCCTCGGTGACCGTGTCCATGGCGGCGGAAAGAATGGGAGTATTGAGGGAAATGGTCCTGGTGACCCGGCTGCGCAAATCCGCGTCCGAGGGCAGGATATCCGATGCGCCGGGGCGAAGCAGTACATCATCAAAAGTCAAGGAAAGATCAAACATGGCGCCAACCTCTTTTTGTCACTGGTTGACACTGGTCCTTAACACCCCTTGGGGGCGTTGCATAGGGGCTTTACCACAAAACGCGAAGATATCGACCCGGCCTGAACCTTGTCCTGAAATTTCCACCTTCATGGAAACTTCGCTCTTGAACATAAAGATACAGCTATCGGACTTGAAAACGAGGGGTGATCTCCATGGGATATAGAATTTTCGTGAGAGAGATGGTGGTGTATTCAGGGGAAATGCCCTGATTTAGAGACCGGCAAAGGCTGACCCCTTGTAGGCGTCATGGAGATACCATTACCGAGAAACACGATGGCAAGGTGGTCACGACCACGCCTAATCAACGGTAAAGTCACCGAAATTCCTACCTTCTGACAAAGCTCCGTTTAGCCTGCTGTTTGTCAGGTGGAAGAGTGTCGGTTCAGCTTGTGAAACTGGGTTGTTTCTGCCTTGGCTGCGACGATTAGCCACTGATGTGGGGCTTGATTTATGTTAACAACGAGGTAGCATATCATCAGTGGTACTTGTCATCGTGGGAGGGCGCTCATGAGCATCCTGGGCATAGCGCGTTTCAGACCGGTCCATGTATTTCTGTCATTAGGACTGCTCTTCAGCCTTGCGTCGTTTGGTTTCACGACCAGCGCCTCGGCCTGCTGTGGAGGAGGTGGAGGAGACGGCGAGGGGCTTTCGCTTTTCCGTAATAATAACGGTTATACGGGGAGCCGGAGTCGGCGGAAAAAAGTACGCCGCTGGAGAATCAGGCGAACCTATTACGGCAGACGCAAGGCGCGAAAGAGACGTAGCGTACGCAAAAGATTCAAATATCCAGCGATTCACGCTGCGCCACCGTTGAGTTCGAACCTGCCGCCGCAAAAAGGCTTCAAATATCCGGCAATCCATGCTGCTGCGCCACCGCTGAACTCTAACCTGCCGCCGCAAAAAGGCTTCAAATATCCGGCAATCCATGCTGCTGCGCCGCCATTGACATATACCCAACCAGGGAGCGGGTCGGCGCCGGTGACACCGCAGCAAGGACACAGGGGCGGCTCAGGAAGGGCAAACACATTAGCAGCACCTACGGCTCCTCAACCGGGATATGGAGGCATATCCGGGGGAACGTATGCTTTACCAGAACCGGTTGCCCCGCCTGTCCACAGTCCGGCAGCGTCGCGGTTTCTTTCGAACCTGTCCCCTGTAAGGCCCACCTATACAGGTCCGACGATAGGTCCGGCCCCGTTGACATCAGCCCCGGCGAGAACACGCCCAAATCTGGCCGATATGCCAGGTGCGCGGCAGCCTTGGGATCCACCTGTGAGAAACCCCCAGTTCGCCCCCGGTATGAAGAATGTTCTGGACAGGGGATTCGATGTCGTCGGTGATATCAAAAACCTTGTTCCCAATGCCATTTCAGATGCGAAAACTGTTGCCGACCTTGCCCAGGCCAGTGCGGATATGGCCAATGCCTCCACTGAAAAAGAGTATAATACGGCGGTCAACAAATACATGAAAACTGCCGTCAAAGCCGTTGGAAGAACCGTGGGGAAGGCCGCGGCTTTGATGCTTGCACCAAGCTCCGGATTCTTGAGCACTGCAGCCTCTCCCATCGCCGGTGAGATTGGTTCTCAACTTTTCGGTGGAATCTTTGACGCCGTTATGAATTCGGATGTCAAGGATACGAAGACCGATAATCTGGGAGAATACTCCGACCAGGCTGCTCATTAACAGGGGGATGGAGTCATCTTCGCTCAAGGCGAGCGCCAATTTTCCGAGGTGTTGAAAAATCAGGACGAAATACAATGGCCAAAAAAAGCAGCAAGACACTATTCTTCCTCTGGGTCTTCATGATTATGTCGCTTGGCCAGGCGAATGACCGGGCCTGTTCGGCCACTGTAAAAATGAATGTTTTCGAGAGGTTTCGCCATGAAATGACACGCTCTCAGGAGGCGGCATCAGCGAAGTTCATGACACCCCGCGCCCTGGCCAAGTGGAAGAGGGATGTCAGGCCGGCTTTTTATAAATATGATCCACAGTTGAGCCATTTTTTTGCTTTTGCCATGCTTATGCCAAAACAGAAAGGCGCCCGTTTTCTCCTGACCTTTTTCAATCCATGGGTTGATGGGGCGCTGCTTACATCGTGGAGGAAGGCCGGAGCAAACTGGAAGATGGAGGATTTCTATTTTGCATCCGGGGAACGGGTCAGGGGCGAAGCCGCCCCCGGCTCCGTTATACGGCAGAGCCAGATTCTCCCGGTCTGGCAATGGTATAAAGGCCCTTTGCTGAGGAATATCGTATCCTACTACAAGGATATGCGCGCCCGGCTCGCGGCAAAGAAGGCGGATGAGTATCTGTCGTGGTTTTCATTGGGCGAGGCCGAGAAAAAGGCTGATCTTTTTCGTGTAAAGCTGCGGATGGCTACGAGGGAGAAGTTGACGGGTGAATATACCGTAAAAAGTGCAGGCGGGCCGGTTTTGGCGGGCGCCTTCGCCAAGTTGAAATATGACGCCCTTACGGGCAACAATGTCAAGCTGTCAAAGTACTCTCAGCATGCTGATATCCTTATTGAGTTGAGACCGGAGATCATAAAGACTCTCAGAGAAAACTGGATCTTCAAAAAAAATGGCGTGTATTCGGTGATCCTGTCGTCTTCCCTTTTCCCACGCTCATTCATCCTCATGAACATAGAAACGTCCGGGGCGATAGAGGGCGCGTTTTTCTGTGATCTCGAAACCATGGCAAGCATGTTGCGAGCGGCAGCCTCGACGGTTCCGGCTGCCGGGGCGGCACAACCGGTAGCCCCCGCGAAATCTCCCCGAAAGGTGCAGAGCTATAACGACGCCAACGGGAACCTTGTGGAAATTATTACGGAAAGGCGCGATGGAAAAGTGACCCAGACCACGCGCATAAACGGCAAGATAACGAATGTGGTAACCTTTTAGAGCGATCTGAGTTCAAGTGGAATCACTTGAATGCACGTTGCTTGAGAGCATGTGGCGGGGCAACTTGCGTTACTCCGCACCGCCCCGAAAGCCGGTGGCCAGAACGTACATTTCCGCTGAATCGGCACGGCTGGCCTTGGGCTTGACATGGCGGACGGTTTTGAAGCTTTGCTTCATGGCGCGCAGCATGTCTGTTTCGGCGCCGCCGCGCAGGACCTTGGCGAGAAACGCCCCGCCCGGGTTAAGCACTTCGGCGGCAAAATCAACCGCCGCTTCGCACAGCGCCATGATCTTCAGGTGGTCGGTCTGCCTGTGGCCACATGAGGGAGCGGCCATGTCCGACATCACCAGATCAACGCGGTTTCCGTCCAGGAGCCCGAGGATTTTTTGCGGTGCGTCCTGATCGAGAAAATCAAGCTGCACAAGATGCGCCCCGGCAATCGGCTCCATCTGGCTCAGGTCAATACCGATCACCTTGCCCCGGCCTTGCAGGACGCGGGTCTTTTTCACCGCAACCTGGGTCCAGCCCCCCGGCGCGGCGCCCAGGTCAAGCACGTGCTGGCCGGCTTTGAGGAGGTGATATTTTTCGTCAATCTCAAGCAGCTTGTAGGCGGCGCGCGAGCGGTAGCCGTCGCGCTTGGCGGCGGCGACATATGGATCGTTCAACTGGCGTTGCAACCAGCGGGTTGATGAAGTTGTCCGCCCCCTCGCGGTGCGCACCCTTGTTTTCAGGGCCCGCGCGCCGCGCCCGGAATGTTTCTTGCCCTCGCTCATGATACCGATTTACGGCGCAAGCGGCCGTCCTCGCTCATCAGGCGGGTCAATATGCCCTCGCGCAGGCCCCGGTCGGCGACCCGCAGGCGCTTGGCGGGCCATTTGCGCATTACCGCTTCGAGTATGGCGCAACCGGCAAGCACGAGATCAGCCCGGTCGCGGCCAATGCAGGGGCTGGCGGCGCGGGCGTTGTAGTCCATTTTCAGCAGGCGGCGGCTTACCGCGGAGCCTTCATCGCGGCTGAGCCAGCAGCCATCGACCCGGTTGCGATCATAGCGGTCCAGCTCCAGATGGATCCCGGCAATGGTGGTCACGGTTCCCGAGGTTCCCAGCAAATGCACGTTCTGTTCGGCAATGGCCCGCGTGAGCCGGTGTTTTTCTTCAAACTCGTGCAAAAGCGGGGTGACATGGGCGATCATGGATTCAAACTTGTCCGGGGTGACATCGACCCCGCCAAATTTTTCCGCCAGGGTGACGACCCCGAGCGGCAGGGAAGTCCAGGCGACAACCTCGTGTTCGGGCCAAACGCTTGAGCGGGCATTGCCGTGACCATTGGCGGGTTTTCCCTTGCCGTTTTTTTCCAGGCGCAGCCACATCAGCTCGGAACTTCCCCCCCCCACATCAAACACCAGCGCATGATCGCTGGCCGGATCCAGAAGGGCGGCGCAGCCGGCAACGGCAAGATGGGCCTCGGTTTCCTGGCTGACGATTTCAAGCTCCAGCCCGGTATCCTGGCGCACCCGTTCCAGAAATTCGGCGCTGTTTCCCGCGCCGCGGCAGGCCTGGGTGGCGATCAGGCGCGAGCGGCGCACGCCGTGGCGCTTGAGCTTGGCGGCGCAGATGCGCAAGGCTTCCAGGGTTCGCGCCATGGCCGCCTTGCTCAGCTTGCCATTCTTGCCCAGCCCTTCGCCCAGGCGCACGATGCGCGAGAAGGCATCAATTACCCGGAACCCCTCGCCAGAGGGCACCGCTACCAGCAAACGGCAATTATTGGTGCCCAGATCAAGCGCGCCATAGGCCGGACCACGCCTTCGGCGGCGCGAATGCCACGGATATCGTTTTGCCTTCCCGGAAGGTCTTTTTTGCCGGTTCGCCTCGGAGCGCTCATGTTTTTCAGCGGTTGCCCGCGCCCGCCGCGAATCGGATCTGCCACGTCCCTTGGAGTCCGAAGCGTCCACCTTTAATCTCCACCGCGCACCGGATGATTTTCATCCCCGCACACGTATAAACCTGTCTTGTTGGGGATTACTCTATCAGGTCGATAGGGATTGCGAAAGCGCCAGATGGGGCTGCTTGCGCATTTTTAACCGCGAAGGGTTCATTTTTGACTGTTCAATCCGGCAAAGCTGCGCTAGATAAGGCGCGGAACTTCTTTGATGTTGCGGTCCTTGCTGCCGGATCATCATGGGGCGTCGTATAATGGCATTACGTTCGGTTCTGGTCCGAGATATCGGGGTTCGAATCCCTGCGCCCCAGCCACTTCCTTCCTTTCGAGATTTATTTCCCGCCCAGCGCCTTGTAGATTTTCATACTTGGGCGCCCGTCAGGCTTGAAGCCATATTTCTTCTGTGCCTTTTTTATCGCCGCCCGCGTGACGGGGCCGATGCGTCCGTCCGCCCTGCCGATATTATAGCCGTTTTTCAGCAGGCGTTTTTGCAGATCAAGACGCTGGGCGCGGCTAAGACCCGGATCACGGGTTGGCCAGGCGGTGGCCAAGGGCCCCCTGCCCTTCAGCCGGTCAGAAAGATGCGAGATGGCCAGCGCATAAGAGACGGCGGCATTGTAAGTGTACAGCGCGTTGAAATTGCGGGTTACCAGGAAGGCCGGACCGGCCTTGCCCGCGGGCAACAGCAACCCGGCGCGCATCTTGCCGCGCAGGCGCTTGCCGTTCAGGCGCGTGATGCCGCGCTTGCCCCAGTCTTCCAGAGAGCTATAGCGGCGGCGGCCCGAGGGGCCCTTGTAGCGGCGCGGAAGGCGCACTTCAAAGCCCCATGCAAGTCCCTTGCGCCAACCGGCCTTTCTCAGGTAATTGGCGGTTGAGGCCAATGCATCGGGGACCGAATTAATCAGATCGCGCCGCCCGTCACGGTCAAAATCCACCGCGAGGCGCTTGTAGGTGGAAGGCATGAACTGGGTCTGGCCAAAGGCCCCGGCCCATGAGCCGTAAAGATCGCGCACCGCGATATCGCCGCGGCTGGCCAGCTTGAGCAGGGTAATCAGCTCGCGGCGGAAATACTTCCCCCGCCGCCCGGCACAGGCCACGTTGGCCAGCGCATGGGGGAGATAAAAATCACCATGGGCGCGGCCATAATCGCTCTCTACCCCCCATAAAGCAGCGATGATATGGCGGTCCACGCCGTAAGCCTTTTCAACCCGGCGCAGGGTCTTGTTGTATTTCTTCATCATGGCAAAGCCATCGCGGATGCGTTTTGCATCCACCAGGAACGCCATGTAATCCCAGATCGGGGTGCGGTATTCCGGCTGGGTGCGGGAAAACCGCACGGCTTTTTCATCAAAGCGAACACGGCCAAGGGTTTTTTTGACCACCGCACGGTTCACCCCGGCCTTGATGGCGGCGGCGCGAATGCCGGCCACGCAGGATTTCAGCGAAGCGGCCCAAAGCGATGCGGGCAGAAGCACAACAGCAAGGAGCGGGATCAGCCACATCAACCCGCAAATTGTCCACGCCCGCGCATTTGCCGCGCGGGCGCAGTGTTTTGTCCGGTAAAACCGCACTTACTTGGGCAGCTTGTCGTCAACGCCCTTGACGTACCAGTTCATGCCCAGAAGATCGCCAATGGCGACAATCTCGCCTGCCTTGACCGCTAGCGTGCCGTCTTGCCTGGTAATCGGACCCTGGAAGGGGTGGAAGGCGCCAGACTTGATCTTGTCGATGGTCTCCTGCGCCATCTTGGCGACATCTTCGGGCATGTTGGTGAACTTGGCGATACCCACCATGCCCGCTTTCATACCGCCCCAGGTGTCCTTGCTCTTCCATGTGCCGTCAAGCACCGCCTGGGTACGGGAGATATAGTATTTCCTCCAGTCGTCGACGATGGCGGTAAGCTGGGTCTTGGGGGCGAATTTATACATGTCCGTGGCCTGACCAAAAGCATAAACGCCCTTCTGCCCGGCGATCTGCAAGGGAGCGGTGGAATCGGTGTGCTGGGTGATGATATCAGCGCCCTGCCCGATCATCACCTTGGCGGCGTCGGCTTCCTTGCCCGGGTCAAACCAGGAATTGACCCAGACGACCTTGAGCTTGAAATCGGGGTTCACAGACTGCGCGCCGAGCATGAAAGCATTGATGCCGCGCACCACTTCGGGAATCGGGAAGGAGGCGACATAACCGGCCACGCCGGTCTTCGACATTTTCGCGGCGATCTGGCCGATCACGTAGCGGCCTTCGTAAAAGCGGGCCGAATAGGTCGAGACATTGGCGGCGCGCTTGTAGCCGGTGGCGTGCTCGAACTTGACACCGGGGAAGCGCTTGGCCACCTTCAGGGTTGGCTCCATGTAGCCGAAGGAGGTGGTGAAAATGAGCTTGGCGCCCTTGCGCGCCAGCCGCTCGATAGCCCGCTCGGCGTCCGGCCCCTCGGGGACGCTTTCGACAAAACTGGTGACCACCTTGTCGCCCAGCGCCTTGTCAATCGCCTTGCGGCCTTCATTATGCTGGTAGGTCCAGCCATGATCGCCCACCGGGCCGATATAGATGAAGCCGACCTTCATCTTGTCGGCGGCAAGCGCCATTCCCGCCGAGACGCTCAAGGCCGCGGCAGCGAGGATTCCTGTCCATTTGTTCATGAGGTTCTCCTGTTTTTTTCCAGATTTTATCGTCTTGTCATTTGCCTGTGCAGCTTGTTACGCATCCTCTCTCCGGTAAGCTGCTTTAATCCGGGAAAGGTGATACCTCACCGGTCCGGCACAAAGGGCTGACCGATGGAAGCGGGAGTATTGATCTGCGCCAGCATACGATTTCCTGACAAGCTCACAAGGGCTATTATGGTCACGAGATACGGCAGGGCAGAGAGAAACTGGGCCGGAATGCCCACCCCGCTGGCCTGGAAGTAAAGCCCCATGATCCACACGGCCCCAAACAGATAGGCCCCGGCCACCACGCGGTAAGGCCGCCAGGTGGCGAACACCACCAGCGCCAGAGATATCCAGCCGCGCCCGCCGGTCATGTTTTCGGTCCATTGGGGGGTATAGGCGAGGGAAAGATAGGCCCCGGCCAGCCCGGCGCAGGCGCCGCCGAAGATGATGCAGCCATAGCGCACCGCCACGACATTATAGCCCAGCGCATGGGCTGAATGGGGATTGCCGCCAATGGCGCGGATAATCAGCCCGGCGCGGGTGCGGAAAAGCACATAAGCCACGCCGATCACCAGCGCAACCGAGAGATAAACCAGAATATCCTGCCCGAAGATTACCTTGCCGATAAAGGGGATATCCGAGATATAGGGAATATGCACCGGCTCCAGCTTGACGCCGGGAAGGCCGACGAAATTCTCGCCGATCAGCCCGGAAAGCCCAAGGCCCAGCAGGGTGAGCGCCAGGCCGGTGGCGACCTGGTTGGCGATCAGGGTCTGGGTGAGGATGCCGAACAGAAGCGCGATGACCACACCGCCGCCGATCCCGGCGAGAATGCCGAGATAGGGCGAACCGGTGGTATAGGCGGCGGCAAACCCGCAGACCGCACCGATGACCATCATGCCCTCAACGCCCAGATTGAGCACCCCGGAGCGCTCGACCACGAGTTCGCCGATGGCGGCCAGCAGCAGCGGGGTCGAGGCGGTGATGATGGTCAGGACAACAGCTTCAAATGCTCCCATGGGACTACTCCGCGGCCTCGATTGACGGTTTTTGCGGGCGCAAGACCCGGACCTGATAGTGGATCAGGGTATCGCAGGCGAGAACGTAAAACAGCAGGACCCCCTGAAAAACCTGGGTGATCTTGGCCGAGACCCCCATGGAGATTTGCAGGGATTCACCACCCAGGTAGCTGATCGCCAGCAATATCCCGGCAAACAGGACCCCAAACGGATTGAGCCGCCCGAGAAAGGCGACAATAATGGCGGTAAAGCCATATCCGGGCGAGATATTGGGCTGAAGCTGGCCCACCGGCCCGGCCACCTCGCTGATCCCGGCCAACCCGGCCAGCGCACCGGTGAACAGGAAGCTGAACATCACGATGCGGTCCTTGGAAAAGCCCGAAAACAGGCCTGCCCGGGGAGATTTTCCGATCACCCGGATCTCGAAGCCTTTCAAGGTCCGGCTCATGATGACCGCCGCGACCAGCACCGCGATAATCGCGAAGGCCGCGCCCAGATGCACCCGGCTGCTGCCCAGGGTGGGAAGCAACTGCCAGCCTTCAAAGGTGATGGATTTGGGGAAATTATAGCCATGCGGGTCGCGCCACGGGCCGCGCACCAGCCAGTCGAGGAAAAGCTGGGCGACGTAAACCAGCATCAAGGAGGTGAGGATTTCATTGACGCCAAAGCGATTCTTCAACAATGCCGGGATCGCGCCGTAAAGCGCCCCGCCAAGCGCACCCAGAACCAGCATGAGGAACAATCCCAGCGGCGATTGCCAGGCGGTAAAATAAACCGGGATCAAAGACCCGGCCAGCGCGCCCATAATCAATTGCCCTTCCGCGCCGATATTCCACACATTGGCCTTGTAGCCCATGGCCAGGCCGGTGCCGATGAGCACCAGCGGGACCACCTTGACGATCAGCTCTTCAATCGACCACAGCGAGGCCAAAGGTTCGATGAAATAGATGTACAGGGCGCCAAGCGGCTCCAGCCCGCGCAGGGAAAACAGCGCCGCGCCGGTGAGCGTGGTAAGCGCAAGGGCCAGGAAGGGCGAAAACAGCGACATGGCGGCAGATTGCCGGGGGCGTTTTTCAAGAACCAGCTTCATGCACTGCGCTCCTCGTCCTTGCCCCTGCCCATATCAGGCTCGTGAGCCCCGGCCATGAGCAGACCGATCTGCTCGCGCGTAATCTCCGCCGCCGGGAAGGTTCTTGACAGGTGACCGCGCGAGATCACGGCGATGCGGTCGGCGATCTCGAAAATTTCATCGAGATCCTGGGAGATCACCAGAACCGCGGTGCCCTTGCGGGCCAGGTCAATCAGCGCCTGGCGGATCAGCGCGGCGGCCCCGGCATCAACCCCCCATGTGGGCTGGGAGATAATCAGGATTTGCGGATTGCGGTCAAGCTCGCGGCCAATGATGAATTTTTGCAGGTTGCCGCCCGAGAGCGAGCGGGCATCGGGATCAATGCCGGATTTGCGTACATCGAACTTTTTCGAGACCCGGGTCTTGAGATCCTGCGCCTTTTCATAATCCACGAAACCGGAACTCATCAGTTCCTCATCGGCGGAATGGCGGGTGAGCAGGATATTTTCCGAAAGGGCAAAATCCGGCACAGCGCCATGACCAAGGCGTTCTTCCGGCACCATGGCAACGCCGGATTTGCGCCGCTGGGTAATGGAGATGGCGCCGCTTTCAGCCCCGTCGATAAGGATCATGCCGGGGGTTTCGCACAGCCGCTCGCCCGAGAGCACTTCGAAAAGCTCCGACTGGCCATTTCCGGCAACCCCGGCAATAGCGACGATTTCGCCGCCATGGACGGCAAGATCGATGTTATGCAGCGAGATGCCAAAGGCGTTAACCGCCATCTGGGTCAGGTTTTTCAACTCCAGCCGCGGCGCGCCCTGGCGTGCGCCCTGGCGCGGCGCAATGGCATGAACATTTGCCCCGACCATCAGGCGGGCCAGTTCGGTCACTGATTTTTCCTGCGGGTCCACGCTGGCGGCAACCTTGCCGTGGCGCAAGATGGTAGCGCTGCGGCAGAGCTTTTTTACCTCTTCCAGGCGGTGGGAAATATAAAGGACGGCGCAGCCCCCGGCGGCAAGCTGCTTTAATGTTTCAAAAAGCTGCCCGGCCTCTTGCGGGGTCAGGACGGCGGTCGGCTCATCCATAATCAGCAATTCAGGGTCGGAGAGCAAACAGCGGACGATCTCGACGCGCTGGCGCTCGCCTACCGATAAATCGGCGATAATCGAACCGGGTTCCAGGGGCAGACCGTATTCTTGCGACACAAGCCGGATACGGGTGGCCAGCGCCTCCATGGCTTCGCCGGGGGGCATGGCGAGGGCTATGTTTTCCGTGACGCTCAGGGCTTCAAACAGGGAAAAATGCTGGAACACCATGCCAATGCCCAGCTTTCGGGCGGCGGCGGGCGAAGCAATGGTAACGCGCTTGCCCTTCCACCAGATTTCGCCGGCGCTGGGCTGCAAGGCCCCGTAGATGATCTTGACCAGGGTGGATTTGCCCGCGCCGTTTTCGCCCAGCAGGGCATGGATATCCCCGGCGCGCAGCTTCAATGAAACATCATCATTGGCCTTGAGCGCTCCAAAGCGCTTGACGATATGGCGCACCTCAAGCAAATCGCCTGAATAAGCTCCGCCTTTGCGCGCGGATGTTTTACTCACAAGATTCCCTTTGCTTTTCAGCGTCTGCATCGCGATCATCCGCCCGCGCTCAAGCCCTTGAGGAGCTCCTGCCGTGCGATTCCGGAGGCCAAGTCTAAATCAGTTTCACCGGCCTTGAAACGAAGAAAGGGCGCTTGTGAGTAACTTTATGCCTTCAGTTCAGATCTGGCCGGCCCGATCTCTCCAGAGCGTGCCTGCATTTAACTGGATTCGGCGCAGCCCGATCCCCGGCGCGGAAAGTGGAATCGGAACTGATCCGGGCATGGCAAGACTCTGCTTGCGGGGGCGGAAAACGTTGCAAAGGCAGGAAAACACAAGACAAAAGTGTAAAAATTACCGTCCACTGCCAGGCCCCAGCCTTGCCCTGCTATTGTTTTGCCCTGCATTTTCATGGGGTTATCATATTTTACAACTTCTTATACCCCAAAAGGCTTATTGATTTAACTCATGAACTGAGCCTTGATGTCCGTTCAAAAACGGATAAAAGAAGAACCGTTTTGAAATATGACGCTTATCATACGAGGGAGACTCATGAGCAAATCCGATAAAACACTTTTGACACGCCGCAGCACGCTGAAGCTGGGCGCCGCCGGTCTGGTATCGCTTGCCGCACCGTCATTCTTTATCCGCAATGCGTGGGCGGACAGCTTCCGCAACGATCCGACCAGCAAGTCCATGGTGACTTTGGGCTTCAATGTGCCCCAGACCGGCGCCTATGCCGATGAGGGGGCGGATGAACTGCGCGCCTACAAGCTGGCCGTCAAGCACCTGAACGGCGAAGGCGATGGCGGCATGATGAACACCATGAAGCCTTCAAGCCTGAAGGGCAACGGCATCCTGGGCAAAAAGGTCGGGTTTGTCACCGGTGACACCCAGACCAAGTCCGATGCGGCCCGCGCCTCGGCCAAGCGCATGATCGAAAAGGACGGCGCACTGATGATTACCGGCGGCTCGTCCTCGGGCGTGGCGATCGCGGTCCAGGGGCTGTGCCAGGAAAACGGCATTATCTTCATGGCGGGTCTGACCCATTCCAATGACACCACTGGCAAGGACAAGCGGCGCTATGGCTTCCGCCACTTCTTCAACGCCTACATGTCCGGCGCGGCTCTTGGCCCGGTTCTGAAAAAGGAAATGGGCACCGACCGCAAGGCCTATCACCTGACCGCCGATTACACCTGGGGCTGGACACAGGAAGAGTCGATCAAGAACACCACGGAAGGCCTGGGCTGGAAAACCGTCAAGACGGTGCGCACGCCGGTTGGCGCGGGTGATTTCTCGCAGTACATCACCCCGGTTCTCAACTCGGGCGCCGATGTTCTTATCCTGAACCATTATGGCAAGGACATGATTAACTCGCTCACCCAGGCCGTGCAGTTTGGCCTGCGCGACAAGCAGGTGAACGGCAAGAACTTTGAAATCATCGTTCCGCTGTTCTCGCGCCTCATGGCGCAGGGTGCAGGTGACGCCATCAAGGGCATCCTGGGCACCACCAACTGGAACTGGGCGCTGACCGATGAAGGCTCCAAGGCATTCGTGAAATCCTTTGGCGCCGAATATGGCTTCCCGCCCTCGCAGGCGGCGCATACCTGCTATGTGCAGACCCTGCTTTATGCCAATGCCTGCGAGATGGCCGGCACGTTCTATCCGCCGGAAGTCATCAAGGCCCTGGAAGGCTTCAAGTTCGACGGCATGGGCAATGGCGCAACCGAATACCGGGCGGCTGACCACCAGTGCTTCAAGGATGTCCTGGTGGTGCGCGGTAATGCCAAGCCTTCGA
>CAZHLV010000054.1:0-26120 GCA_964533415.1 uncultured Hyphomicrobiales bacterium
TTTCAGAAACCATTCTGTTTGCTGTGAGCCGTTTCGTATTCAATCCAGAAATTCGAAAGGATGCCACCCCCCGTCGCAACATCGGAAAAACTCAAACTTGACCGGCGGTGTCCATTTTGGAAATAGCAAGAATGGCGTAACGGCCGACCCCGACCAAAAACCCGGCAAGAATCATTTCCACATAATATCTTTATATCCATGTCCATCAGATGCATTTCAAGCATCAGGGCAAGGCCTGCCATTTCATTCGAGAACATGCAAGCTGGGCAGGCCGCCGATGGTCTGTCCTTTTCATAAAGAACAGGCATTTCAAGACCAATATTTGGTCGGGGTCGGGCGTTAAGCCCGACGGGGGGTGGCCTCCCAAACGTAAGATTTATAGCCACTATTCTCTCAACCCGCCCTACCTTTGCCCCTACCTTTCTGAAAGGTAGTACCATTCCCAGCCCCGAAGGCAGGGGAGAGGATAAGAAACCTCTCTTGCAAGGGTAGGAATCTTGAGACTTTGGGGCTGAGTACACGCCTGGACTGAATCCACAAACAGCATTGCAAGAATGCGGCAGGTCTGAGAGAGATAATTCGTAGCCAATAACTAGTAATTGCCGCCTGGGTGGAACCCCAGGGGAACCCCGGATAATTATTGATAAGCGAGAAAGCTGGCTAAGTATTTGATTTTAATGGTGCCCAGGGGCGGAATCGAACCACCGACACGCGGATTTTCAGTCCGCTGCTCTACCAACTGAGCTACCTGGGCATCCAAGCGGGTTTTGCTGAAAGTGCGTTTGCAAAGCACCGCGCCTTTTATGAAGGCACCGGTTTATAGGAAATATGCGCGGGTCTGTCCAGCCATGTTTGCCGGCAAATCTCATTCATTTTCGCTTTTTTGCGATGTGGCCATGCCGGGGATGGCGTATTGCCCGCCAAGCCAGCGGCCAAGATCGATATCAGCGCACCGGCGGGAACAAAACGGGTGATATTTTTTTACTGACATGGCATTGCAAACCGGACATGGGCGCGGATGCCAGAAAGATGGGGCATCCACATCCCGGGCAGCCCCGATTGGTTCTTTCTTCCTGGGCATAATCAAGTGTCCTCAAAGATTTCAAAATAACTGGTCTGGGCGCCATCAAGAGAAAGCCAGACGGGGGCTACACCCAGTTCACGGATCAAGATATCGGCCAAATCCGAGTGGCGTTCAAGCCATGAAACAACCTCTGCTGCGGCCCTGACCCGCACTTGCCGCCCGGCCCGGTGGCGGGCATTGCGCTGGAGTTCGCGCAGGATTTCATGGGCCATTTCCGCGGCATTGCGTGTTGGTGCAGCGGGGGGAAGCGATGCGTTGAGAGGAGCAAAACGGCGCTCACGGGTAATCGCCAGGAGTCCGCCCCGGCTGATCTTCTCAAGCCGGGTGAACGCCGGGTCGCCGGCCAGCCCATGCTTCAGGGTTTCCATTATCCGTACCCAAGCGCTGGAATTTTTCAAGGCCAGGAAATCAATGACAATCTGCCCGCCAATACCGCGCACTCGCAGTTCATGGGCAATGGCGCGGGCAGCTTCCAGATTAACCTTTTCACGCAGATTGCCAGCTTGCATGGCGCCGGCATTCACATCGATGGCCATGAAGGCGGAGGTCGGCTCAAAGATTAGCGATCCCCCTCCGGGCAAGGGGCAAACCGGTGAGCGGGCCGCATCAATTTGCTCTTCTATTCCCGCCGTGGCGAAAAGATCACCAGGCATGGCTCTTTGCAGGACATTCACGACCCAGTCCGGGCCGCGTTGCTTGATGAGCGCGAAAGCTGCTGGATGGTCAACAATGATGCGTTCGGCCTGTTCCGGCCCGGCCATCTTTTCAAGAACAGCGCAAAGGGCGCCGGGACCGGCGTGAAGCAGGCAGGGAGGTTTTTGACCATCTGCGTCAAGCCCTGCTGCCAGATCAGGTGCAATCCGGGCGCTCAGGCGCGGCCCCTTGTCGCCAATGGCTTCCTTGACAACCTGAACCACGATGGCCTCGCCCTCATGGAGAATGGGGCTGCCGGAAGCTGCCTGTTGCCTGGGCAGGGCTGAAATGGGCAAAAACCCGTTTACTCCCTCGCCTATATCAACAAAAGCTGCGCCCATGGCCTTGGCGACATGGACAACACGGCCAAGATAAACCTGCCCTTCGATAGCTCTTTCGGCAATTCCGGGTTTTGTAACAGGATCTTCAAATCCATGCGCGGCCCCCAGGGGTAAATGGCAGATTTCCAGCAGGCGTTCATCATTGCACAAGGCCAGGCGGGTTTCAAAAATTCCGCCATTAATGAAGATTTTGCGGGCCATGGGCGAGACTACAGGGCATCTTGCCAGTTTGCAGTAATGGGATATCCGGCGCTTTGCAGCAATCCTGCCGTTTCATAAAGCGGCAGACCCACAACGCCGGTATAGGAGCCCACAAGACGGATGATAAAACACCCGGCCCGGCCCTGAATGGCATATCCGCCCGCCTTGCCACGCCATTCGCCAGAGGCAAGGTAGCTTTCAAACTCCTGTTTTGAGAGACGCTTGAAGCGCAAGCGGGTATCAACGATTTTCTGGCGTAGCTTGCCTTCGGGTGAAATTATGCAAACGCTGGTGAACACCCGGTGATTGCGTCCCGAAAGCAGGCTCAAACAATCGGCGGCATCATCGACGGTTTCGGGTTTTGGCAACACCCGGCGCCCCACGGCAACCACCGTGTCCGCGGCCAGAATCACCGCGTTTCCGGTTTTGCCCTCCTCGCGCAGGGCGGCGTAGGCGGCGCGGGCCTTGGCCTGTCCCAGCCGCTTGACCAGAGAGCGGGGTTGTTCGCGGTTTTTCGGGGTTTCGTCAACATGTGCGGGATGAAGAAGATCAGGCGTGATGCCGATCTGTTCCAGCAAGGCCAGACGGCGCGGCGAACCGCTGGCCAGAATCAATATGGGGGCGTCCTTTGTCATAAAGGATTATTTGAAACGGTAGGTGATCCGGCCCTTGCTCAGATCATAGGGAGTCATCTCGACCAGCACCTTGTCGCCCGCCAGCACGCGGATACGGTTCTTGCGCATCTTGCCCGCCGTGTGGGCAATAATCTCGTGGTCGTTCTCCAGCTTGACCCGAAATGTCGCATTGGGGAGCAATTCGGTCACGATACCGGGAAATTCCAGCAGTTCTTCCTTGGCCATTTGGTTCTCACGTTCAGAATTTGGTCCACCGCGCGTTCGCCGCGCTTGTTGAATGATTTGCCGCGACAATGTCCGTGATAGCTTGGAAAAGCAAGTCTTGATATGAAAAATAGTTTATTTTTGACAGCAATCCGCAGCTTTGAGGGCCAAGGTCACGGGTTGGGCTGGCCTCTTATCCCGAAACGCTGCTTGATGCGCGCCATGAGCGTATCGCGAAGCTGGCGATAAGCGTCAAGGCGCTGTTCGCGATTGCCGCTTTCAAGGGTCGGGTCATAAGTCGGCCAGTATTCCACGTCCAGGGCCATGGTGCGGGTCATCTCGACAGCCTGATGCTGGGCCTGGGGGGTGAGCGAGATCACGAGATCAAAGGAGCTGTCATGCAGATCCTCAAAGCTCACCGGGACATGCCTGGAAATATCAATGCCGATCTCTTCCATGGCGCTCACGGCAAAGGGATCGGTTTCACCGCTGCGTACGCCTGCTGAAGAGACATAGATTTTATGCCCCAGCAAATGGCGTAGCAGACCGGCAGCCATGGGCGAGCGAACGGCGTTCAGGTTACACGCAAAAAGCACAGCCCCGGGAAGGTCGGTATCGGCTTGGGGGGGCATGTTTATCAGGGTTTCCAGTGCAGGGCGCAAATCAGGGTGAACAGGCGCCTGGCAGTAGCTTTATCAACCTCGACCTTGCCGTCAAGGCGGCTTTTAAGAATCTCGCTACCCTCGTCATGGATGCCGCGCCGGCCCATGTCAATGGCCTCGATACGGCTGGGAGAAGCGTTGCGGATGGCTTCAAAATAAACTTCGAGCAGGGCAAAATAGTCCTTGATGACCTTGCGGAACGAGGTCATGGAAAGCAGGATGACATGCTTGAAACTGCCCTTCTCATCGCTGATCTGGAAGGCAAGGCGGTTTTCAACTGCCGAGAGATGGAGAATATAGGGGCCGCCATTGGCGCCGATCACATGAAAGCTGTTTTCTTCGAGCAGATCATAGATGGCCATCTGGCGTTCATGCATGATATCACGCGATGCCGGGCTTAAGGAATTCTCATCCAGAATTACGTCAGCCAGATATTCATTCTGCGTCATCGCGCTGTTTTCCCTTAAGCCGTGTCCAGACCCCGCCCTCTCACCAACCCCGTCTAAGGTGCGTTCAAACGCAAGGCTACCGAGCGGGCATGGGCATCAAGCCCTTCAGCTTCGGCCAGTATAACCGCCGCCGGACCAATGGCCTTCAGGGATTTTTCATCGCATCTGAGAATGGATGTGCGCTTCATGAAGTCCAGCACATTGAGAACGGAAGAATAGCGGGCGCTGCGCGCCGTGGGCAGCACATGATTGCTTCCCCCCACGTAATCGCCAATGGCCTCGGGCGTCATGCGGCCCATGAAAATCGCCCCGGCATTACGGATGAGGGGCAGCAGAATCTCGGGCGTATCGGTGGCAATTTCCAGATGCTCCGGGGCCAAGGCATCGATAAGCGGGGCGGCTGCTTCAAGGGTTTCAACGCGGATGATCGCGCCATAATCCTGCCAGCTCTTGCGGGCCGTTTCGGCCCGGGGCAGGGTTTCAAGCTGGGCGGCGATCTCGGCTTCCACGGCCTTGGCAAAGGCCCCGTCATCGGTAATCAGGATAGACTGGGCAACCGCATCATGTTCAGCCTGCGAGAGCAGGTCGGCGGCGATCCATGCCGGGTTGTTTTGCCCGTCGGCCAGCACCAGGATTTCAGATGGCCCGGCAATCATGTCTATGCCCACCTGGCCAAAAACCTGGCGCTTGGCGGCGGCGACATAGGCATTTCCGGGGCCGACGATCTTGTCAACCGGAGCAATTGCATCGGTGCCATAGGCCAGCGCGGCAATGGCCTGCGCGCCGCCGATGCGATAAATCTCATCAACCCCGCAGAGTTTTGCCGCAGCCAGAACCAGCGGGTTCAGCGCGCCGCCCGGAGATGGCACCGCCATGACCATGCGGGCAACACCGGCGACTTTTGCCGGGATGGCGTTCATCAAGACCGAGCTTGGATAGCTCGCCGCGCCGCCGGGCACGTAAAGCCCCACCGCTTGCACCGGGGTCCAGCGATGGCCAAGCTGCGCCCCGGTTTCATCGGTAAAGCTGTTATCTTCCGGGCGCTGCTTTTCATGGTAGGCGGTGATGCGCGCATGTGCCAGCTCCAGCGCCTGCAACTGGGCGGTATCACAGGATTTGACCGCCGCATCGATCTGCGCCGCATCAAGGGCAAGGGTTTCGGGGGTAAGCTCGAGATGGTCAAACCGCGAGGTCAGCGCGATCAGGGCATCGTCGCCGCGGCTGCGGATATCGGCAATGATGCCGCTCACAACGTCATTGACATCCACCGAGGATTCGCGCTTGGTTTGCAGCAGGGCGTCAAATTGTGCCGGGAAATCCGCATCCCTTGTGTTGAGACGATAAACCATGATCTAGCCGTCTCCTTCGGCCTGGGTGGTTGTTTCTTCATGCCAGGGCCGTGAGGTGGTTTCCCATAGCGGCCCCAGGTCGGCAAGACGCCCCTCGATGCATTCCACCTCAAGGCGCACCGCGCCACCACCGGAAAATACCAGTGTTATATAGCCTGAAGGCGCATCCGTGGTCTCAAAGCCTATGCTCAGCAAGGACAGCACCGCCGCCTTGGCGTCCTGTCGGATATTGCAGCTTTTCACCGCTTCAACACGATCAAATTGCAAGGCGCTCTGGTGGCGTGTATAGGGTTTTTCCCCCTTTTGAATCTGCGCATCACGCCAGTTGAACCGGCCCAGCACGAACATCATGCTTTTCTCGGCCCGGTTATAACGCATGTCGCCAACCAGCATGACCGCATCTTGCAGGTGGGCCGAGATGATCGCCAGATCATCTTCATCCGTGGCGGCAAGTTTCAGCTTTTCTGACATGTTTTCACTTTCCCGGTTTTGCTCAAGAGGTCAAGCGTTCAATATCCGCCCCGCAGGCGGCCAGTTTTTGCTCCAAACGCTCAAAGCCCCGGTCAAGATGATATACGCGGTTGATGATGGTCTCGCCCGATGCCGCCAAACCGGCAATCACCAGCGAAACCGAAGCGCGCAGATCCGTCGCCATGACTTCGGCCCCGTTCAACTCATGACCGCCATGCACCGTGGCCGTTTCTCCATCCAGCGCGATATCCGCCCCCAGGCGGGCCAGTTCCTGCACATGCATGAAGCGGTTTTCAAAAATGGTTTCGGTAATTCGCGAATCACCCTCCGCCAGCGTCATCAGCGCCATGAGCTGGGCCTGCATGTCGGTGGGAAACGCCGGATAAGGCGCCGTCGAAACCTCAACCGGCCCCAAAGTCCCGCCATTGCGCGAGATATGCAATCCATCACTGGTGGACTCAACTTTCGTGCCGGTGGAACGGATAACCTCGATCACGCTTTCCAGGAGCCCGGCCCTTGTGCCGGTGAGCACAACATCGCCGCCGGTTGCCGCCACGGCCATGGCGTAAGTGCCGGTTTCAATCCGGTCCGGCAAAACCGCATGGGTTGCTCCATGCAGTTCCTCAACGCCGTCAATCACCAGTTCGGGCGTACCGATGCCGGAGATCTGCGCCCCCATCTTGTTGAGACATGCGGCCACATCGGAAACTTCCGGCTCGCAGGCGGCGTTAATCAGCCTTGTGCGCCCGCGCGCAAGAGTTGCTGCCATCATCAGGGTATGGGTTGCCCCCACGGAGACCTTGGGAAAGGCATAATCTGCCCCCTTCAGCCCGCCCTTGGCGCTGGCCACCACATAGCCGCCGTCAAGCTCGACCTCCGCGCCAAGCGCCCGGCAGCCCTCCAGGAACAGGTCCACCGGGCGGGTGCCAATGGCGCAGCCACCGGGCAGGGAAACCCGCGCCTCGTGGCAGCGGCCAAGCAGTGGCCCCAGAACCCAGAAGCTGGCCCGCATGCGCGAGACCAGGTCATAAGGCGCGGTAGTATCCACAATATCGGCGGCATCAAGGCGCAAGGTACGCCCGTGATCGGGGTTTTCCCCGGCGCGCTTGCCGGCAACCGTGACATCAACCCCGTGATTGCCCAGGATGCGCGACAAGGTATTGACATCAGCCAGGTTGGGTACATTGGTCAAGGTCAGTGTCTTGTGGCTGAGCAAGCTGGCAATCATCAGCGGCAAGGTCGCATTCTTGGCGCCGCTTATGGCAATCTTTCCGTTCAGGGGGCGACCGCCGCCAATTCTGATTCTGTCCATATTGGATAATTCCCGTGAATTCGCCCGATTTTTCCCGGCGCAGGTCCGGCAAGACCTTCCCGACCCGTCCTGCGCAAAGCGCATGGCGCATCAAAATCCCGTAAAGCTATATATGGGGTTCCTTTTAGGCGATGGAAAGGCGCTGTACAAGCCTTTGAGGATCAACGATCTTCCTTCCCTTGTGGTTTTGCTTGCTTGCGCCGCCGCAAGTTCTCACGCAAGGCCCGGGCCTGAGCTTTGGCGCGTTCTTTGTGTTTTTCACTGTTTTTTAAAATTTGTTTTTGTTTCAAGGGATCTTTCATAGCATTTCTCTTGCACCGGCGCGCCGGCTGTGGCAGTTTCGCGCGCGTATTCGCATCCAGCACCCGTTACGCCGGTTTTTGCGATGTCCACGTAACCTAAATGGGGAACTCTCTTGGACAGGGGAACTCTCTTGGGTAAAGTGGTTGAAATTGTTGAAGCCTTTGTTTAAGTCCTAGCTCCAAGGTTACATCCGGAGAGTTGCGATTGAGTAAAATAAGCTGCTGTAGCTCAGGGGTAGAGCACTCCCTTGGTAAGGGAGAGGTCGAGTGTTCAATTCACTCCAGCAGCACCATTTTTCATCTAACTTTTCAATCACATAACACAATCCCCATTCTTCTGACAAGCTGCTGTCCGCAACCCCAAATCACAAAAATCACCGTTTCGGACGCAGATTCATCAAATAATCTCATGAGCTCAGGGGCTATTTCCGTAATGCCCAGTCTCTTTCCCATGTGAATAGTGAATTGTTGCGGAAAATGACTCGTATCCACGAAATGAGTAGATCGTCCATGACAACGTATTTCAGGGAAACCAGCAATGGAATCGAGCCCATCGGGTTAGGCCAAGCCTTCCTTTATCTGTAGTGGTTCCGACTTTATCTCTCGTCAACCACGGCATGGATCATCAACGCCCATAGACCGGCTGATCTTTGAGATCACATGTGTAATCCCAGCTCACGCCGGCACTGTCCAAGGGAGGTGCGGTGACTATGGATAATCACAGGATAATCACAACGGTTCATCAAAGACTGGACAAAAGGTCTGGTTGAGTGCAACAGGGTATTTCATCGAGCGTTTGCAGTTAAGGATTTTGGTTATGAATGATGTCATCTCCGGGTCTTGGAATTATCCAACCCAGATCAAGTTTGGCCCCGGCACAATCAATGAGCTTGCCGCCACCTGTTTGTCCATGAACATGAAGCGGCCTCTTCTGGTAACCGATGAAGGGCTGGCCGAGATTGATTTCATCAAGACGGCAATCAGCGCCAATGAAAAGGCCGGTGTGCCCACGGGGCTTTTCGCCGATGTCAAAGGAAACCCGGTGGGGCGCAATATCACCGATGGCGTGGCCGCCTATCTGGCTGGGAATCATGACGGCATCATAGCTTTTGGCGGTGGCAGCGGGGTAGATGCAGGCAAGGCGATTGCCCTTATGGCCGGGCAGGAGCGCCCCTTGTGGGATTTTGAGGATGTTGGCGACAACTGGACGCGTGTGAATGTGGACGGTATTGCCCCCATCATCGCGGTGCCGACAACATCGGGGACAGGCTCAGAGGTTGGCCGCGCCAGCGTGATCCTGAATGAAGACAGCCATGAAAAAAAGATTATCTTCCATCCACGCATGCTGCCCCAGATCGTGCTTGCCGACCCGGAACTGACCCTTGGCCTGCCACCCAAGATCACTGCCGCTACTGGTATTGACGCCTTTGTGCATTGCTTTGAGGCTTATTGCGCGCCGGGCTTTCACCCCATGGCCGACGGGATCGCCCTTGAGGGCATGCGCCTGATTGCCAATGCCTTGCCACGCGCCTATGAAAACGGCGGAGACATCATTGCCCGCGCCAAGATGCTCAGCGCCGCCATCATGGGGGCCACCGCCTTCCAGAAAGGCCTTGGCGGTGTTCATGCCCTGGCCCATCCTGCCGGGGCGATCTATGATGCCCATCACGGCCTCGTAAACGCTATTTTACTGCCCTATGTCATGTGCGCCAACCGCAAGGCCATTGCGCCGCAGATGATCCGCCTGGGCCGGTTTCTCGGATTGGACAACCCGGGCTTCAAAACCGTCTTTGACTGGGTTCTTGATTTCCGCAAGAAGCTCGGCATCCCCAACACCCTCACCGAAATCGGCATGGAAAAGGCCAAGGCCCCGCTTATCGGCGAAATGGCAAAACGCGACCCTTCCGCCGGCGGAAATCCCATTGCCCTGGAAGCCAGTGATTACGCCGCCATATACAGCCGCGCCTGTTCCGGTGACCTGGGATAGAGCACTTCCGGAAAAGTGGGAACCGGTAGTGCAAAACTAGCGCGGTGATCCCCAGCGTGAATGTCAGCGGCGCCACGAGCCATGCAAACTTAATCCAGCCGGATAATGACTGGTATGTATCAATAAATCTTGCCAGAAATTGAAGACATCCATTCTCAAACTCCCCTTGGTCAACGAAAGCGGCCACCGGAGGTTTCCCTCTGGCAGCCGGGGAGTTAGTAAGCCGTCAGAGGACGACCGCGTTGGCCTTTAGGCCGGAGCTCTGGACATACGCCAGCGCCTCCCCGACCATAAGGTTCGAGGAGGCATCATCACGGCTGATGCCAGCCGCCTCTGATGGGGTTACTACGCCCCGGAACCAGCCATTTTGCTGATCTTGAGGGCAACCATAATGTGATAATTGGAAATGCGAAAGAGAAAGCAGATGTGGAAGCGAAATTGGTTTGGTTAACCACCTGCACTTCCCAGGAAAGTCTTGAGCGAAGCGGACTGCCGCAAGATATGAAAAATGGTGCCGCCAGGGTGACTTGAACACCCGACCCCCGCATTACGAATGCGATGCTCTACCAGCTGAGCTATGGCGGCCCAAGATGGATGCGGCATGAACACCTTGAAGTTGAGCAAAACAGGTGCTGCATGGCAAAATCAGAATACCTTTGAAGGTCTTCTTGAGCTTGTGAAACCTGATAACCGGTAATATTCATCAATGCAAGCCTGTTTGGGTATGGGGTTGGAGAAAAGGGAGATACGGAATGGTTATAAAGCGGCGGCGCAGTGTGCTTTATGTGCCTGGCTCCAACATGAAAGCACTGGCAAAAGCTGCACAAAGGGGGGCAGATTGTCTCGTTCTTGACCTGGAAGATGCGGTTGCTCCGCAGGCCAAGGCGGCGGCGCGGGAGAATATTGCCGGTTTTTTACGCGGCGGTGGTGGCAGTGGAAAAACGGAGGTGATTGTTCGTATCAATGCCCCGGGGAGCGCCGGGGCCGGGGCAGATCTGGAAATGGTTGCAAGTGTTGGGGCTGACGGTGTTCTGGCGCCTAAAATCGAGGGGGCGCAGGATGTTCATGCCGCGGCCGGGGCGCTGAAAGTGGCGGGGGTGCCTGAAACGATGCCGCTCTGGGTGATGATGGAGACCCCGCTGGCAATGTTGAATGCTGCCGGGATTGCAGCTTGCGCGGGAGGACGGGTATGCCCGCTCGAGGTGTTGGTGGTCGGGAGCAATGATCTTTATGCCGGATTGCGGGCGCGGCCTACGCCGGACCGGGCGGGGATTTTTGGTCTGCTGGGCGGGTGCGTGGCCGCGGCGCGGGCTTATGGCCTTGATATCATTGACGGGGTTTACAATGATTTTGCCGATGCTGCCGGCTTTGCGGCTGAGTGCCATCAGGGGCGGGTGTTGGGGATGGATGGCAAGAGCCTGATACACCCGGCGCAGATCGAGACTTGTAACCGCCTGTTTTCACCTGATGAGGCGGAAATCTTGTGGTCCAGGGCGGTTGTCGAGGCCTTTGCCTTGCCTGAAAATGCTGGAAAAGGGGCGATCTCACTGGATGGATGCATGGTTGAACGCCTGCATCTTGAGGCTGCAAAACGGGTTCTTGTTCTTGCCGGGTCCGGCTCTTTGACGGCTTTCGAAAATAAATGAAAATTCGTCTATAGGAGTATTTGCATCGGCGAGAATCAAGGAGTACAAGGTTTAAAGGGATGGGCTTCAAGCGGCCCTTTCCCGATGCACAAACACTTCAGGAAACTGGAGAAAACACGGGAGCCGCGAGATGGCGGACAATCGTATGAATGTGGAGCGGCCCCTGTCGCCGCATTTGCAGATCTATAGCCCGATGTTCACGATGATTATGTCGGTCATGCACCGGATTACGGGCGCTGCTCTTTATTTCGGAACAATTCTGTTGGCCTGGTGGTTAATCTCGGCGGCGAGCGGGGTGCATTACTTCTCGTTTGTCAATGCCTTTGTTTCCTCGTGGCTCGGGTTGCTCATCCTGTTTGGCTATACCTGGGCGCTCATTCACCACATGATCGGCGGAATCCGGCATTTTATCTGGGATACCGGCGCCATGTTTGACAAGAAATCCCTTGAGGTTTCCGCCTGGGCGATGTTCACTGCTTCGGTGGTCCTGACCTGGGTGGTGTGGATTGCCGGTTACCTGGTGATGGGAGGCCGCTCATGAGAATGCAAACTCCCATGCGCACCCCCCTGAAGCAGGCGCGCGGTCTTGGTTCGGCGCGCGGCGGGGCCGAGCATTTCTGGCGTCAGCGCATCACGGCATTGGCCAATGTACCGCTGACGGTGTTTTTCCTCTACACGCTGGTTACGCTGGCGGGGGCGGATCATGCCGCGGTGGTGGCGTATTTCAAATTTCCCATTTCGGCCCTGCTCATCATGCTGTTCGTGATCTCCAGCGCCTGGCACATGATGCTGGGTTTGCAGGTTATCATTGAGGATTATATCCATCACGAGGGATTCAAGATCGCGGCGCTGGTGGGCAATATCCTGTTCACCGCCTTTTTCGGCCTGATCTGTATTTATGCTATCGTTAAATTGAGCCTGGGAGGCTGACGCCATGGCGGCTTACGAGTTTACAGACCATCATTTTGATGTTCTGGTGGTCGGTGCTGGCGGCGCGGGATTGCGCGCTACCATGGGGGCGGCGGAAGCCGGGCTTAAAACCGCTTGCGTCACCAAGGTGTTTCCCACCCGCAGCCACACGGTGGCGGCGCAGGGCGGGGTGGCCGCCTCGCTTGGCAATATGGGGCCGGATAACTGGCGCTGGCACATGTTCGATACGGTCAAGGGCTCGGACTGGCTGGGCGATCAGGACGCGATCGAGTTCTTGTGCCGCGAGGCGCCTGATGCGGTTTACGAGCTGGAGCATTTCGGCGTGCCGTTTTCGCGCACCGATGATGGCAAGATTTACCAGCGCCCGTTTGGCGGCATGACGACGGATTTTGGCGAGGGGCCGCCCGCCCAGCGCACCTGCGCGGCGGCGGACCGCACGGGGCATGCCATGCTGCACACGCTTTATGGTCAGGCGCTGCGCCATACGGCGGTGTTTTACGTGGAATATTTTGCCCTTGACCTGATTATGGACGAGGATGGAACCTGCCGCGGCATCATCGCCATGTGCATGGAATATGGCACCTTGCACCGTTTCTTTGCGCAAAAGACCATTCTGGCCACGGGCGGCTATGGGCGCACCTATTTTTCCTGCACCTCGGCGCATATCTGCACCGGGGATGGCAACGCCATGGTGCTGCGCGCCGGGTTGCCCTTGCAGGACATGGAGTTCGTGCAGTTTCACCCCACCGGCGTTTATGGCGCCGGGGTGCTGATTACCGAAGGGGTGCGCGGCGAGGGCGGCTATCTGACCAATTCTGAAGGCGAGCGCTTCATGGAGCGCTATGCGCCCCATGCCAAGGACCTGGCCTCGCGGGACGTGGTCTCGCGCGCCATGACGATTGAAATTCGCGAAGGGCGCGGGCATGGCAAGCTGAAGGACCATATTTTCCTGCATCTTGACCATCTTGATCCGGCGATTATCCAGGAACGCCTGCCGGGGATTGCCGAATCGGCGAAGATCTTTGCCGGGGTGGATGTCACCCGCGAACCGATTCCGGTGCTGCCCACGGCGCATTACAATATGGGCGGGATCCCGACCAATTATTTCGGCGAGGTCCTGACCCTGAAAGATGGCAACCCCGATACCGTGGTGCCGGGGCTGATGGCGATCGGCGAGGCGGCGAGCGTGTCGGTGCACGGGGCAAACCGCCTGGGATCGAACTCGCTGATTGACCTGGTGGTGTTCGGCAAGGCGGCGGCAAGGCGCTGCGCCGAGACGGTCAAGGCCGGGGCCAAGCTGCCGGAGGCGGCAAAGGATTGCGGCGAGGCATCGGTGGCACGGTTCGATGCGTTCCGCCATGCAAGCGGGAGCATGAAGACAGCCGAGGCGCGGCTGAAGATGCAACGTTCCATGCAGTCTCATTGCGCGGTGTTTCGCACCAGGGAGGTTCTTGCCGAGGGTAAAGCGCAAGTTGGGGATATCTGGGCCTTGCGCGAGGATTTAAAGGTTGCTGACCAAACCCTGGTGTGGAATTCGGACCTGATTGAAACCCTTGAATTCGATAATCTGATTATGCAGGCGGCGGTGACGATTGAAGGGGCGCTGAACCGTGAAGAGAGCCGCGGCGCCCATGCGCGCGAGGATTTCCCCGACCGGGATGATGAAAACTGGATGAAGCATACCCTGGCCTGGGCGGATTCTGAAAATCGCGAGATCAAACTCGATTACCGCCCGGTGCATGATTATACGCTCACCGACAAGATTGATTACATCAAACCCAAAGCGCGGGTTTACTAGACAAGTAAGGGCGCCTGTCATGGTCCAGTTCACATTGCCGAAAAACTCGAAAATCACCAGGGGCACGGTGCATGAAAAACCGCAAGGGGCGAAGAACCTGAAGGAGTTCCGAATCTACCGCTGGAACCCGGAAGACGGGAAGAACCCGCATGTCGATACCTATTTTGTCGATCTTGACGAATGCGGACCGATGGTTCTGGATGCACTTATCAAGATCAAGAACGAGCAGGATTCCACCCTTACCTTCCGGCGTTCGTGCCGTGAGGGGGTGTGCGGGTCGTGCTCGATGAATATTGACGGCACCAATACGCTGGCCTGCACCAAGGATCTTGATGATATCAAGGGCCCGGTGAAGGTCTATCCGTTGCCTCATACCGGGGTTGTGAAGGATCTCATTCCCGATCTTACCAATTTTTATGCCCAGCATGCCTCCATTGCGCCATTCCTTAAGACCGAAACGCCCGAGCCGGAAAAGGAATGGCCGCAAAGCCGCGAGGACCGGGCCAAGCTGGACGGGCTTTACGAGTGCATCTTGTGTGCGTCCTGTTCGACCTCGTGCCCGTCCTACTGGTGGAACGAGGATCGCTATCTGGGCCCGGCTATCTTGTTGCAAGCCTATCGCTGGATTATCGACAGCCGTGATGAGGCCACCGGTGAGCGGCTTGATAACCTGGAAGATCCGTTCCGGCTTTATCGCTGCCATACCATCTTGAACTGCACCAAGACCTGCCCCAAGGGGCTTAACCCGGCCAAGGCGATCGCCAATATCAAGCGGCTGTTGATCGAACGGCGTTTTTAAGCGCCGCAATGAGGTGAAAAAACAACAAGAAAGGGGCCTCATGTCCACGGTTAAACTGATTGAATATGAAGAGGCGAGTGATGAGGTCCGCGCGGTGTATGATGACATCATGGCGACCCGCAAGATCGACTGGATCAATAATTTCTGGAAGAGCCTGGCCAATCATCCGCAAGTCCTGAAAAGCACATGGGCGAGTCTGAAGGCCACCATGGGCGAGGGTGCGCTTGATCCGATGGTCAAGGAGATGATCTATATCGCGGTGAGCACCGCCAATTCGTGCGAATACTGCATCCATTCCCACACCGCGGCAGCCAGGGCCAGGGGGATGAGCGATGCGATGCATGAGGAGTTGATGCAGGTGATCGCCATGGCTTCGGCCACTAATGCGCTGGCCATCGGGATGCAGGTGCCGGTGGATGATGTGTTCAAGGCCTGATTTTCGATTAACAACTTCAAAAACCGTCCAGCAAAACAAATAACAAACATGGACCAGTTCAGCAATAACGGCCCCTTGCCGCGCTACCGTGAGATGATCCTGCGCGGGGAGCTGTCTATTGAGCCGGCCCAGATGCTGATGGCGGAAAACCTGCAACTTCTGCATGACCGCCTGATGCGCTACAAGCGGCCTTCGGGGCGCGATGATTTTTTCAATTTCTTGCGGCCCCGGCGCACCAATACGCCCAAGGGGCTTTATCTTTATGGCGGGGTGGGGCGCGGCAAGACCATGCTCATGGACCTGTTCTTTGAAAGCACCGGTTTTGCGCCGCGAAAACGCGTGCATTTTCATGTTTTCATGCAGCAGGTTCACGCGGCGATCGCGCGCTGGCGGCGGGCGGTTGAGGGCGATCCGATTCCGGCGGTGGCCTCGGAGATTGCGCGGGAGGCGGCGCTTTTGTGCCTTGATGAGTTTCAGGTCAATGATATTGCCGATGCGATGATACTGGGGCGATTGTTTTCGGCATTGTTTGGCGAGGGGGTTGTGGTGGTGGCCACGTCGAACACCGCGCCGGATGATCTGTATGAAGACGGGCTTAATCGTGGTTTGTTCCTGCCTTTCATTGACTTGCTGAAAGAGAAGATGGAGGTTTTGCATTTTGATGGAGACCGGGATTACCGGCTCGACCGGCTCCGGGCGGATGATTACTATCATTCCCCCCTGGGGGAAAAAAGCGCGGCGGCCATGGAGCGGGTCTGGGCGCGGCTTACCTCGGGGCAGGAGATCGAAGAGCAAAGCCTGCATGTCAAGGGGCGGCAGATCAAGGTGCCGCGCGCCGCTTGCGGGGCGGCGTTTTTCGAGTTTTCGCAGTTGTGCGAGCAACCCCTGGGGGCTGCGGATTACCTGGCCATAGCGGAAAGCTATCACGTGGTTTTCATTGCCAATGTGCCGGTGATGGATGCGGCAAAACGCAATGAGGCCCGGCGGTTCGTTACCTTGATTGATGCGCTTTATGACAAGGGCGTAAAACTTGTTGTTTCTGCTGCCGCCGAGCCGCATGACCTTTATGTTGCCAAGCGTGATGCCAAGGCTTTTGAACGCGCCGCCTCACGGCTTGTTGAAATGCGCAGTGGCGGGAAATGAGGCAAAACGAATCAGTTATTGGTTGTAAGGTTTTTTCACAAGGAAGCGAGATGACACAGGATATTACAAAGGCGGTGAAAAGCGGCTATGGCGCGGTGGCCCGTTCGGGGCTTTCGTCCGAAGATGAGGGGATTCGCAAGATTGCCGAATCCTTTGGCTATTCAGAAGAAGAACTGAGTTCCATTCCCGATGAGGCCAATATGGGGCTTTCCTGCGGCAACCCGGTGGCCATGGCCTCGCTGCGTGAGGGCGAGACGGTGGTTGATCTTGGCTCGGGCGGCGGTATTGACGTGTTTCTGGCAGCAAAGGCGGTGGGACCTTCGGGGCGCGCCATTGGCATTGACATGACCGAAGACATGATCGCGCTGGCGCGGCGCAATGCGCAAAAGGCCGGGGTGGACAATGCCGAGTTTTACCTGGCGGAAATTCCGGATATGCCGCTGGATGATAATTCGGTGGATTGCGTGATCTCCAATTGCGTGATTAACCTGGTGGAAGACAAGGATGCGGCCCTGAACGAGATTTTCCGTATCCTGAAACCGGGCGGACGCCTGGCGATCAGTGATATTGCGCTGAAGAAGGACTTGCCCGATTCCATCCGCATGTCCATAGCCGCCTGGACCTCGTGCATTTCGGGCGCGATTTCCATTGATGAAAACCGGGAAAAACTGGAAAAAGCCGGATTTGACGCGGTTGAGGTGGTGGATGCAGGCTCTGATCTCAATGCTTACAAGCAGGGCGGGGTTTCAGGCTGTTGCACGCCGGTTTCGGGTGAAGGTTCAGGCTGTTGCGGGGCGCCTGCCGAACCGACCTATCATGAGCAGATGGGCGCGTTGATTGATGAGATTGATTTTAATGAATACGCCGCCAGCGTGAAGATTTTTGCGCTTAAAAAATGAGCTTAACAGGGGCGCGGATACAGACTAACGTCGTGCATAGTTTTGCGGATTGCGAGGTTTTGCGCGGCTTGCTACGCATTGGGATAATTACAAATCGAATTGGAGGCACTACCCATGGCCAGAAATAAAATTGCACTTATCGGTTCAGGAATGATCGGCGGTACGCTGGCGCACCTGGCGGGCTTGAAGGAGCTTGGCGATATCATCCTTTTTGACATCGTTGATGGTGTGCCGCAGGGCAAGGCGCTGGATCTGTTTGAAGCCAGCCCGGTTGAGGGATTTAACGTCAAGCTGGCGGGCACGGCGAGCTATTCGGGCATTGCCGGGGCCGATGTGGTGATCGTTACCGCCGGGGTGCCGCGCAAGCCGGGAATGAGCCGGGATGATCTTCTTGGCATTAACCTGAAGGTCATGGGGCAGGTGGGCGCGGGGATTGCCAAATATGCCCCCGATGCTTTCGTGATTTGCGTGACCAACCCGCTGGATGCCATGGTCTGGGCCTTGCAGGCGGCGAGCGGGTTGCCCAAGCACAAGGTTGTCGGCATGGCGGGGATTCTCGATTCGGCGCGTTTCCGGGCCTTTATCGCCGAGGAGGTGAATGTCTCGGTTGAAGATGTGAGCGCTTTCGTGCTCGGTGGGCATGGTGACACCATGGTGCCGCTGGCGCGTTATTCCACCGTGGCGGGCATTCCGCTGACCGATTTGGTGAAAATGGGCTGGATGAGCAAGGAGCGCCTTGAAGAGATCATCACCAGGGTGCGAAACGGCGGGGCGGAAATCGTCGGGCTTTTAAAAACCGGTTCGGCCTTTTATGCGCCGGCCTCTTCCGCGATCCAGATGGCGGAGGCTTACCTGAAAGACATGAAACGGGTATTGCCTTGCGCGGCGCATCTGAACGGCGAATACGGGGTGAACGGGTTTTATGCCGGGGTTCCCATCGTGATCGGCGCGGGCGGCGTTGAGCGGGTGATCGAGATTGATCTTTCAAAATCGGAAAAGAAGCTGTTCGACCTTTCCGTGGATGCGGTGAAAAAACTGGTCAAGGAGTGCAAGGAACTGGCCCCTGATCTGGCCAAGTGAGTATCAAGCCGTGGAAAAAAGCATAAAAGGCAAAGCAGATGAATATTCATGAATATCAGGCCAAGGCGGTGCTGCGCGAATTTGGCGCGCCAACGCCGCGCGGGATCGCGGCATTCAGCGTGGATGAAGCGGTAAAAGCGGCTGAAGAGCTTGGCGGGCCGGTCTGGGTCGTCAAGGCGCAGATCCATGCCGGCGGGCGCGGCAAGGCGGGCGGCGTGAAGGTGGTGAAAAGCCTTGAGGATGTGCGCGAGGCAGCCGAGGCCATTTTAGGCGCAACGCTGGTGACCAAGCAGACCGGGCCGGAAGGGCGGCTGGTGCGGCGGCTCTACATCGAAGAGGGCTGCGATATTGCTTCAGAGCTTTACCTTTCGGCGCTGGTGGACCGGGGCAGCTCGCGCATTGCCTTTATCGCCTCCACCGAGGGCGGCATGGATATCGAGGAGGTGGCGGCAACAACGCCGGAGAAAATCCTCACCATTGATATCGATCCGGCTTGCGGTTTCTCGGGCTTTCATGGCCGCGAGATTGCCTATGCGCTGGGGCTGAAGGGAAACAGCGTCAGGCAATGCGTCAAGCTGATCGGCAATCTTTACCGCGCGGTGGTGGAAAAGGACGCCTCCTTGCTGGAGATCAATCCGCTGGTGGTGACATCTGAAGGTGATCTGATTTGCCTTGACGCCAAGATGAATTTTGATTCCAACGCGCTTTACCGTCACAAGGACATCATGGAATTGCGTGATCTCGACGAAGAGGACCCGGCGGAGGTCGAGGCATCGAAATTTGATCTCAATTACATCAAGCTCGATGGCGAGATCGGTTGCATGGTGAACGGGGCCGGGCTGGCCATGGCGACCATGGATATCATCAAGCTCAAGGGCGGCTCGCCGGCCAATTTTCTTGATGTGGGCGGCGGCGCCAGCACCGAACAGGTGACGGCGGCGTTCAAGATCATCTTGTCGGATCCCAATGTCAAAGGCATTCTGGTCAATATTTTCGGCGGGATCATGCGCTGTGACTATATCGCCGAAGGCATCGTGGCGGCGGCGCGCGAGGTGCATCTCGATAAGCCGCTGGTGGTGCGTCTTGAGGGCACCAATGTCGATCTGGGCAAACAGATTTTGAGTGATTCAGGCCTGCCGATCATCTCCGCAAGTGATCTTTCGGATGCGGCGGTCAAGGTTGTGGCAGCCATTGGGGAGGCGAATTAGATGGCGGTTCTTGTTGATCGAAATACCAAGGTTATCTGCCAGGGCATAACGGGGGCCACGGGTACGTTTCATACCGAACAGGCCATTGCCTATGGCACCAGGATGGTTGGCGGGGTGACACCGGGCAAGGGCGGCATGGAGCATCTGGGCCTGCCGGTTTTTGACACGGTGGCGCAGGCGGTCGAGGCGACGGGGGCCACGGCCACGGCGATTTACGTGCCGCCGCCCTTTGCCGCCGATGCCATACTGGAGGCGATTGCCGCCGGGCTGGAGCTTGCGGTATGCATTACTGAAGGCATTCCGGTGCTGGACATGGTGAAGGGCAAGCGGGCGCTCACCGGTTCCAATACGCGGCTGGTGGGACCCAACTGCCCCGGCGTGATTACGCCGGACCAGTGCAAGATCGGCATCATGCCGGGCCATATTCATAAAGCCGGCTCGGTGGGCGTGGTCTCGCGCTCTGGCACCCTTACCTATGAGGCGGTGGGGCAGACCACGGCAGTGGGGCTGGGGCAGTCATCCTGCATCGGGATTGGCGGCGATCCGGTGAACGGTACCAATTTCATTGATTGTCTCGATATGTTTCTGGGCGATGAGCAGACCGAATCCATTGTCATGATCGGCGAGATCGGCGGCAGTGCGGAAGAAGAGGCGGCGGAATTCCTTAAAATTTCAAAAATCAAGAAGCCGGTGGTGGGCTTTATCGCCGGGCTGACCGCACCTCCGGGGCGGCGGATGGGCCATGCGGGGGCCATCATTTCAGGTGGCAAGGGCGGCGCGGAAGACAAGATCGAGGCGATGAAAAGCGCCGGGATTAAAGTCGCCGACAGCCCGGCCAGCATTGGCACGACTTTAATGGAATTGTTAAATTCCTAAAAGGCTTGCGCGGGCCGGAAGATTGCGTTTTAGTGACAATACTTGAACCGGAAGCCGATGGGATATCCCTTCAGCTTCCGGCAAACCCAAACGGGAAGCATGCGGCAAAGGCGGCGCGGGACGTGCCGGATAAAAATGACCAGGCAGAGCAAGAATGATGTGCTGGCAAGCACATCTTTCCTCAACGGGGCAAATGCCGCCTATATTGAGGATCTTTATGCCCGCTATATGGATAACCCCGGAGATGTATCTTCGGCGTGGCGGGCTTTTTTCATTAATCTGAAAGACAACAAAACCCAGGTTGAAAAGGAAGCTGGCGGGCCAAGCTGGGCGCGGACCGACTGGCCGCCTGTGCCGGGCGGTGAGCTTGTTCATGCTCTTGACGGGGATTGGCCAAAAAAAGCCGAGGATATCGCCGGCAAGATCGGCAAGACAGCCCGGAGCGGCGGGGTGGAACTGACCGATGCGCAAATACGCGCCGCCACGGTGGATTCGATCCGGGCCTTGATGATGATCCGCACATTTCGGGTGCGCGGGCATCTTGAGGCGGACCTGGATCCGCTGCAACTGGACAATAAGCTGCCCCATCCTGAATTGCAGCCGGAGACCTATGGGTTTCTTGCCGGAGACTGGGACCGGCCGATTTTTCTTGACCATGTGCTGGGGCTGGAATTTGGCACGATCAACCAGATTTACGATATTTTGCACCGGACCTATTGCGGCAAGGTCGGGGTTGAGTTCATGCATATTGCCCATCCGGAAGAAAAGGCGTGGATCCAGCGACGCATCGAGGGGGCGGACAAGGAAATCCGGTTTACCGAGAATGGCAAAAAGGCCATTCTCAACAAGCTCATCGAGGCGGAAGGCTTTGAGAAATTTCTCGGGCTGAAATATCGCGGCACCAAGCGCTTTGGCCTTGATGGCGGCGAGTCGCTGGTGCCGGCGCTGGAGCAGATCATCAAGCGCGGCGGGCATATGGGGCTGAAGGAGATCGTTCTGGGCATGCCGCATCGCGGGCGGCTCAATGTGCTTGGCAATGTGATGGACAAGCCGTTCCGGGCGCTGTTTTCCGAATTTCTTGGCGTGGCGGCCAATCCGGAGGAAATTGAAAGCTCGGGGGATGTGAAATACCATCTGGGAGCTTCCTCGGACCGGATCTTCGATGGCAACAGCGTTCATCTCTCGCTTACCGCCAACCCGTCGCACCTGGAAATCGTTGACCCGGTTGTGCTGGGCAAGGTGCGGGCCAAGCAGGACCAGCGCGGTGATGAAAAGCGCCTTTCGGTCTTGCCTCTTTTGCTGCACGGTGATGCGGCCTTTGCCGGGCAGGGGGTGGTGCCGGAATGTTTCGGGCTTTCGGGGCTGCGCGGGCACCGCACCGGCGGCTCGATCCATTTTATCGTCAATAACCAGATCGGCTTTACCACCAATCCGCGGTTTTCGCGTTCATCGCCCTATCCCAGTGATATCGCCAAGGGCTTTCAGGCGCCTATACTGCATGTCAACGGGGATGATCCGGAAGCGGTTGTCTATTGCGCCAAGGTGGCCACCGAGTTCCGGCAGAAATTTGGCAAGCCTTTCGTGATTGACATGTTCTGCTACCGCCGTTTTGGTCATAATGAAGGGGATGAACCGGCCTTTACCCAACCCTTGATGTACAAGAAAATCGCCGATCATCCCACGGTGGTCGAGATTTACGGGCAAAGACTGATCCGTGAAGGGGTGATTTCACGCGGTGATCTCGAGATGGGCAGGCAGGCGTTTCGTAATCATCTTGATCGGCAATTTGAAAGCGCGGCGGATTACAAGCCGGAAAAAGCCGATTGGCTGGGCGGAAAATGGCAAGGTTTTTCTTTGCATGACGGCAGGCATGTGCAGGGGCAGACCAGTGTTGAGGAACCGGTTTTGCACAAGATTGGCGAGCGGATTACCGATATCCCGGAAGGTTTCAGTGCTCACCGCACGATCCGGCGTATCTACAAGGCGCGCAAGGATGCTGTTTCAACGGGCAAGGGGATTGACTGGGCAACGGCTGAATCCTTGGCCTTTGGTTCGCTGGTGCATGAGGGCTATACGGTGCGCCTTGTCGGGCAGGATTCTGAGCGCGGCACGTTTTCCCAGCGCCACAGCGTGCTGACCGACCAGGAAAACGAGAACCGCTATACCCCGCTGCATCACGTGCGCGAGGGGCAGGGGGTGTTCGAGGTGGTCAATTCCATGCTTTCTGAAGAGGCGGTTCTGGGATTTGAATATGGCTATTCGCTGGCCGAGCCCAATGCGCTGGTGCTGTGGGAGGCGCAGTTTGGCGATTTTGCCAACGGGGCGCAGGTCGTGGTGGACCAGTTCCTTTCCGCGGGAGAGGAAAAATGGCTGCGCATGAGCGGGCTGGTGATGCTGTTGCCGCATGGCTATGAGGGGCAGGGACCGGAGCATTCCTCGGCGCGGCTGGAGCGCTATTTGCAACTTTGTGCCGAGTACAACATGCAGGTGGCCAATGTGACGACCCCGGCCAATTACTTTCATATCCTGCGGCGGCAGATTCACCGCTCTTTCCGTAAACCGCTTGTCCTGATGGCGCCCAAGAGCCTGCTCCGGCACAAGCGGGTGATCTCTGACCTGGAAGATTTTTCCGGCCAGACCAGCTTTCACCGGGTGTTGTGGGACGGGCTGGAGATTGCGAAAAATCCGCCTTTCAGGCTCAAGGCGGACAAGGAGATCCGCCGGGTCGTGTTGTGCACCGGCAAGGTCTATTACGATCTTTTCGAGGAACGCGAGCAGCGCGGCATTGATGATGTTTACCTGATGCGGGTGGAACAGCTCTATCCCTTCCCGATTCGCGCCCTGCTCAAGGAACTGGGGCGGTTCCCCAATGCCCAGATCATGTGGTGCCAGGAAGAGCCGCAGAACATGGGCTCGTGGTTCTTTATTCGCGAGCGTATCGAGTGGCTCCTGACCCGGCTGGGGGCGAAACAGGTTACGCCGCTTTATTCGGGGCGTCATGCCGCAGCTTCAACCGCGACGGGGCTGCTCTCCAAACATATCAAACAGCAACGCGAGCTTGTTGACCATGCCCTGCGTGTTGAAGACTGAGGAAACAAGGACATTCATTATGGAAATCAAGGTTCCGACATTAGGTGAATCGGTTACCGAGGCAACGGTGGCCCAATGGTTCGTCAAGCCCGGTGAGGCGATTGCGGTGGATGAGCCGCTGGTTGAGCTTGAAACGGACAAGGTCACGGTGGAGGTGCCGGCGCCGGCCTCGGGGGTTCTGGAATCCATTGTGGCTGAGGACGGGGCGACGGTCGAGGTTGGCGCCCTGCTGGGGATATTGACTCCCGGTGAAGCAGCCAAAGGCGCAAAAGCGCAGGAACCGGCGGCAGCGCCGACCCCTGCTGAAGCGGGAACCCGTCTTGCCCCGTCGGTACGCAAGATCGTGGAGGAAAATGATCTTGATCCTTCGGCCATTGAAGGGACGGGCAAGGACGGGCGGCTGGTGAAGGGGGATGTTCTGGCGGCGCTTGCCGATGTGGCCCCGGCGGTTGCCGCGAACCCGCCGGCGAGCGAGGCTGTATCGGCGCCGCAGGGGCGCGAGGAGCGGGTGCGCATGACCCGGCTGCGCAAGACCATCGCCACAAGGCTGAAGGAGGCGCAAAACACCCCCGCCATGCTGACCACTTTTAACGAGGTGGATATGGGGCCGATCATGGATCTGCGCGCCAGCTACAAGGACCTGTTCATGAAAAAACACGGCATCAAGCTGGGTTTCATGAGCTTTTTTGTAAAGGCCTGTGTTGCCGCCCTGAAAGACATTCCGGCCGTGAATGCCGAGATCGACGGTGATGATCTGGTGTACAAGAACTACTACAATATCGGCGTGGCGGTGGGCACTGAGCGGGGGCTCGTGGTTCCGGTGGTGCGGGACGCCGATGAGCTCAGCTTTGCCGGGATCGAAAAGACCATTGCGTCACTGGGCGGGCGGGCGCGCGAGGGCAAGCTGGGGATCGAGGACATGCTGGGCGGCACGTTCACCATTACCAATGGCGGTATTTATGGTTCGCTCATGTCCACGCCCATTTTGAACGCCCCGCAATCGGGCATTTTGGGAATGCACAAGATCCAGCAGCGGCCCATGGCGGTCAATGGCGAGGTGGTGATCCGCCCGATGATGTATCTGGCGCTTTCCTATGACCACCGGATCGTTGACGGCAAGGAGGCGGTGACGTTCCTTGTGCGGGTCAAGGAATGTATTGAAGATCCGCAGCGCCTGACGCTTGATCTTTAAAGGGGATGTGAGATGGACGAATTTGATCTTGTGGTTATCGGCGCCGGGCCGGGGGGCTATGTTTGCGCCATTCGGGCGGCGCAACTGGGGCTGGGTGTAGCTGTCGTTGAAAAGCGCGCAACGCCGGGCGGGACATGCCTGAATGTGGGCTGTATCCCGTCCAAGGCGTTGCTGCATGCCTCCGAGCGGTTTGAGGAGGCGGCGCAGGGGTTTGAAGGGATCGGGTTTTCGACTTCCGCGCCCAGGCTCGATTTGAAGGCCATGATGGCGTTCAAGGACAGCGTGGTGAAGGGCAATACATCGGGGGTGGAGTATCTGTTCAGGAAGAACAAGATCACCTCAATCACAGGCAAGGCGCGTATTACCGGGCGGGGCAAGCTGGAGGTGGTTCTTGGTGGCGGCAAGGTGAAGGAACTTGGCGCCAAGCATATTGTCATTGCCACCGGTTCGGCTTCGGCGGAGTTGCCGGGTATCGAGATCGATGAAAAGCGCATTGTGACCTCGACCGGGGCGCTGGCTCTGGACAAGGTGCCTGAACGTCTTGTGGTGGTGGGCGCCGGGGTTATCGGGCTGGAGCTGGGATCGGTATGGCGGCGGCTCGGGGCGCAGGTCGAGGTGGTCGAGTTTCTTGACCAGATCCTGCCCGGCATGGATGGCGCGGTGGTCAGGCAATTCACCCGGATTTTGAAAAAACAGGGTTTCAGGCTCAACCTGGGCATGAAGGTTGCCGGGATTGAAAAGGGCAAGACATCCCTTGGCGTGCGTATCGAACCGGCCAGGGGCGGTGAGGCCAGGGAGATCGAGGCGGATGTGGTCCTGGTGGCGATCGGGCGCATTCCCTATACGCAAGGGCTGGGGCTGGAAGACGCGGGGGTTGATCTTGATGAGCGCGGGCGCATTGTCACCGACGCCAAGTTCGCCACCACGGCAGGTGGGATTTACGCCATCGGCGATGTAATCGCGGGGCCGATGCTGGCGCACAAGGCGGAAGATGAAGGTCTTGCGCTGGCGGAAATCCTGTGCGGGCAGGCCGGGCATGTCAATTACGAAACCATCCCGGGGGTTGTCTATACATCGCCGGAGATTGCGTCCGTGGGTAAAACTGAAGAGGCCTTGGAAGCTGAAGGGATACATTACAACAGCGGTACTTTTCCCTTTACCGCAAACGGGCGGGCGCGGGCAATGAATGCGGCGCAGGGCTTTGTCAAGATTCTTGCCCATGCTACATCGGACCGGGTTCTGGGTGTTCATATTGTCGGGCCCTTTGCCGGTGAATTGATTGGCGAGGCGGGACTTGCCATGGAGTTCGGGGCATCAGCGGAAGATATCGCGC